>JBFHWX010000047.1:0-20767 GCA_041599275.1 Desulfobulbales bacterium | reverse complement strand
TGACGGTCTGGACTGGCACGATCCTGGCCGCCGACAATGTGTTGCGAAATTTTAAGATCGGCGAGAAGCTGCCGGGCTTCACCCTTGATCAGCTCGACGGTGGCGGCCAGCAAACCTTTGCCCCGGGCAAGGGCAAGCCCGCTGCCATCCTGTTTTTTGCGGTGAATCCCGAGTTTCGCCGCCAGCGTGCCCTGGCCCTGCTGGCCGAGCTCGGCGAGATCGCTGAAAAGCACAAGGGCCGGGCCGAGTTCCTGGCCCTGTACTCCGAACCGCTTTCCGGCGACACGGTGCAGGAGTTCGTGCGCAAGAGCCATGTGCGGCTGCCGCTCCTCTCCGACGCCGATCGCCAGGTGTACGAGCGGTATGGCGTCTTCATGATGCCGCTGGTCATCCTTGTCGGCAAAGATGGGACCCTGCACGAAGTGGTGCCCTATACCTACAATATCCGGGAGATCGTCGACGGCAACATCCGTCTTCTGCTGGGAGAGATGTCCAGGGAAGAGCTCCTGCAGAGCCTCGAGCCCGCCGACCTCACCGCGGTGAGCAAGGAGGAAAAGGAATATATCCGCCGGGTGAATTACGGCCGGGTGATGATGAACCGCAAGATGACCGCCGAGGCCCTGCGGGAATTCTCCACCGCCATCAAGCTTCTGCCGGACCTCGAAGAGGCCCACATCGAGAAGGGTTTCGCCCACCTGCAACGGGAGGAGTGGAGCGAGGCGGAGAAGAGCTTCCGCGAGGTCCTGCAGCGCAACAAGGACAGCGACGACGCCGTAGCCGGCCTGGGGCTCGCGCTCTATGGCAAAGGGGATGCAGGCGGAGCGCTCGCGCACCTGGAGAATGCCTTCATCGTGCCGGAACCGAAGCTCGAGGTGATCATCGCTCTCGCCAACATCTACGAGACCAAGGGCAATATGGACAAGGCGGTGCGGATGAACAAGCTGGCGGTGTCGCGGCTCATGAAGATGTACGAGCTGCGCTGGCAGCAGTAGATCCGCCATGACGAAACCTGTACGGCTGGCGGCGGCCCTCGGTGTTTTCCTGCTGGGACTGTTGGCAAGCTCGGTGAGCCGGGCGGTTCCGGCGGAGGAATCGCCCGGTTTCTGGTCCGTGGTGCCGCACCGTACGGTGGTGGGCGGCCGCGAGGCCGAGCACGGGGCGCTCACCGTTTTGGTGGACGGCGGCGCGCCGCCGGCGGGAACGGTGGTTTTCACTTCCCACAAGGAGATTCCCCACCTTCGCATCAATCTGCGCCGGGAACGGGAGACCGCCGTGCTCGTCCACCAGGGTGACAAGGTGCTTTTTCGCGGCCGCCTTTTTTATGCCCCCCCCTTCAACTCGGTGACCGTTCCCCCGGGCTTCGAACCTCTCTTTTTCCATGGGGACGAGCAGGAAGAGCCCTGCCGCTCCTGCCACCGGCTGGAGGCCAAGGCGGGCGACCGCCTGCCGTCCCCCGGCCCGGGCCCGGCAAGCATGTGCTATCCCTGCCACCGGGAGGAATTCAGCGCCGCCACCTATAGCCACAAGACGGCCACCGAATGGCAGTGCCTTGTCTGTCATGGGGGCGAGACCGCCGGCGTCGACGGCTCGAAATACTGGATACCCGCCGAGTTGTCCCAGGAGGGGCTGTGCCTCGGATGCCACAAGAAGACCGCGGCCGCCCTGGAAAAACACGAGTATTTGCATGGGCCCCTGGCCATGGGCAGCTGCACCTCCTGCCACGATCCCCACGGCACCCGGTACAAAATGCTGCTCCACGCCCAGATCACGGATCTTTGCGTCGATTGCCATGACCTGCGCCAGGACATGCTCGGCCGGCCCTATCTGCACAAGGTGTTGGAAAAAGAAGGATGCGTGGCCTGCCACGATGCCCATGGCAGTGCCCGGCCCTTTCAGTTGCGGATGCAGCCGGCCCGGTTGTGCGTCAAGTGCCATCCAGGCATCGGCGCCACCGATCATCCGGTGCGCGGCCACCCGGTGGCGGGAGGCAAGGACCCCCGCTACGAGAACCGGCCGTTGTCCTGCGTGAGCTGTCATGACCCGCACAGCTCCGAGCACAGCAGCCTGCTGCCCGACGCCGATGTCATGATGCTCTGCGCCCGCTGTCACCGCTACGGCGGCTCCTGAGCCGGGCCCGGGATCAGGAAGGGATGGCGGGACTCACCGTCACCCGGTTGCGCCCCGCCTGCTTTGAGGCGTAGAGCGCCGCGTCTGCCCGGTTCATCACCGCTTCGATACTCTCGCCGTGGCCCGGGAAGGCGGCCACCCCCAGGGAGATGGTGACCTGGAAGCGGGCCTCGCCGTAAGTGATGCGCAGATCATCCTGCACCGAGGCGCGCAGGGTCTCCGCCCGTTTTCCGGCCTCCTCCAGGCTGGTTTTGGGGAGAATGACGAAGAATTCCTCACCGCCATAACGGCAGACCACATCCTCCTTGCGGACCCCGGCCTCCAGGGTCCGGCCCAATTCGATGAGCACGATGTCCCCCGCTTCGTGGCCATAGGTGTCGTTGAATTTTTTGAAAAAATCCACATCGAGCATGATAATGCAGACCGTGGTGTTGTCGCGCTGCGCTTTGTGGAATTCCCGTTCCAGGGTTTCCTCCATGTAACGCCGGTTGAAGAGCCCGGTGAGACCGTCCCGCACCGATTGCTCCCGCAAACGCTCCCGCAGCATGATGTTGGCCAGGGCCAGAGCGATGTGGTCGGCCGCCGCCCTTGCCAGCTTTTCCCTGGCCTCCAGGGCCGCGGTGCGCTGAGCGGCGGGGCGCTGGTCGGCGCGGTCGTCGAACAGCAGAAAGAGCAGGCCGATCACCGCCTCCCGGCCTACAAGCGGCAGGCAGAGGGCAAAGGAAGTGGTGTCGCCGTTTTCTTCCAGATGCTGGCAGCACAGCTGGTCGGGATGACGCAGATCGGTGCGGATAGCTGCCTCCTGGTGGACGGCCGGGCATTCCGCCGCTTCAAGCTTTGGCGGAATGGCACTGCTGTCGCCCCAGACAGCGGCCCGTTGCAGGGGGCGTTCGGTACGCTCCACCAGGTAGAGCCCCCCCGACGAATTGGCAAAGAGGCCGGCGAGGGTGGAGCTCACCACGGCAAAGGTGTCCTCGAGATTGTTGCAGGCCTGCAGCTCGGCGCCCATGCGGTGCAGAAGCGAGATGCGTTTGTTGCTTTTTTCCAGCTCCCCCATGGCACGGCGGCGTTCAACGATTTCGTTTTCCAGCCATTCGTTTCGTTCGTCGAGCTCCTTGGTGCGTTCCAGCACCTTTTCATCGAGTTCCTCGATATGGCTCTTGAGCTGGTCCACCATGGTGTTGAAAGCCGAGGCCAGGGTGCCGATTTCATCGTTGCCGCCCACCGCGCAGCGGGCCGACAGGTCGCCGGAGCCGACCCGGGCGGCGGTGGCGGACAGGAGACGAATCGGCTTGAGGAGCCTCTCCATGAGAAGGACGATGAGCAGGGTGGTGAGACCGAAGACGATGGCCGAGACGGTGATGATCTTGCGTCGCATGCTGTCGGCGCTGCGGTCGAGCTCCGCCATCGGCACCGAGCAGGCAATATACCAGTCGAAGCCGGAAACGTAGTCGACCCAGGTCACCATCTCTCTGCCGGTTTCGCCCGGCTCCCGGTACTGCAGGCGGCGGCCGGCGGTGTCGGCCGCCTCCATGATATCCTCGGCCAGGGACTTGCCGGTGGATGGATTGGTTACATTGGCAAAGGAGGTGTTTTCGAGGGCGGCATCGGGGTGGACGATGATGTTCTGCCAGGAATCAAAAATGAAGAGGTTGCCGCTCTCGGCAATGGTGATCGGCCGCAGCACCTCCCGCAGGTCGTTGATCATCTGTTCCTTGCGGAGCACCACCTCTTCTTCCAGCTTGTCGAGGTAGACGCCGGTGCCGATCACCAGTTGCCATTCCGGAAAGAGCCGGGCATGGGCGAGCACCTTGGCCGGCAGGGTGTCGCTCGGCCGCTGCCACCAGTAAGTATGAAACCCCTCTCCGTTCAGCAACGCCTGGTCGATCAGGGGCATCAGGATCGGGTTGCCGAAGACGTCCCTCTCATTGGAGAAATCCGCATAGAACAAAGCCGGATCGGGGTGCGCCAGGTACCTGCCGTCGAAATCCGCCACCCAGACGAACACATTGTCTGAGAGCCGGAAGCGCTGCAGTTCCTCAAGGCCGGTGAGCTTCGCCTCTTCTTCGCCGAGCAGGCCGTTCTCCACCAGGTTGTATTTGCTGCGCAGAAAGGCCTCTCCGAACTGGCTGGCGGTTTTCAGTTCCCGCCGGTGGGCATCGACCACCGAGTCCTCATGGGCCTTGATGGCCAGGAAACTGGTGGTGACCAGATCGTTGACGTTGGAGAGGATGGTCTTGGCGGTATGTTCTTCCAGGGTGTGGACCAGATTCCTGAGGGAGGGAACCGAGAAAAAATAGACGGAAAGGGAATAGCCCAGCAGCACGCCCAGCAGGGAGAAGAAAAAACGCTTGAAAAGAGGGGAGCGGAGCATCGGGCGGCCCGGGGCGGTAAGAGTATCGAGATCATTCCAAATGTCCTTGAACGCTCGGAGAAAAAAAGCGGCTTGGACGGCCTTGGCTTCACTAGCGCAACCGGCCCTGGAGCAATTATCGCCAATGCCCCAGGGCCGATGCGTCTATGCGCCGACGATTTCCGCCACCATATCGCCGAAGGCGGAGGTTGAAAGGATGCGGTCCGGGGCATAGCCGCCGGCTGAAAGCTCCACCGTGGTGAAGCCGCGCTCGAACACGGTGAACAGGGCCCGCCAGACGAGATCCGACTCTTCCTGGAGCCCGAGGCATTTCTCGAGCAGGAAGGCCACCGAACCGATCATCGAATAGGGGTTGGCCTTGTTCTGGCCGGCGATGTCCGGTGCAGAACCGTGGGCCGGCTCCACATAGCCCTTCTCCGGGCCCATGCAGGCCGACGGCATGAGGCCAAGCGAGCCCAGCACGCCGCCCGCCTGGTCGGTGAGGATGTCGCCCTGCATGTTTTCGAGGAGCACCACGCCGTTGAACTGAGCGGGCCATTTCATCAGCTGGTAGGCGGCGTTGTCCACCAGCATGGAGACGTATTCGACCTCGGGATAGTCCTTCTTGACGTCCTCCACCACCTCGTTCCAGAACCGCGAGGTGGCCAGCACGTTGGCCTTGTGGACGTTGGTCAGTTTGGTCTTCAGGCGGCGGGCCTCGCCGAAGGCGACATGGGCGATGCGCCGCACCTGTTCGTCGGTGTAGGTGCATTCGTCATAGGCGTACCGCATGTTGGTGGCCGCGCCTTCCTTCTTTTCGCCGAAGTAGATGCCGCCCACCAGTTCGCGGATCATCAGGATGTCGATGCCCTGGTCGCCGAGTACTTCGGGTTTGAGTGGCGAGAAATTGGCAAGCGAGCGGGGCAAACGCACCGGGCGGTAGTTGGCGAAGGTGTCGTAGCGCTTGCGCAGCGGCAGGATGGCGCCGAGTTCGGGGCGGAATTCCTGGGGGATTTTTTTCATCTCCTCCACGGCCAAACCCACCGGGCCCTTGATGATGGCATCAGCCGCGTCGCAGATCGCCTTGGTCTTGTCGGGAAAGGGAGAGCCTTCAGAAAAATAGGCTGCGGCGCCGAAGGGCGCGTATTCCAGAGTGAAGCGGTGGCCGTATTTCTTTTCGATGGCCTTCAGGACCTTGATGCCTTCGCGGACGATTTCAGGACCGATGCCATCTCCTTCCAGAACGGCAAGTGTTTTTTCCATGGGGAGGGGAACCTCTCTGTGTTGGGGTGGGAAAGGGCAGTGGAGCAGGTGAGAAAAGGCTGCCGGTCAGCGGCCAGGCACACCGAAACCGCTACCTCTTGGCATGAAGCAACAGAAAATTAGTCTCTTGTACCCAGACAGTGGCGGTGTGTCAAGGGAAGAGGGCTTCCGTTCGTGCTTTGCACAACCTCGTTTTCCACTCCTCGAATGGTGTGGCGGCAGGGAGCAACCCCCAATACATCGGATTTCCTTGACATGGCAAGCCGCTGCACAATATTCTGTGCGCTGTTCCGGCCTTGCCTCTTTCCTGGCCGGACTGTTTTTGCCAAGGTATTTTTTCTCACCCACGATTTCTGGAGGTTCTATGGCTGCTGCATCTGATTCGAATTACGTCAAGAAGGAAACCATGCTGGTCATCGCCCTGGTGGCCCTGGTGGCAGGCTTTCTGGGGGGCATCGTGTTCAGCGCCATGCGCTCGACTTCAGGTATTCCCCAGACCGGTTCCTTCCAGGCGCCCCCCTCCATGCCGGCCCAGCAGCAGGCCCCGGGATTCTCGCCGCAGCTTGCCGAGAAGATCGTCTCCCTGGAGCGTGAAGTGGCGGTGAACCGCGACAACGTCGAGGCCTGGACCGAGCTGGGCCATGCCTATTTCGATTCCGACCAATTCGCCAAGGCGATCACCGCTTATAATAAAAGTCTCGAGTTGCGCCCCAACGACGCCAACGTCTGGACCGACCTCGGGGTCATGTACCGCCGCGATGGCCAGCCCGACAAGGCCCTCGAGGCCTTTGACAAGGCCATCGGCCTCGATCCCCGTCACGAGCAGTCGCGGTTCAACAAGGGCATCGTATTGAAGTACGATTTCGACGACCGGGAAGGCGCCATCAAGGCCTGGGAAGAGCTGATGAAGGTCAACCCCCAGGCGGTGGCCCCCAACGGCAAGCCGATAAGCGAGGCGATCAAGGATTTGTAGGAACTTCAGGCAACGAGGCAAAAAAAATCCCCGGCAAGCAGCCGGGGATTTTTTTTGCGGTAAGAAAACCGAACCGATGTCTCAGTCGTCCTTTTCGGTATGGCAGACAAAACAGCCGGTGCCGAGGCCGCTGCCGGTGACCATGGTGGTGTAGTCGAAACGAAGCAGGTCGGGGTTGGGTCCGGCGTGCGGGTAGTGGCAGGAGAGGCAGGTGACCGTAACCGTGGCGCCGTCCGGAGTCTGGGTGGCGTAGGGGGCCGCCGCCAGGGTGGTGCGGCCCACTGGCACGTTGGGGTTGTAGGCTGCCGCCATGCCGGCGAATTCACCACTGTTGGGGATCACCACGTCGGTGGGGTGGCGGATGAAGGGATCGGCGATGCCGGTGCCGACGCCGGAAATATACGTGCCAGCCGGAAAGGCGGGCTCGGCGTTGTCGAGGGAGTGGAAATTCGGGTGGCAGGTGGCGCAGAACCCGGAGATCGTGTTGTTGGGCGGTTCCACCGGGTCGGAGACGCCGCCGTCGTGGCAACTGAGGGTGGCGCAGCCAAGGGTCATGGGGGTGGCGGCGCTGTAGTACTCGTTGTGGTCGGCGGCACCGCTGGTTGCCTGCCAGTCCGAATCCTCGTAGCCATAGACGCCTTTGAGAAACCGGTAGGAGGTGCCGACGGTGGAGGCGTCGCGGCCGGCGGTGCCGTCGATCTTGCCGGAGACGTTGGTGTGGTGGGCACCCTTCAGGGAGGGCACGTCCTGCAGGGCGGTGCCGATGCCGGGGGCGCCGTCGTTGCCCTGGCCCCGGGTGCCGTGGCAGCCGCGGGCGCCGGAGCAGGTGAGGTTGGTGTCGCTGATGGTGGTGTCGTGGAACGGCAGGGCGCCGGGGGCGCCGATGAGGCTTATGTCGCCATCGCCGATGGAGGTGCCGGCAAAATCCACCACGTTGTGGCCCTTGCTGTCCTTGATCGCCTCGCTGGCGCCGGAGAGCATGTGGTTGAAGTTGCCACCGGCGAGATCGGTGCCTGCCGTATGGTAGACCTGGGGCACCGAGCTGGTGCCCAGGGTCTCGATGTTATTCGCGGTGCCCATGGCGTGGCAGCCCAGACAGGTGCCTTTCAAGAGGTATGAATAAGGCCCGTCCGCCTCGGCGCCGTAATTGATGGTGGCGGTGGCGGTGTTGTTCTGGCTGTTGTGCATGGTGTGGCAGTTGCCGCACTGGCCGGTGACCCCCACCGCCTGGACTGTGGCGGCAGCGGCAAGCAGCAGGCCGGTGGCCGGCAGCAGCTTCAGGAGCCGGGCGCAGCGGATTTGTTTCTTCATTCAGATCCCCTTTCTCGGTGAGACTGATCGATCCACAACCCTCCACCTCCGAACGCTTCCAGCCGCGGCCGGAGGGTTGTGTTCCGTGTGGCGTAAAGCTGACATACTCCTTCGATAGATAGCATGCGCTTCGAGAAATGGCAAGGAGAATAGTCGGTTCGGCCGTACGCAGGACAGAGTCCTGGCTTGATTCTCGGACCAGATCGCTGTGCGTCATCCAGCCGCGGCCCAGATGCGGATTTTTTCTTTGGGCGGGTCGAGTTTGTAATACCGTTTCAGCGCCTCTATTTTCTGCTTGTCGAGCACCGTGCCTTTGCCGATGAGGAAGATGCCTGTTCCGCTGGTGACGTCTCCGGCCAGAGTCATGTTTTCGTGCAGGTCTTTTGGCTCTATCTCCTTTTCGACCATGTGGGTTTCCGGTTGGAAGCCAGCGTATGTTTCAACGGCGGCCTCCTGGAGAATCGGGAACAGGGCGGGGTCGAACAGGGAGCCCAGGAGTTTTTTGACAAATGCCAGACTGTGGCCTACCGTATCAGTGGGGCCGCCGATGTTGAATTGGTGGTCGAAAGAGTCGGCCATGGCAATGATCCGGGCACCCATGGGGATCGCATCGGCTTTGAGACCATCCGGGAAACCCTGGCCGTTGTATGCCTCATGGTGATGGCGAATGAGGATTCCGGCCGGGCGCAGGTCTTCCACCGAATCAATGGCAGCCTGACCGCGTACGGCGTGCGTCTGGTAGATTCTCCGTTCCTCTTCGGAGAACTGCGCGATGTCTTTTCGCAGAATCTCATCGCGAATGCCGATTTTTCCAATGTCATGCAGGATCGCTCCCGCCCGCACCGTGGTCACTTCGCTTTCTGGCAGTTCGAGCAGGGTGGCCATCCGGGTGGCGAGTACGCCGACCTTGGCAGCATGCCGGCGGGCGGATTCGTCTCGCAGTTCGAGAAGCTCCGAAAAGGCGTGGATGGTGTTGTCGAAGTTTTTCCGAAGCCTCTTGTTTGCCCCTTCGAGTTCTCTGTTTTTTTCGAAGAGTTCCCTCGTCTGTTCCTTCACCCGGGCCTGCAGTCTGCTGTTCCACTGCGCCAACTCCTCATTCTGCTTCTGGATGACTGCGGCCATCCGCTGATTGTCGCGCTTTAGTGAAAAGAGGCCGACTGCTTCCCGGATGTGGTGGAGCAGCAATTTATCGTCCCAGGGTTTGGTAATGTAGCGAAAGGCGCCGCCTCGGTTGATCGCGCCCATGGCTGCCTCGATATCGGCATAACCGGTCAGCACGATGCGCATGGCCTCTGGCAGCACGGCTCGGGCTTGTTCCAGAAACTCGACGCCGCTCATGCCCGGCATCCGCTGATCCGAGACCACCACTCCGATGTTCTTGTTATCTTTTATTAAATCAAGTCCTTGTTGGCCAGACGTGGCGGTGAGGGTCTCGAAGTCCTCGTCCATGAAAAGACGGCGCAGGGATTTGACGATGTTCTCCTCGTCATCGACGAACAGGACCTGAACGGTACTCTCTTCTTTAGGTTCCGGTGACATTGTCCTCTTCCGTTATTTCGTTCTCGTTAAGTGAGCTGCCAGGACTGCACGATGGTTTCGTAGGCCTCTTTCACCGTGGAGCGCAGTTCCGGCAATTCGGCCATGGCGATTTCGAGCATTTTCCAGGCAGCCGGTGCCACACCCCGGTCCTGGGGGGCGAAGCTTGTGCCTATCTGCAGAGCCTTGGCGAGTTGATTGGCCACGTAAACCGCAAGAAGCAGCTTGTTGTCGTCCTTGGTGGTGTCCATGGTGTCCAGCGGAGGGGAATGGTGCAGCCTCACGATCCGCGAGTATTTGAGAGGAAAATTCCATTTGTCGGCAAGAAAGGCGCCGACTTCCTGGTGGGAAACCCCGATGACTTCCTTTTCCGCCTCGCTTTGGGAGAGGTTCTTTTCTTTCATCAGCTTGAGACTGAGAACCACTTCCTTGGGGAAATTCTGGACCAGTACCAGGCAGCCGATGTCATGGATGACCCCGAGCAGAAACGCCTCTTCCGAAAGTGGGGGGGCATAGCGTTTCATAAGGGCTTCCGCGGCCACGGCGCAGCCCAGACTGTGACGCCAGAGCCCCTCCAGATCGACGCCGATTTCGGAGGACTCGAAGAGATTGGCCACGGAAACCGAGAGGGCCAGATTGCGCACCGTGTTCACCCCGAGCAGGGTGAGGGCCCGGTCCACGGTGGAAACCTGTCTGACCAGGCCATAGTACGCGGAGTTTGCCAGCTTGAGCAGTTTGACGGCAAGGGCCGGATCCTTTTCGATAATCGCACCAAGGGTTCTGGCCGTGAAATCGTCTCGTTGGGAAACCCGATTGATTTCCATTGCCACCGTCGGCAGAGTGGGGATATTGGCAAGTTTTTTTTCGAGATCCTCGACCTTCATTGTTCGCCGTAGTTTTTTTTCTATGGGGGGCCGGCTGTGAAAGACGGCAGGGGTGCTCAGGGGGCCCTGTCAACCACCAGCACGACTCCTTCGTTGCCGGCTGAGCCTTTCAGCGCGGCGCCCTTCAACCGCAGTGCGGTCCCTCTGTGAACGATTTCCCTGCCACCTTTGCCGCTGGCGCGCAGATGGGCGATAAATTCAAGAACCTCCGCCGGCAGCTCGTCAGAGGCTTCCATGCCGACCGGTGGCGATGAATGGTCAGACTGGAGGAGATGGACAACTTCCTGGTTGCAGAGGACGATCATTCCGGAATCGTCGATACCCATGACCCCGACCGGCAAAACGTCGAGGATGAACTGGCTGCGTTGCAGCACCTGATTCTGAAATTCCAGTTCTCCGGTGCGTTTGGCTACCAACAGTTCGAGATTTTCGTTGAGGGACTGCAGTTCCTCGTTCGAGTGCCGCAACTGTTCCGTCAGCTCCTCGTTTCTGCGTCTCAGAAAAAAGGTGTCAAGGGCCTTGGCGATGATCTCCTTGAGCTCTTCGTCGTTCCATGGCTTGGGGATGAAGCGGTAGATCTGGCCTTCGTTGATGGCAGCTACCACCGAGGCGGTATCGGCAAAACCGGAGAGCACGATGCGCACCGTCTCCGGCCAGCGTTCCCGGACCCTTCGGAGGAAATCGACCCCGTCCATGCCGGGCATCCGGTAGTCGGAAATGACCACCTGGATGTCCGGTTCTTCTTCGAGCACCCCCAGGCCTTCGGCGCCGGATTCGGCGGAGAAGAATTCATAGTCCTCATCCATGAAGACCCGGCGCAACGCTTTCAGCACATTGCGTTCATCGTCGACACAAAGGATTTTTATTTCATCAGCCATCAGTTTTACCAGGCTTAGTGATTCATGGAAAGCGGCAGGACAACGGTGAAGGTGCTGCCCATGCCAGGGGTGCTTTCCACGTCGATGCGGCCGCCGTGGGCTTTGACGATGTCGTAGCAGATGGAAAGCCCCAGCCCCGTGCCCTTGCCCACCGGTTTTGTGGTGAAAAAAGGTTCGAATATCTTGTTGAGCGCCTCTGAGTCGATTCCCTTGCCGGTGTCCGAAATGGCAACCTTGATACAGCCGGTCTCCTCCCAGGTACGGATGGTGATCTCTCCCTGTTCTTCAATGGCCTGGGCTCCGTTCACCAGCAGATTCATGAAAACCTGGTTGAGCTGCTGAGGGCGGCAGGAGAGCGGCGGCAGGGTGCCATACTGTTTGTGTAAGGTGACTTTGTATTTGAGCTCGTTCCAGATGACCTTGAGAGTGGTTTCCAGGCAATCGTTGATATCGGCTGCCTTGGTCTGGGCTTCGTCCACCCGGCTGAAACTCTTGAGGTTCTGAACGATCTCACGTACTCGGTGGGCTCCATCCAGGGATTCCCGGAGCAGGTCCCTGCTGTCTTCCAGGGCAAAATCGATTTTTAATTTCTTCTTCAGGGTAGCCACCGCTTGGTCGCCGCCCAGAAGTTCGAGGGCCTTTCCTTCGGTGGCGAGGAATTCCCCTAAACGGTCGAGGTATTTCTCCATGGTCCCGAGATTGCTCGTGATGAACCCCATGGGGTTGTTTATTTCGTGCGCCACGCCGGCGGCAAGTTGGCCGATGGAAGCCATTTTTTCCTGCTGCAGCATCTGGGCGTGGGTGTTTTTCAGCTGCTCGTAGGCCCCTTGCAGTTCGGTGTTCTTGCCCTCGAGAATCTGCATCATGTTGTTGAATTCTTCGCCAATCATGAAGATCGGGTCTGAGGCGGCGCTTTTGTAAACCTCACAAACTGTGCAATCGCGATATTTTTGCGCAAATTCACCCTGCACCTCGCCCCGGCAGAAAGTCCCGGCTACCTGCCAGCAGCGTTGTGGTTCGCTGCCGTAGCAGGGGCAGGTGGTGCGCTGGCACTTCTTGATCTGGTGGCAGATCTGCAGATTGGGGTTTGTGTGGCGGATGCTGAAGTTTTCTTCTTCCGCCACTCGCAGGATAAGTTTTGAAATTCCGTCGTAGGCTTTTTGCAGTTTTTCCCTGTGCTGCCCTATTTCCTCGTTTCTCAGCCGCAGTTGGTTCTCTGCATCTTTCTGGCGGGAGATGTCCTTGATGGTGATAACCAGGTCGCCGCTGCTTTTTTCATCCCTTTCGCTGTAAGGGTAGCAGTCGTAAATGAACCAGCGGCTGCTCTCCAGGTGCTGGAATTCGACACCCGAAGTGGTCAGGTCGTCCAGGGCAAGACCAAAACGCGCCAGCAGCGGCAGGGCGGATTTGCCGATGATGGCCCCATACGGCTGGCCGGCAAATTTGGCGAAAGCCTGGTTGCAACGGGTTATCCGGCCCGCACCGTCGCAGAGCAGCACCATTTCACCCATGCAGTCGTTGGTCCGTTCCCACTCCTTCTTTGCCTTCTCGATCACTGCCAGAAGGCTGCTGAGCTCCTCGTTTTGTTTGTGCAGCTTCTGCCGATGTTCTTCGAACTTTCGGTCGTTTTTCTTCCGATCCGTAATGTCCCGGGTGACGTGAACGTATTGCTTTGTTTCGCCGTTGGTGTCATGTATCGGAAAAACCACGACCTCGACGAAGGTTTCGTGGCCGTTGCGCCCAAAATGCACGTGCTCCACGGTCCGGCGCTCGCCGCCGGTGGTCTCGAGGTCAAGGGGGCAGAGATGCCCGGTGCCGGCGCATTTTTCCGTTAGACCATGGGTGAGCTCATGGCAGGTGCGGCCCTTGACCTCATCAGGGGTGTAGCCGTACAACTCAAAAAAGGCGGAGTTGGCTGAGAGCACGGTGAGGGTCCGTGCGTCGAGGGTACAGATCGGGTCCTGGATTCCGTCGAGTACGGTTCGCATGAAATCCCTCGAGTTTCTGGCTTCGTTCAAGGCATTCTGCAACTCGACCTGGGCGCGTTGGCGGTTGCCGAGCGCCCGGTCGAGGGCGACGATGCCCGCGACCAGCAACCCCAGGAAAAAGATAAGGACGGTGGTGGGCAGGAAGTTGGAGACGCGCTGGATACGTTTGAGAACCACGAGCCGGTCGGTGACGTCGTGGTACATTTCACAGAGGCCGACGACCCGCCCGCCGTCGAGGAGTGGTATGTAGCTTTCCACAACATCGCGGGTTGAGGATCTGTTCTCCTGGGTCAGCATACCCCGACGAACCAGCCGGGAGAGAGGTTGGGCCGATTGTACCCGGTGCCGGAAGTATTCCAGGGTGTTGCGCCGGCCGATTTCCCGTTCGTCACTGGAGCAGAGAATTTCCCCGTCGGGCAGAAGAAAGCGGATTTCCACCAACTCGAAATCTTTTTTTACCTTCTGAAGACTCTCTTGCAGGGTAGAGCCCCCATGTGAAGAATGCCTCTGCTGCAGGGCGGTCAGATGGTCGCCCGAGAGGTGATGGGCGAGGCGGGATGCTTCGTCGGCGATCTGGTTGACCAACAACTCGGTGAACAGGGGAGAAACGAGGAAGAAATTGATAAAGCCGAGGGCAAGGCCGCCGGTGAGGACAAGGCCGAGGAGAAAACGCAGGCTTCTGCTTTCAATCACGGCCGTCCCCCTTCTCCGTTATTCGGAACTGTGATCGGCAGGCGAACGGTGAAGGTCGTGCCCTGGTCCAGGTGGCTTTCCACCGAGATCGAGCCGCCGTGTTTCTGGATGATATCATAGGAAATGGACAGTCCGAGCCCTGTCCCCTTGCCGACTTCCTTGGTGGTGAAGAACGGCTCGAAGATGCGGTGCAGTTTATCCGCTGAAATGCCGCTGCCGGTGTCGGAAACGAAAACGACGACCTCGTGTCCTGCGTGGCGGGTGCGGACTCGTATGTCTCCTTGGTCGGGGATGGCCTGGGCGGCATTGACCAGCAGGTTGACGAACACCTGGGTCAGTTCCTGGGGAGAGCCGAGCACCGGTGGCAGCTGGCCGTAATCGCGATGCACCCGTGCCTTGTATTTGAGCTCGTTCCAGACGATTTTGAGCGTGTTTTCGAGCAGCAGGTTTACATCGACGGGTTGCTTTTCCTTCTCGGCGCTGCGGGAGAAACTCTTGAGATTCATGACGATTTCCCGCACCCGCTCGGCGCCTTCCAGGGATTCTGCGATGAGATCCCCGGCGTCTTCCCGTATGTGGTCGTATTTGAGCTTCTTCCGGAGGGCGGCCAGTTGCGCCAGGTCTGCCTCTGTTGTGTTTTCTTTGGCGAGCAGGTTGTCTTGGGCAGCTATGAATTCAGCAAAGCGCGAAAGATATTTGGCCAGGGTACCGAGGTTGCTGGTGATGAAGCCCATGGGGTTGTTTATTTCGTGGGCCACGCCGGCGGCCAGTTGCCCGATGGATGCCATTTTTTCCTGCTGCACCATCTGCCGGCCGGTTTCCCGGAGTTTTCCGAACGTCTCCTGCAGTTCGATGTTCTTGCGTTCGAGGATGTGCATCATGTGGTTGAATTCCTCCCCGATCATATAAATCGGGTCGGCGGTGGCTTCCATGAACACTGTGCATTCCCTGCAATTTTCCGCAGCACCTCCAGCTTTTTCGGTCAGAGACCGGCACAGGGTGCCCTCCAGCAGCCAGCAGCGCTGCAATCCTTTGCCGTAACACGGGCAGCTTGATTTTTCGCAGCGCCGGACCTCATAGCAGGGCTTGAGGTTCGGGTTCTGGAAACGGACGGCAAAATCTTCTTTCTCGGCCACCTGTTTGATCAGCCGGGATATTTCGTCGAGGGCGGCTTGCAGATGCCGCCGGTGTTTCTCGATTTGCAGATTGCGCTGGGCAAGCTGTTCCTCTGCCTCCCGGCAGGCGGTGACATCCCGGAGAATCAGAGTGAGCGGGCCATCGGGATTTGCTTCATCGAGACCGACGGTGGCGTCGAAATGCTGTGCCGGGCCGCCGTTGATGCAGGAAGAGCAGGGCATTCGGCGCGTAGAGGAGTTACGGAGTCGCTCGACCAGGGGAACGGCCTGCGGTACGGCCGGGACCGAATTCTGGCGGAAATCCAGCAAAGATGCGAGAGCAGTGCCGAGCAATGCAGAGGAATCTTTTCCCAGGAGCCTGCAGGCGTGGGAGTTGGCAAAGGTGACGAGACCCTGACGGTCGACGGTCAGTATGGCGTCGCGCGCCGTTTCCACCACCTGGCGATATTTATCCTGAACGCTCCCGAGTTCCCGTTGCAAGCGCTCAATTTTCAGGATTTCTTCAAGGCGCCGGAACAGGTGGTCGAGATCGAACGGTTTGACGAAAAAATCCCGGGCGCCACTCTGCAGCGCGGCAATGGCATGTTCCGTGGTGCCGTACCCGGTAATTATGCAGCAGGGCAGATGAGGCAGTGCCTTCTTGATGCGGCGCAGGAGTTCGGTGCCCTCCATGTCGGGGAGCTGCAGGTCGACCAGAGCGAGGTCGAAAGTCTGCTCCTTCGCCAGGGCCAGACCCTCCATGCCAGAGTGGGCGGAAACCGAACGGTACCCTTTGCTGCCCAGGGAGTGGGTCAGGATCTCGGTGATTGTGGGGTCATCGTCGATCAGGAGAATGGTCGGGTCGTGGGGCATGGCCGTTTGTGGTTATGGGGAAAGAGTAACAAACGGGTCAGGTGCGCGGCAAGCCAAGGGGCTGGAAACATAATATATTAACTTTACTTGTGATTTTGATGTGCTGTCAACTGAAAAGAAGGTGGTGGCAGGAAAGCGCTGGGGGAATGCGCTGCAGAACTTTTCGCAACACGACAAGCAGACACAGAGCCCTGGGGGTGTCGGTACGACGGACCGCCCCCTGAGAATTCAGCCGGCAACGAACCACTGGAGCAATCCGCTGGTGGGCCGAACCCGGGCGGCTGGATAAGGGAGCACGAGTGGCCTGGTTGCGTGGAACTGTTGGAGGAGACGTTTTTTTTTCGCCCCCGCAGCCAGGAAGAGAACGTTGCGTCCGTTGTTGAGCACCGGAAGACTGAGGGAAAGACGCGGTACGAAAGGGGGCTGGCCGGGAACGAGCTCCGCCACCACCCAGCGTTTTTTTTCTTCCAGGGCAGCCTTGCCGGGAAAGAGGGAGGCCGTGTGCCCGTCTTCGCCCATACCGAGCAGAATACAGTCGAAAAGGGGGAAATGGGGAGAGAAACCATCCCCTTCCCCGGAGACGGGATGCCGGTGAAAGAAATCGCGAAGCTCTTTTTCGTAGCTTTCGGCTGCTTGGTCCGGCGTCTGCCCGAAGCCCCGAATCGGGTGGAGATGAGGCGCGGGCAATGGATTTTTGGCAAGCAGGGTGACCCCAGCCATTCGGAAATTGCTCCATTCATGCTCCGGGGCGACCACCCGCTCGTCTCCCCAGAAAAGGTGGAGCCCTTCCCATGGCATGAGATCCTCCAGGGGAGGGGTGGCGAGCAGTTCGTAGAGCCGGCGGGGCGTGGAGCCGCCGGCCAGGACCAAAGTGGAGAAGCCTTTCCGGGCGTTTTCCCTTCTGCAGATGGCGAGGATTTCTTCGGCGCAGGCCCGGCTGCAGGTCTCGAGGTCGGGAAAGGAGTGGATAGTGGCCGGGTTCATAGCTGCGTGCCGGTCATCTCGTCGTCCAGCACCAGCCGCAGCCAGTCATGGGCCGCCTCGGGGCCCCAGCTGCCGGCCTCGTAGGGATGGAGGGGCAGGGCGGGCTCGGTGCAGGATTCGCAGCGGCGCAAAATGGGTGAGAGAAAGGCCCAGGAGAGCTCCACCCCGTCCTGGCGCCAGAACAGCATATGATCGCCGCGGATGCAGTCGAGGAGCACCTTGGCATAGGCATCGAGGGAAGGACCGCGAAATTGCTGGCGGTATTGGAATTCCATGGTAACCGGCTGCAGGCAGGCCGCGGCACCAGGGCTCTTGGCCAGGAAGGTGAGGGAAATCTTTTCCTGTGGGTGGATGCCCAGCACCAGGCGGTTGCCGACCAGGGGGCCGCCAACCACGTGCTTGAACAGGCTGTGGGGGACCTGCTTGAACTGCACGACGATGCGGGTGATCTTGTCCGCCAGCCTTTTTCCCGAAACAAGGTAGAACGGCACCCCGCGCCAGCGCCAGTTGTCGATGAAGACCCGCATCATGGCAAAGGTTGGGGTGACGGAATCTTTATCGACTCCAGGTTCCTGCCTGTAACCGGGAAGGCTTTCGCCGTCACGGCTGCCCGCCTGGTATTGTCCGAGAATGAGGTTCTCGTGCAGGGTCCCTGGGGCCAGGGGTTTCAGGGAACGGAAACACTTGCTCTTCTCGTCCTGCACCATCTGCGCCTCGAACTGCGGCGGCGGCTCCATGGCGGTGAGGGCAAGGAGCTGGTGCAGGTGGTTCTGGAACATGTCCCTCAGCACCCCCGCGTTCTCGTAGAATCCTGCCCGGTGCTCGACCCCGAGGCTCTCGGCGGCGACGATGCCCACGTAATCTATGTAGCTGCGGCTCCAGAGGGGTTCGAAAAGAGCGTTGGCGAAGCGGAACATGAGGATGTTCTGCACCGTTTCTTTGGCAAGGTAGTGGTCGATGCGAAAGATCTGGCTCTCCTCGAAGCTTTGGTGCAGGGTGCGGTCAAGGAGCACGGCGGAGTCGAGATCGTGGCCAAAGGGCTTTTCCACCACGATCCGCCGCCAGCCTTTTTCTCCATTTTCCTGGCGGCTGAGTCCAGACCGGCCGAGCATGGTGGCCACCACCGGGTAGAGCTCGGGCGGGGTGGCCAGATAGAAGACCATGTTACCGCCGATTCCGCGCTCTTTGTCGAGTTGGAGCAGGAAGCGGGCCAGGGATTGGTAGGAGGCGGGCTCGTCGTAGACCAGGGGCTGGTAGAAGAGGTTGGCTGCAAACTCCGGCCAGCGCTGGAGCTCGTCGGCGCCCAGGTGCGATGCCCGGCGTAGTTCGTCGCGGAAGGAATGGTGACCGAAACCGGTGCGGCCGCAGCCCACCACGGCGCCCGGCTGGGGCAGGCTGTTGTTGCGGAACAGGTCGTAGAGGGCGGGAACCAATTTGCGGCCGGTGAGATCCCCCGAGGCCCCGAAGATGACGAGGGTGCATGGCGGAAGAGGGCCGGCGGCAAAAAAGTCACAGGTCGCGGCGCCGCTGTTTGTCGGCGAAGGAAAGGGCATAGCCTGTCGGGTTTCCATGGCGGGCCGGTTTTATCTCTTGGCGCCGCGCACCGCGTGGCCGCCGAATTCCCGGCGGAGCGCTGCCAGCACCCGGTTTTCGAAACTGTTTTGCCGCCGCGAGCTGAAGCGCTGGAAAAGCGACAGGGCAATGACCGGCGCTGCCACGCCGCTTTCCACCGCCTGCTGCACGGTCCAGCGGCCTTCGCCGGAATCGTCCACGTAGCCCTGCAGTTCCTCGAGCCGGGGATCTTCTGAAAAAGCGTCTTCCAGCAACTCGAGGAGCCAGGAGCGGATGACGCTGCCCTGGTTCCAGAGCCTGGCCACGGCCTGGAAGTCGAAGTCTTCGCCGTACGGCGAGGCCTCGAGCAGGGCGAACCCTTCGCCGTAGGCCTGCATCATGCCGTACTCGATGCCGTTGTGGATCATCTTCACGAAATGGCCGGCGCCGGTGGGGCCACAGTGCAGCCAGCCCTCCGGCGGCGCCAGGGTGTCGAGGAGCGGAGCGAGATGCTGCACCGCTTGTTCTTCGCCGCCCAGCATGGTGCAGTAGCCCACCGAGAGCCCCCAGATGCCGCCGGAAACACCGGCATCGACGTAAGAGATGGAGTGGGGAGCGAGTTCTGCGGCCCGGCGGATATCGTCTTTGTAATAGGAATTGCCGCCCTCGACCAGGATGTCTCCCGAAGCGAGAAGGGGGGCGAGCTCCCCGATATGCTGGTCCACCACCGGGCCCGCCGGCAGCATGAGCCAGATTACCCTGGGGGGCTCGAGAGAAGCGACCAGTTCCGCCAGGGAAAAGCTGGCCTGCGCCCCTTCCCTGGCCATCTCTTCGGTCTTGTCCGGCGTGCGGTTATAAACCACTACCTGGTGGCCTCCCTGCAAGAGACGCCGGGCCATGTTCATGCCCATGCGCCCCAGCCCGATCATTGCGACCTGCATGGTTCGTCTCCCCTTAGAGCCTCTTTGAAAATGAACGTCTCCTCCGGTCGGTTAAGAATTCCCTGCACGGCGTCTTCCGTGTGAAATTGTCCTTGCTCAGGAATTTTTTCTCTCGATCTCGCTCCGAGGTTTCTTTTGTAAAGAGGTTCGATAATTTGAAAAAATGGCCGTGGCCCTGATTGTTTGCAAAAAAAGGGAAGAACGCCGGCTTTCGAGCTGCCGGGCCGCACGGCCGCGAGCTGCCTGGTGTTGGTTGTTGTACGTTTTGGTTACCTGCTGGCGCCCCCACTTGTCAAGGGCAGAGCCCAGGTTGGCGTTTGCCATAAGTTTCGGCGGCAGGATCCCTTATCAGGACAAGTGGAGAGGCGGAAAGGCCAAACGCCGGGCCGGCTCAGAACTTCAGCAGCAGCACCAGGTGGGGCAGGCTTGTCAGTTTCTGCTCTTCCATGGCGCCGTGTATCTTCTGCAGGAAGTGGGTGGCGTGCTCGACGCCGCGGGAGAAGCGGTAGAAGGTATCCACCGCCACCTGGTCGAGGAGCTTTATGTCGCTGGCGCTGGCTTCAGGTTTTTCCAGCAGATCGTTCAGCTCCGGCCGGCTCAGCAGGAGGAATTTTATGATGGCCAGCCGCAGCAGGAGGTCCCGCAGATGGACAAGGGGCGAGGTGGAGCGGATGAAGAGGTCCCGGAACCAGAAATTCCTGGCGTAGTTCTGCTGGTACTGGTCGAGCCGTGGACCGAAAAGCCGGTTGAGTGCCTTTTTCCGTACCATGTAGGTGCGGGCGATTTCTTCGAACCGTTGGGCCAGGGTTCCTTCTTGGGCTTTCAGCTCGAGGGTCGAGCCTGAATATTCGGTGTCCACTCCATAGTTCTGGAGCACGTCGCGGATGAGCTCCGTGCACTCGTTCCGCCGGGAGAGGCGTTCGAGAACGATGCTCTGGATCACCGACATGGAGAAGTCGAGGGCAGGCTCGATGGCCTCGAACTGGGCCCCGAGATCCTCCATGACTCCGGGCCCGGTGAACCGTTCGAGCTCCCGGGGCAACAGGTCCGGGTCGATGCGCCCGGCCCGGTCGTGGATCGCCGGGGAAATCCGGTCGGCCAGCAGGCAGCAGAAGAAGAGGCGGCTCGTCACCGGCAGCGGCTGCAGATCGAGCAATTGGAGAAAGACCTGGCGCACCGCATCCACCTGTCGCTGGTAGGAGGTTGCCGCCCGTTCCTCGAGTGCGTAGTGGACCGGAAAATTGGAAGGCAGACTGGCCAGGTCAAGGGCAACCAGTTCGGTGCCTCGCTCGTCGAG
>JBFHWX010000046.1:0-21080 GCA_041599275.1 Desulfobulbales bacterium | reverse complement strand
GGTGGCGGCGCAGCCGCTCAGAATGAAAAGCAGGCTGCATGCAACCAGCAGGGCGTGGTACGATTTTGGATCCTTCATGATGCTCGGTTCTCCTTGTGCTTCCGGTGGCGTTCAGCGCGGCGTCTTGCGTTCCATTTCCTCCTGCAGGGCGCGGATCTCCGCCCGCAGGTCCTCGGCGGCCCGCTGGCTTCTGGCGGTACGGGCCTTGGCCTGGGCGAGGTCGGCGTCCACCTTGGCCTGCTCGGCCAACTGCAGGGCGGCGAGGTTGTCGCCCCGCTGGGCCGCGAGCTTGGCGCTACTCAATTTTTCTCGGGCCGCGGCCAGCTCCAGGGGCGCGGCAGTGTGGGCGCCTTCGCTCTCGGCCAGGCTGACGGCGGAAGCCGCCTGGGAAATCTGGGAGTAGGGCGGTGGCGATAGAGGGGCGCAGGCGGCCAGGGAAAGGAAGGCTAAGGCAGGCAGCAGGCTGGTTCTCGCTCTCATGGTGATCTCCACGTCGGTTGTGCTTCGGCCGTGACGCCAGGTTGGGGCCTGAAAGAACGGGCTTTGGTTTGTTCTGTCGTGTTTTTTTGGCTTGGTCTGCTTCGGGGGACAGCCGTGTGGCGACCAGCGCCGCCCCCGGTGTCCGGTCGGATTGCCTTACCATCGGCTCAACGGCTGAAAAATGCAAGAAGTTTCTTGATGCAGCGGCGGCCGAAAACCTTGCCTGGCGTTTTCGGCGGGGTGGCTGGGGGTCATTTATTTCGATGCTTCACCTTTTGTTTTTCCTGTGGTAGGGAAGAAAAAGGAATTATCAAAAGGAATTATCACATGAAGCGAGTCAGCAAAACCGATATCCGCCTCTTCCGCACCGCCTACGGCTCCGGCGGTTTGCTGCTCGGCCTTCTCCTCACCCTGGGCGGCGCCTGGCTCGCCGGGGCGGGGTTGGGCCTGCTGCCGATCGGGTCCGGGGTTCATGCCCCCCTGGGGATGATCGTTGCCATCGGTCTGGCCTTTCTGCTGGCAGGCCTGACCCTGGCGGCGCGGGCCCTGCAGGGGATTCGCAACCGGAGCCGGGCCCGGGTCATCCGCAACGAACAGCCGGAAGCACCCTGGATGGCCGACTATCCCTGGAATCCGAACGGTATCCAAGACGAGGCGGCGAGCCGGGCGTTTTCTGGCTTTTTCTCAACTCTGCTGTTCGGAGTCTTCCTTATTCCCTTCAACTGGCTGGCCTTTTTCTCCGGCCCGGGGCCCCTCTTTGTTCAGGGGCTTGTCGGCCTTTTCGATGTGGTTTGGGTGATCTCTGCCGGCACCGCCTGTTTTTATCTTCTCCAGTTCGCCCGCTACGGCCATAGCCGCCTGATTTTCTCCTCCTTTCCCCTGGCGCCCGGCGACCTGTTGCGGGTCGTTTTCACGCCGAACCGGTTCCGCCACCTGCGGGTGACCCTTCGCTATGTGGAGGAATTTTTCCAGCAGGAGGGGCATGGCGAGGACCGCTCGGTGCACCACGAGACCACCGAATATTTTTCCGAAAGTCGGGATCTGGACCTGCCGGCCCGGCCCCGTTTCCTGGAGCTTTCCTTTCACCTGCCGGCCAATCCGGAGTGGACCACGCGGATGACCGCCGCCCCCACCGTGCGCTACTGGGAACTGGTGGTGGAGAGCCGTCTCGAACCCGGAGGGTTCCGCACCACCTTTCCGCTCCCGGTCTACCCCGAGCCCATCGCGCGCCGGCTCAATCCCGACTTCGAAAGGTTTACCAGGACCTGAGGGGCCGGCGCATTTCCGCCGACGGAGGTGGGGGGCCGGCAAAGCCGTTGTCTGCCGCCAGGGTCAGCCTTCCTGCTCGAAAATGTTCTTGCAAAAAGTGCAGCATTTATTATGTCTATGCCTTTGGCTCAAATGCCCAGCCCACGGGCATGGTTGAGCCATTTGGTTTTTTGGGGAGGGCCGCGGCCGGCCTTCAGAAGCGGTCCCGCGGGGAGGAAGCCGCCCCGCCGGATGCGACTCGAACAGGGATGAAGCACCATGGCGAACCATCTGTTGCGGTTGAAGGATTTCAGCAGGGAAGAACTGCAGGGCTATATCGACCGGGCCCTGGTACTGAAGCGGGAGGCTGCCGCCGGTGTCCGCCACCAGCAACTGGCGGGAAAAGTCATCGGCATGGTCTTCGAGAAGGCCTCGACCCGCACCCGCGTCTCCTTCGAGGCCGCCATGTTCGGCCTGGGCGGCCAGGTGATCTTCCTTTCCGCCAAGGAGACCCAGTTGGCCAGGAGCGAGCCGCTCCGCGACATGGCCCGGGTCATGTCGCGCTATGTGGACGGTCTCGTCATCCGTACTTACGGTCAGGATGTGGTGGAGGAGCTGGCCCGGTATTCGACGATTCCGGTGATCAACGCCCTTACCGACCAGTTCCATCCCTGCCAGGTGCTCAGTGACATCATGACCGTGATCGAGCACAAGGGGCCGGTGGAGAAATTGAAAATCGCCTGGGTGGGCGACGGCAATAACATGGCCAATTCCTGGATCCAGGCGGCGGCCCGCTTCGGCTTCGAGCTGGCGCTTGCCTGCCCCCAGGGTTACGGACCGGACACAGAAGTGCTGGAGGAAGCCCGCCGGGAAGCGGGGCAGAACATCACCCTGACCAATGACCCGGCCGAGGCGGTGCGAAACGCCGACGTGATCAACACCGATGTCTGGGCCTCCATGGGCCAGGAGGACGAGCAGGAGGAGCGGGTCCGCCTCTTTCAGGCCTTTCAGGTGGACAGCCGCCTGGTGGCGCTGGCCAAACCCGACGCCGTGGTGCTCCACTGCCTGCCGGCCCACCGGGGCGAGGAGATCACCGACGAGGTCTTGGAGGGCCCGCAGTCGGTGGCCTTCGACCAGGCGGAAAACAAGATGCATATCCATGCCGCCATCCTCGAGAAGCATCTCGGGGGGGCCGGCTGAACGAAAGGTATGTCGTACACTATTCAATGACCGAGGCAGACCCCGGCGGGGTCGCTGTTTCGCTGGTTTTACCTACATTTCTGGAGTGATGTCATGGCAGTCGAAAAGATAGTGCTCGCCTATTCCGGCGGGCTCGACACCTCGGTGATCCTCAAATGGCTGAAAGAGGAATACAACTGCCCGGTGGTGGCCTTTGCCGCCGATCTCGGCCAGGAAGAGGACTGGGATGCGGTGCGGGCCAAGGGGCTTGCCACCGGTGCCGAGAAGGTGGTGGTCTCGGATCTCAAGGAAGAGTTCGTGCGCGACTTCATCTTCCCCGCCTTCCGGGCCAATGCCATCTATGAAGGCTCCTATCTGCTGGGCACCTCGCTGGCCCGGCCGCTCATCGCCCGCGAGCAGGTGCGGGTTGCCGAGACCGAGGGAGCGGACGCGGTGAGCCACGGCGCCACCGGCAAGGGCAACGACCAGGTGCGGTTCGAGCTCGGCTATCTGGCCTTGAACCCGCATCTCACCATCATCGCACCCTGGCGCATCTGGGACCTCAACTCGCGCACCAAGCTGATCGCCTACGCCAAGGAGCACAACATCCCGGTGCCGGTCACCAAGGAAAAGCCTTACAGCTCCGACGAGAACCTCCTGCACATTTCCTTCGAGGGCGGCATCCTGGAAGACCCGTGGAACGAGCCCGAGGAGAGCATGTTCAAACTCACCGTCGCGCCGGAGCAGGCGCCGGACAAGCCCACCTACCTCGAGCTCACCTTCGAGCAGGGCAACCCGGTGGCCATCGACGGCCAGCGGCTTTCACCGGTGGATCTTTTCAGTAAGCTCAACAAGCTGGGCGGCGCCAACGGCATCGGCCGCCTCGACATGGTGGAGAACCGTTTCGTGGGCATGAAGAGCCGCGGCGTCTACGAGACCCCGGGCGGTACCATCCTGCGCGCCGCCCACCGCGACCTCGAGACCATCACCATGGACCGCGAGGTGCTGCGCATCCGAGACGGTCTGGTGCCGCGCTACGCCGATCTCATCTACAACGGCTTCTGGTTCTCGCCTGAGATGCGGCTTCTGCAGGCCACCATGGACGAGGCCCAGAAGACGGTGAACGGCGTGGTTCGCCTCAAACTCTACAAGGGCACCTGCACACCGGTGGGCAGGAGAAGCGACAATTCCCTCTACCAGGAGAAATTCGCCACCTTCGAGGAGGACGCGGTCTACAACCAGGCAGATGCCGGCGGCTTCATCCGCCTCAACGGCCTGCGCCTGCGCATGCAGGCCCTGCAGCGCAAGTAACTTTTTCGTAAGCGGTCACAGGGTGCCGCATCCGGAGTCTCGCAGGCTCGCTTACCTGCTTTGTCATCGGCCAATTCGCATACCCGGTGTAGAGCGAACCGACCTCATTGTCGGCATACGGAAAACTGCCGACGATTGACACGCGCATCTGCGGCACCCTGTGACCGCTTGTTTCGAGAGGATTCGTCCGTTTTTGCGTGAACACGTGATAGGTTACATTTTTTCGATATCCGATTTTCGATACCAACGAGTACCATGAGCGACAAGAGCGATCAGGCAAAGCAGGCGGTAAAGCCCTGGGGTGGCCGTTTTTCGGAACGTACCGCCGCTTCGGTGGAGGCCTTCACCGCCTCCATACATTACGATTTCAGGCTTTACAAGCACGATATCGCAGGAAGCCGGGCCCACGCCCGGATGCTGGCTCGCCAGGGGCTGATCAGCGGGGTCGAGTGCGAGGCCATTCTCGCCGGCCTCGCTGCCGTGGAAGCCGAGATCGAGGCCGGCACCTTCGTTTTTCGCCGCGAGCTGGAAGATATCCACATGAACATCGAGCGGGCGCTCGTCGAAAAGATCGGCGCCCCGGGCGAGAAGCTGCACACGGCGCGGAGCCGCAACGACCAGGTGGCCCTCGACGTCCGCCTCTATCTGCGGGAGGAAACCGACCGTTTCGTGGCGCTCCTCGATGCGGTGCGCAGGGCCTTCGTGGGCCAGGCCCGCCGCAACCTGGGCACCGTGATGCCCGGCTACACCCACCTGCAGCGGGCCCAGCCGGTGCTGCTCTCGCACCATATGCTCGCCTACTTCGAGATGTTCGGCCGCGACCGCGAGCGGCTCCTCGACTGCCGCAAGCGGATCGACGTGCTGCCGCTCGGCGCCGCGGCGCTGGCCGGCACCGGCCTGCCCATCGACCGCGAGTTGGTGGCCGCCGAGCTCGGTTTCCCGGCAATCACCGCCAATTCCATGGACACCGTGGGCGACCGCGACTTCATCGTCGAGTTTCTTTCGGCCTGTGCTCTCGTTCAGGCGCACCTGAGCCGCCTTTCCGAGGAGCTGGTGCTGTGGGCCACCACCGAGTTCGCCTTCGTCACCATGGCCGACCGCTTCTGCACCGGCAGCTCCATCATGCCCCAGAAGAAGAACCCGGACATCCCCGAGCTGATGCGGGGCAAGACCGGCCGGGTGTACGGCAACCTCATGGCACTGCTCACCACCATCAAGGGGCTGCCGCTCACCTACAACCGCGACCTGCAGGAGGACAAGGAGCCGCTGTTCGACACGGTCGACACGGTGGGCGCGGGGTTGTCGATCACCGCCGAGCTGGTGGCTTCCCTGGAGTTCGACGCCGAACGGCTGGCCAGGGCGGCGGCCGGCGGCGGCTTCATGACCGCCACCGACCTGGCCGATTATCTGGTCCGAAAGAACGTGCCTTTCCGCCAGGCCCATTCCATTGTCGGCCGTACCGTGGCCTACTGCATCGAGCGGAACAAGGATCTGCCGGAGCTGTCCATTGCCGAGCTGCGCGAGTTCTCGCCGGTGATCGACGAGGACGTCTTTGCGGTGCTTTCGGTGGAGGGCTCGGTGGCCAGCCGCCGTTCCCTGGGCGGCACCTCGGGGGAGGCGGTAAGCCGCGCCCTGGAGGCGGCGGAAAAACAGATGGGGACCGGCCGATGAGTGGCGAGAAGCGAACGTGCCGCGCCATCGGGCCGGTTGCCAACCGTCTGCTGGCCCTTGGTCTCCTTCTGCTGGCAGCCACCGGCTGCGGCGTCAAGAACGATCCGGTGCCGCCCCACACCGTGGTGCCGGCACCGGTTGCCGATCTTCGCTACAGCCTCGACGAAAAAGGAGTCACCCTGCGCTGGACGGCCCCCAGGAAGCTGGCCGACGGTGGCCGGGTGAAGACCCTGCAGGGCTTCGAGGTGCTGCGGGCAGTGGTGGAGGAGGACGAGGCCTGCCCCGGCTGCCCGCTGCCCTTTGGCGAACCGCAGGTTCTTGCCGCCACCGGCGTGCTGCCCGGCGATACGGTGCAATACAGCGGCACCCTGCTGCGGCCCCGGCATCTCTATGCGTACAAGGTGCGCAGCCTCGGGGGGTGGCGGGCGGCGAGCCGGGACAGCAACGTGGTTTCCTTTGTCTGGCAGACGCCGCCGGCACCGCCCGCGGCGCTCAAGGTGACCGAGGGCGATGGCCGGCTGGTGCTTGCCTGGTCGCCCGAGGCCCATACCCTGGACGGTGAGCCGATCTCCGGGCCGGTGGCCTACCGGATCCACCGGCGTTCCGGGCAGGAAGATTTTCAGCTGCTGGCCGAGACCGCGGCCGGGACGACGGAATACACCGACCAGACGGTGACCAACGGCGTTGCCTACGACTATCAGGTACGCGCCGTGCGGTTGGCCGGCGAGACCCGGCAGGCGGGCGGGCCCGGCGACGCGGTGAGCGGCACGCCCCGGGATCTGACCGCACCGGCGCCGCCCGTGGGGTTGGTGGCGGTGCGCGAGGAGGGCGGGGTGCTGCTCTCCTGGCCCGCCTCCACCGAACGGGACGTGGCCGGCTACCGGGTGTACCGGCGCTCGCTGCTGAACCCCGGGTTCGTGCTGTTGGGGGAAACAGCGGCCAGCGCCACCCGTTATCTGGACAAAAAACCGCCCCGTCTCCTCGCCCACGACCGTTTGTACTATGCGGTGAGCGCCGTGGATGGGGCCAGCCCGCCAAATGAGGGTGAGCGGTCCCGGGAGGCCGGTCTGCGGAGCGACTGATCTCTCTGGAATTTTTTGTGTTTTTAAAATAATAGATACCGGCCTTGTTGAAAAACCGGATCGTGATTCCTGCCGACAGGTGATCGAAACCATGCATTTTTTCGAATACAAAAAAGGCGAGCTCTGCTGTGAGGAGGTGCCGCTTGCCCGCATCGCTTCCCAGGTGGGCACTCCCTTCTACTGCTACAGCACCGCCACCCTCGCCCGCCATTTCAGGGCCTTTGACGAGGGCCTGGGCTCCTTTCCGCACCTCACCTGTTTTGCGGTGAAGGCCTGCTCGAACATCGCCATCCTCAACCTCTTCGCCGGGCTGGGCGGCGGCGCCGATATCGTGTCCGGCGGCGAGCTCTTCCGCTGCCTGAAGGCCGGGGTGGACCCGAAGAGAATCATCTATTCCGGGGTGGGGAAAACCCGGGACGAGCTGCGCTACGCCCTGGAGGCCGGCATCCTGCTGTTCAACGTCGAGTCGGCCCAGGAACTCGAGGCCCTGCAGTCCATCGCCGCCGGCCTCGGGCTGACGGCGCCGGTTTCCTTCCGGATCAACCCCGACGTCGACCCCAAGACCCACGCCTACATTTCCACCGGGCTTGCCAAGAACAAGTTCGGCATCCCCATGGAGGAGGCCGAGGAACTCTATATCCGCGCCTCCCTCATGGCCAACGTCGAGGTGCTGGGGGTCTCCTGCCACATCGGCAGCCAGCTCACCCAGATCGCGCCCTTTGTCGAGGCCCTGCAGAAGGTGAAAAGCTTTGTTGAGAGCCTCGGCACCCAGGGTATCGGCATCCGCTACATCGACCTCGGCGGCGGCGTCGGCATTCGTTACCGGGATGAGGAGCCGCCCGATCTCAAGGATTACGCCGCCGCCCTCACCCGTGAGCTGGCCGGGCTGAACTGCACCTTGATCCTCGAACCTGGCCGGGTTATAGTGGGCAACGCCGGGGTTCTGGTCTCCTCGGTGCTCTACACCAAGCGCAACCGCCAGAAGAACTTCGTGGTGGTGGACGCCGCCATGAACGACCTGGCGCGGCCCAGCCTCTACGGAGCCTTTCACGACATCCTGCCGGTGCGCAAGCGAACCGGTGAAGAAGGCGAGGTGGCCGATGTGGTGGGGCCGATCTGCGAGTCCGGCGACTTCCTGGCCCGCGACCGCGAGCTACCGGTGTTCGCCGCCGGCGACCTGATGGCGGTGATGAGCGCCGGGGCCTACGGTTTCACCATGTCGTCGAACTACAATTCCCGGCCGCGGGCCGCCGAGGTCCTGGTGGCGGGCGACCGCTTCCATGTCATCCGCGGCCGCGAGACCTACAACACCCTGATCCAGGGCGAGAGTATTCCTGAAGCCGGGGCACAAGGGGGCTGAGGAACGAAGTGCCCCTGGGCTTTTGGCAGACGGGTCCGACGAACCGGACGGGTCCCGGACAGGCCGGGCAAGCCAGACGTTTCTTTCCCTCTGCCTCAATGAACGAAAACAACGGTTCTGCGCGTCGGCGGTTGAGCCGGCTCGACACGAAATTTTCAATGAACGCCACTTTTCCCATCGCCTTTACCAAGATGAGCGGTACGGGCAACGATTTCATCGTCATCGACCACCGCCGGCCCTTCCTCAAGGAAGCGGAGATGGCCGCTTTTGCCCGCCGGGTCTGCCGGCCCAGGTTCTCGGTGGGTGCCGATGGCCTCATCCTCATCGAGGATTTCGACGGCGTTGATTTCCGCTGGCATTTCTACAATGCCGACGGCTCCCGCGCCGAGATGTGCGGCAACGGCGCCCGTTGCGCCGCCCGCTTCGCCTTCATGAAGGGGATCGCGCCGGCGGCCATGCGTTTTGCCACCGATGCCGGCACCATCGAGGCGGCGGTGGATCCCGCCCGGCAGAGCATGGTGCGCATCCGGCTCACCGAGCCCGCCGGCCTGGCGCTCGGCCGCAAGATCACGCTGGACGAGGCCGAGAAAAGTTGTCACTTCGTCAATACCGGCGTGCCGCACGCGGTGTTCGTGGTGGACGACGCCGCCGGGGTGCCGGTGGACAAGTGGGGGCGTTTCGTGCGCTTCCACCAGATGTTCCAGCCGGCCGGCACCAACGTCAACTTCACCCAGGTGACCGGGCCGTCTGCGATTACCGTGCGCACCTACGAACGCGGGGTGGAGGGCGAGACCATGGCCTGCGGCACCGGCGCCGTGGCCTCGGCCATCGTCACCGCCCTGCTCGGCCAGGTGAAGCCGCCGGTGGCGGTGACCACCTCCGGGGGGCAGCAGCTGGTCATCCATTTCAACCTCGGGGAGGGCGAGGCGCCGTTGGTGACCGACGTCTTCCTGGAGGGTGAGGCAAGTTTTATCTACGAAGGGCTGCTGACCGCCGAAAGCGTGGTCGACGCCGCCGCGTGAGAGGCACGGGCGACGCCTTCGTGGCCAAATTTTCCGCACCCAGCCCGGGTGCATAGCGAGAGATCGTACGAGGAGGAAAACATGACACAATTTCGTGGCGCTTTTGTGGCCATCGTCACCCCGTTTCAGGACGGCCGGGTCGACGAGCAGGGATTGAAGGATTTGATCGAGTTCCAGATTGCCGGCGGCACCCACGGTATTGTGCCGTGCGGCACCACCGGCGAGTCGGCGACGCTGAGTCACGACGAGCACCACCGGGTAGTGGAGCTCACCGTCAGGACCGTTGCCGGCCGGGTGCCGGTGCTGGCCGGCACCGGCAGCAACTCCACCTCCGAGTCCATCGAGCTCACCCGGGCCGCCAAGGAGGCCGGGGCGAACGGGGCACTGATGATCACGCCCTACTACAACAAGCCGTCCCAGGAAGGGCTCTACCAGCACTTCAAGGCTGTGGCCGGCGCCGTGCCCGATTTGCCGATCATCCTCTACAACGTGCCGAGCCGTACCGCGATCAACATGCTGCCCGCCACCGTGGCCCGCTGCGCCGAAATCGACAACATCGTCGGCATCAAGGAGGCCACCGCCGATCTCAACCAGATCAGCCAGGTCATCCGCTCCTGCCCCAAGGATTTTTCGGTGATGAGCGGCGACGATTTCACCTCCATGGCCACCGTGGCCATCGGCGGTACCGGCGTCATCTCGGTGACCTCCAACGTGGCGCCGGCCGACATGGCCCAGATGATCGAGGCGGCGCTCGCCAACAACCTCGACAAGGCCCGTGAATTGCACTACAAGCTTTTGCCCCTCATGGCCGCGATGTTCTACGACACCAACCCGGTGCCGGCCAAGCAGACCCTCGAGCTGATGGGCAAGATCAAGAGCGGCGCACCGCGTCTTCCCCTCTACCGGATGAACGAGGAGACCATCGGCCGGTTGAAGGCGGCGATTGCCGAATACGGCCTCATCTAACGGAACACCAGGAGAACGACCCGCCATGACGAAAGTCATTATCGCCGGCGCCGCCGGCCGCATGGGCCGGCGCATCGGCTACATGGTTCAGCAGCACAAGGATCTCGCCATCGGTGGGGCCTTCGAGCGGCCCGAATGCCCCGAGATCGGCAAGGATGTCGGTGAGCTCGGCGGCTACGGCGCCATCGGCGTGGCGGTGGTGGCCGGGCTCGAGGCCGCCATGGCCAGTGGCGAGGTGATCATCGACTTCACCTTCCACGAGGCCACCATGATCATGGCCCGCCAGGCCGCGGAGCGCGGCAAGGCCATGGTGATCGGCACCACCGGGCTCTCCGCCGACAACCTGGCGGAGCTCGGCGAACTGGCCAAAAAGATTCCCATCGTCCAGTCGCCGAACATGGCGGTGGGGGTGAACGTGCTCTTCAAGGTGGCCCGCAAGGTTGCCTCCATCCTTGGTGACGGCTACGACATCGAGATCGTCGAGGCCCACCACCGCATGAAGAAGGACGCGCCTTCCGGCACCGCCCTGAAATTGGGCGAGATGGTGGCCGAAGGGGTGCACCGCAAGCTCGACGAGGTCGGGGTCTATGCCCGGCACGGCATCATCGGCGAACGGACCGACCGCGAGATCGGCATCCAGACCGTGCGGGCCGGCGACATCGTGGGCGAGCACACCGTTTATTTCTGCGGTGCCGGCGAGCGCCTGGAGATCACCCACCGGGCCCACAGCCGCGACAATTTCGCCCGCGGCGCAGCGCTTGCCGCCGCCTGGGTGGCCGGCAAGGCACCAGGACTCTACACCATGTTCGACGTGCTGGGTCTTCAGGACCTCTAAGCCCGGCCTGTTATGGTGACCTGTGTGATCGGTCTCGGCTCCAACCTCGGCGACGGCCAGGAGAATCTGCTCGAAGCCTGGTCACGGTTGGGCCGGCTCGAGGGGGTGACGGCCGGCGGGTTGTCGAGCCCCTACCGCACCGAACCGGTGGGCATGACGAGCCCCCACTGGTTCACCAATGCGGTGGGCTGGCTGGAAACAAATTTCGAGCCGCTCGAATTGCTGCGCCGCTTGCTGGCTCTCGAGCAGGAACTGGGCCGGGTGCGGCCGGCCGCCGGAGACGCCGGCCCCGCCGACCGGCCCGTCGATCTCGATCTGTTGTTCTACGGCGAGCAGGTCCACAACAGCCAGGAACTGGTGCTGCCCCATCCCGGCATCGAGGAGCGGCTCTTCGTGCTCGAACCCCTGGCCGAGATCCTGCCGCACCTGGTGCATCCCGGCCAGGGCCGCAGCGTTCGCCAACTGCGGGACGCGCTGCGGGTTCGGCAGCCGGGCTGGGAGCAGCGGGTGGTGCGGGACAGATGGCAGCGAAGGGAGGTGGCATGACAGGCTGCCGGTTGGGAGGTGCATGGTGAATCCGGTCCGGCTCCTCGTTCTCGGAGTGCTTTTCTACATTCTCTACCGGCTGCTCACCGCCGGTCGGCGCCGGCACGCCGGAAAACAGGCCGGCCCGGAAGAGGGCGGCAGGGCGAGGACGATCCAGGACGTGTTGGTGGAGGACCCGGTCTGCCGCACCCATATTCCCAAGACCCAAGCTATTCAGCTTTACCACGACGGCCGGATATATTATTTTTGCAGCAACGACTGCTGCGAGAAGTTTCTCAAGAGAGACGGGCAATGAGGGCCGACAGCCCCGTGGGCCCTGTGTGTCCGTTTCTCCTTATCTCTTTGAATTTTTTTGATTGATCCCGTGTCCTGCCGCCCTTGTGGGGGCAGCAGGCCGGGCCATGAAGGAGTAGAATATGAAATTTTTCATCGATACCGCCAACACCGACGAGATCCGCAAGGCGGTGGCCATGGGCATGGTGGACGGCGTCACCACCAACCCCTCCCTGATAGCCAAGGAAGGCCGGGTGTTCGAAGAGGTGATCAAGGAGATCTGCGGCATCGTCGATGGGCCGATTTCCGCCGAGGTGGTGAGCCTCGAGGCTGACGGCATGGTGGCCGAGGGCAAGAAGCTTGCCGCCATTCATCCCAACGTGGTGATCAAGGTGCCGATGACCACCGAGGGCCTGAAGGCGGTGAAGCGGCTTGCCGCCGACAACATCCGCACCAACGTCACCCTGATCTTTTCCTCCACCCAGGCGCTGATGGCCGCCAAGGCCGGGGCTGCCTACGTCAGCCCCTTTGTCGGGCGGCTCGACGACATCTCCCAGAACGGCATGGAACTGGTCAACGAGGTGATGACCATCTTCCGCAATTACGGATACACCACCGAGGTGATCGTCGCCTCGGTGCGTCACCCCCTGCATGTGGTGGAGGCGGCGATGATCGGCGCCGATATCGCCACCATCCCGTTCAAGGTCATTGCCCAGCTCGCTCAGCACCCGCTCACCGATATCGGCATCGACAAGTTCCTTGCCGATTGGGAGAAGACCAAGGGGTAAACGGGGAGCGGTCGGCCGGAGGTTGCCGGGGCCGAGCCATCCCTCTGGACAGGAGGAATGAGGCATGCGGTTTCTGTTCTGTCTGACCGGAGTGTTTCTGTTGCTGTGGCCATCGGCGGCCCGGGCCGACATCTATTTCTACGTCGACGAGGCCGGGGTGCAGCACTTCACCAACGCCCCCCAGGATACCCGCTACAGACTGCTGTTCAAGGGAAGCCGGCCGAAAAGGGCTGGCACCGCCCTGGCAGGCTACGACACCCTCATCCAGTCGGCGGCCCAGCGCTATGCCCTCGACCCGCTGCTCATCAAGGCGGTGATCAAGGTGGAGAGCGGCTTCGATTCCCAGGCCCGTTCCCACAAGGGGGCCCTTGGCCTCATGCAGCTCATGCCCGGCACCGCCCGCGACATGCGGGTGTCCAACCCCTTCGATCCGGCCCAGAACATCCACGGCGGCTCCCGCTACCTGCGCCAGATGTACGACACCTTCGGCGACCTGCGGTTGGCGCTCGCCGCCTACAACGCCGGACCCGAACGGGTGCGGGCCGCCGGCGCCGTGCCCGGCATCCCGGAAACCGTGGAATACGTCGACCGGGTGATGCGGCTCTACAGCCAGTACAGAAACGTTGCCGCCAACTGACCGCCTTCTGCCGTTAAGGAAAACAAGACCCGTGCACCACGTTCTCACCATCCCCAACCTTCTCACCGCCTATCGGTTCGCGGTGGTGGTGCCGCTGCTCTTCTGCCTGCGCGCCGATGCCGGGGTGGGTGTTTCCCTCCTCGCCTTCGCGCTCTTTCTCACCGGGGCGCTGACCGATCTGGCCGATGGCTACTACGCCCGCAAGCACGGCATCGAGTCGGTGCTCGGCAAGCTCATGGACCCTCTGGCCGACAAGGTGCTGGTTGCCACGCCACTCATCATGCTGGCGCCGCTCGGCCGCATTCCCGCCTGGGTGAGTTTGCTGATCATCACCCGGGAACTGGCGGTCACCGGCCTCCGGGGCCTGGCCGCTTCCTCGGGCATCGTGGTGGCGGCGAGCGGGCTGGGCAAGATAAAGAGCATCGCCCAGTACACCGGGCTCTCCATCCTCATCTTTCCCCTGGGGGTGCTGCCCATCCCCTTTCTCCATGAACTGGGGCTCGGCATTCTCTACGTTTCCCTCGTCCTCACCATCTGGTCGGGGATCGACTATTTCGTCAAGCTCCAGGATCTGTACCTGAAAAAAACGGCCGCTTCCTGAACCTGGGCCGGCAGCGACCCTCGGCTTGCTTTCTGCTTGACAGCAAGTGGCCTTGCAAGTTAAGTAACGGCAGGTTTTTTCCTGCATTTCCGGCCCTCGTCCGGCTGGATGACCGGTTCCAAAGAAATGCCGGAGTGGTGAAATTGGTAGACGCACGGGACTCAAAATCCCGCGGGGGCAACTCCATGTCGGTTCGACTCCGACCTCCGGCACCATTTTTTTTCAAAGGGAGTCAGCTCGGAAGAGGCAGACTCCCTTTTTTGTTTTCAGCCGACCATGAAAATAGCCCTTGCCCAGATTAACCCGCTGGTTGGTGATTTCGCCGCCAACCTTCACCGCATCCTGGCCCGGGTGGAGGAGGCGAAAGCGCTGGGCTGCGGCCTGGTGGTCTTCTCGGAGTTGGCCTTGAGTGGCTACCCGCCCCAGGATTTCCTCGAGCGCCCCGCCTTCATCGCCGACCAGCAGGCGGCCCTGGCAAGGTTGACCGAACAAGTGTCCGGAATCGGCGTGGTCTGCGGCTTTGTGGAGCGCCACACCGGGCCATACGGCAAGAGCCTGCACAACGCCGCCGGGCTCATCGCCGGCGGCCGCGTGGTGCACGTGGTCCGCAAGCGGCTGCTGCCCTCCTACGACGTGTTCGACGAGACCCGCTACTTCGAGCCCGGCGGCCCGAACTCCACCGTGCAGTTCTGCGGCCTGCGGCTGGGGCTCACGGTCTGCGAGGATATCTGGAACGACCCGGAGCTTTTTCCGAGACCGCTCTACGGCATCGATCCGGTGGCCGAACTGGTTGCCGGCGAGAAGCCGCCGGAACTGCTGGTCAACGTCTCGGCTTCGCCCTTTCACGCCGGCAAGAACCGTTTTCGCCGTGAGTTTCTCGGCCGGCTCGCCGCCAAGTACCGGCTGCCGCTTCTCTACGTCAACCAGGTGGGGGGGCAGGACTCGCTGCTCTTCGACGGCGGCAGCCTGGCCTTCGATTGCCAAGGCCGGCTTGCCGCTTCGGCGGCCCGTTTCCGCGAGGACCTGCTGGTGGTGGATGCCGCAGCCCTGCAGGCCGGCTCGCCGGGGGCAAGCCCGGTTCCCGGCGATGACCGCCAAGAGGCCGAGGTCCACCGAGCGCTGGTCATGGGGCTTCGCGACTACGCCGCCAAATGCGGCTTCCGCAAGGCGGTGCTGGGGCTCTCCGGCGGTATCGACTCGGCGCTTACCTGCGCCCTGGCCTGCGAGGCCCTGGGCCCTGAGAACGTGCATGGTGTTGCCATGCCCTCGCCCTACACCTCCCAGGCTTCCATGGACGACGCCAGGGCGCTTGCCACAAATCTCGGCTGCCAGTTCACCGTCATCCCCATTGCCGGGCTCTTCGAATCCTTCCAGCAGAGCCTGGCTCAGGCCTTTGCCGGGCTTCCCATGGACGTCACCGAGCAGAACATCCAGGCCCGCATCCGCGGCAACCTGCTGATGGCGCTGTCCAACAAGTTCGGCTCGCTGCTGCTTACCACCGGCAACAAGTCGGAGATGGCGGTGGGCTACTGCACCCTCTACGGCGACATGAGCGGGGGACTGGCGGTGATCTCCGACGTGCCGAAGATGCTGGTCTACCGGCTGAGCCGTTTCGTGAACCGCGAGCGCCAGGTGATCCCCGAGAACACCATCCGCCGTGCCCCCAGCGCCGAGCTTGCCCCCAACCAGCGGGACCAGGACGATCTGCCGGCGTACGAGGTGCTCGACGCCATCCTCTATAGCTATCTCGAGGAAAATCGGGGGATCGACGAGATCGTCGCCGCCGGCTTCGAGCGTTCGGTGGTGGAGGACGTGGTGCGCCGGGTGTTGGTGAACGAGCACAAGCGCAAGCAGGCGCCGCCGGGGCTGAAGGTGACTTCGAAGAGTTTCGGGCCCGGCCGCCGTTATCCCACCGCCCAGAACTACCGGGAGGGCAAGGCCCGGGGCGAGCGATGAAGGAGACGATTTTTCAAAAAAAACCGCGGCTCCTGGTGCTCTTTCTGTTGCTTGCGGCCTTTGTCCTCATTCTCCGCGAGAACCTCACCCGGCGGCCCGCCACCGTGGAGCTCACCACCGCCGGCCAGGTTGAGATGTGCCTTGCCTGCCACAAGGACGAAAAACTCGACCCGGCCCATGATCCGGCCACCATCGGCTGCTCCCCCTGCCATCTGGGCGATGCCATGGCCTATGACAAGGAAGCGGCCCACCAGGGCATCGTGATCAACCCCGGCGACCTCAGGCTGGTCGAGCGGACCTGCGGCACCGTGGGCTGCCACGGGCCCGACGTGCACCGGGTGAAGAATACGCTGATGGCCACCAACCGCGGGATCATCGCCACCATGCGGTATTACTGGGGCGAGAGCGAAACCCAGAACGGCGACTTTTCGGTGGAAGAGCTCATGGCCAGCGGCGAGAACTCCTTTGCCCTGGATTATTACCGAAAACTCTGCGCCACCTGCCATCTCTGGAAGCAGCGCGGTGATTTCGAAGGGGTGTTCGGCGAGAAAGGCGGCGGCTGCACGAGCTGCCACAACATGAGCCCTGCCGGCGGGCCGGTGGTTGGCGTGCCCGGCGAGGAGGGTCGAGGCAAGCAGCCCCATCCCCACATCACCCGGCGGGTGGTGACCGACAACTGCGTGCGCTGCCACAACCGCAGCGGCCGGATAGGGCTCGCCTATATGGGCCGCTTCGAGTCCGACGGCTACGGCACGCCCTATGAAAACGGCGGTCTGTCGTCGAAACGTTTGCCCGATGGCCGCTTCTACCAAGAGTTGGCCGACGATGTCCACCACCGGGCCGGCATGGCCTGCATCGACTGCCATACGAGAAACGAGGTGATGGGCGACGGCACCAGCTACGCCCATTACGAGGACCAGCTCGAGATTCTTTGCTCTTCCTGCCATGCCGGGGAACCCGGGGTGACGCGCAAGGGCAACCCGCTGCCCCAGGTGGTGGCGGAGGACGGAAAATACGTGCAGCAGTTGAAGCTTGCCGAAAAGAAGCTGCCGCTTTTGCCGCCCAAGGCGGGGGCCTGCGACTACCCCCTGCACCAGCGGCTCTCCTGCGAGGCCTGCCATTCCGCCTGGGTGCCCCAGTGCTACGGCTGCCACGTGAAGGAGGACCGCAGCGACACCCACCTCGACAAGCTCACCATGAAGGACACCGACGGCTGGTGGGAGGAGGGAAAGACCTCCATGCGCTACGAGGAGCCGGCGCTGGCCGTCTGGGGAAAGGAAATCGTGGTGGTCACCCCGGGCTGCCAGGATGTCGTCACCCGGCTCGACGCCGAGGGCAGGCCGCAGGGTGCCTTCAACCGCTTCACCATGGCCGCCATCAACCCCCACACCACCCAGAAGGAAAGCAGGAGCTGCGCTTCCTGCCACGCCTCCACCAAGACCGTGGGCCTGGGCCAGGGTGTGCTCTGGATCGAGGAAGGGCGGATGCGATTTGCGCCGACTCTGCAGGGCATCGACACCGTGGCCGGCTCCACCGTGCCCATGGACGGTTTTGTCTCCATCGACGGTGCGCCCCGGCAGCACATGGCACGGGCCGACCTGCGGCCTTTTGACAAGCGGGAGCTCTACCGCATCCTGCGGGTGGGGCTCTGCCTGCCGTGCCACGAGTCCTACCAGGACCCGGCTTTTGTCGGGTATTCCCTGGAGAAAAAGTGTACCGTGTACCGCGAGCCGGCAGTGAGCGCCGAGTGGCTCGCGGCCCAAGAAGAGACCAAGAACGGCGGCGCGGAACCAGCGCCGGTGAACGAGAGGACGAAGCCATGATAGTGACCCCGGTTTCCGCCGGAACCGAAGAGGGCAGGAGACTGCTTGCCCGCCTCGAGGACCGTTTCGAGACGGCGGACAGTTCCTGCCAGCAGGCGGTTTCAGGAATTCTCCAGGAGGTGCGGCGCCGCGGCGACGAAGCCCTGGTCGAGTATGTCCGCAAATTCGACGCGCCGGAGTTCGAGCTCGCCGACCTGCGGGTGACCGAAGACGAGTTCGAAACGGCCTACGGCCGGGTGGACGATGATTTCCGCCGCACCCTCGCTGTGGCCATCGAGCGGGTGCGGCTCTTTCACGAGCGGGAGATGGAAGAGAGCTGGATCCTCACCCGCGAGCCCGGCGTGGTCACCGGGCGGCTCGTACGGCCGGTGGACTCGGCAGGTCTCTACGTGCCGGGGGGCATGGGCGGCAAGACGCCGCTGGTCTCCTCGGTGCTTATGAACGGCATCCCGGCGGGGATCGCCGGCGTGCCCCGGCGGGTGATGGTCACCCCGCCCGGCGCCGGTAACGCGGTGAGCCCGGCCCTTCTGGTGGCGGCCCGGGAGATCGGTATCGATGAAGTCTACAAGGTGGGCTCGGCCTGGGCCATTGCGGCGCTGGCCTTTGGCACCGTTTCGATCCCCAGGGTCGATGTCATCGTCGGTCCCGGCAACCAGTACGTCACCGAGGCCAAGCGCCAGGTTTCCGGCCGGGTGCGGATAGACATGATCGCCGGCCCCAGCGAGGTGCTGATCGTGGCCGACGAGTCCGCGCCGCCCGCCTTTGTGGCCGCCGACATGCTGGCCCAGGCCGAGCACGATCCCCAGGCCCTGGCCATGGCGGTGGTGGCCACGGCGGAACTCGGCCGCCAGGTGGTGGCCGAACTGGAGCGCCAGGTGGAAAGCCTCGGCCGCCGTGAGATTGCCCTGAAATCCCTTGCGGAGCGCGGCGTCATCCTCATCGAGCCGGACCCGGCGGAGCGGGTTGCCATCGCCAACCGGATCGGCGCCGAGCACCTGGAACTGATGGTGGCCGAGCCCTGGGAGATTCTTCCTGCCATCCGCCATGCCGGCGCCATCTTCATGGGCGCCCACGCCCCGGAGGCAGTGGGCGATTACCTCGCCGGCCCCAACCATGTGCTGCCCACCATGGGCACGGCCCGTTTCTCCTCGGCCCTCGGGGTCGAAACCTTTCTGAAAAAATCGAGCATCATCTCCTATACCGAGGCGGCCATGCGGGAGGACGCCGAGCACATCATGCGGATCGCCGAGCTCGAGGGCCTTTCCGCCCACGCCCAATCGGTGGCGGTGCGGCTGAAGGGCGTTTGAGCATGGACCGCGGGGCTTTTCTGCGGGAGGGGATCGAGAGGCTTGGCCTCGAGCTCGACAACCAAGAAGAGGCCGTCGGCCGCCTCTTGCGCTACGCCGAGGAACTGCTGCGCTGGAACCGCAAGGTCAACCTGGTGGCCCGCCATACCACCGAGCGGGAACTCCTGGAAAACCATTTCCTCGACTCTCTGCTTCTGCTGCGGGTGGTGGGCGAGCGGCGAGGGCGGTCACCCCGGCCCCTGTCGCTTCTCGACGTCGGCAGCGGCGCCGGTTTTCCCGGTCTGGTGCTGAAGGCGGCCTGCCCTTCTCTTGCCGTTACCCTGGTGGAGCCGCGCCAGAAACGGGTTTCCTTTCTGCGCCATGTGATCCGCACCCTGAGCCTGGGAGCGGCGGGCGGCATCGCCGTGGAGGAGATCCGGTTGGATCCCGCCGGCGGCGGCGAATCGCTGCTGCCCGAGAACTCCTTCGACCTCGTCACCAGCCGGGCCCTCACCGATATTGCCGGTTTTCTGGCCATGACCGGCCGCTACTGCGCCACCGGCGGCGTCATCGTCTGCATGAAGGGCGCCCGGGCCGAGGAGGAGGCGGCCCAATTGCCGGCCACCTCGCCGTTCGTGCTGCGGGATTCTTTCCGAACGACGCTGCCTTACTCCGGCGCCTCCCGTTTTCTGCTGGTTTACGGCAAGAGGGGGGAAGGGGAGGAGCAGGGCCCCTGAAAACAAAACGGCCGGGCAATTGCCCGGCCGTTTTGTTTGGAGAAAAGCGAAAAGAAAAAAGTCAGTCGGAACGCCCGAAGTACATGTAGATGATCAGCCCCATGAGCACGGCGCCGCCGAAGGTCACCGGCAGCACCTTGTCGAGCTGCAGTTCGCCGTCGACGATCATGGTCTGCATGTATTCGGTGTTGGCGGCGTACCAGATGATCATGCCGATGGCGATCAGCACGATCTCCTTGAAGTTCTGCTTGTACAGCAGGTAGGCCAGGAGCCCGATGAAGGGCACCAGGAACCAGGGATTGCTGAACAGCCCGCCGAAGTCGGCCTGGTCGATCTGCTGCGGAAGGTTCGTACTCTGGAACCATTCCACCACTTTGTCCATCATGGTTGCCCTCTCCTTTCGTTTGTCGTGTCAACAGCCTGGCCTGACCGGCCGGCCCGGGTCGAAGCTATCTAAACCGAAAATCACGGAACTGGCAAGGGGCTGGAGAACCGGCCGGGATGCCCGCGGCTATTCCGCCCCCTTCTTCTGAGCCCGCTTGAAGACCTTGATGGCGCAGTAAGAGCCGCACATGGAGCAGGCGTCGCCCTTGTAGGTCGAGCCTTCCTCGCGGAAGCGGCGGGCCTTGCCGGGATCGAGGGAGAGCTCGATCTGGCCCTTCCAGTCGAGGTTGTTGCGGCACTTGGCCATGGCGATGTCCTTGTCGATCGCGCCCGGCAGCCCCTTGGCGATGTCCGCCGCGTGGGCTGCGATCTTGGAGGCGATCACTCCCTCGTGCACGTCCTCCATGGAGGGCAGTTTCAGGTGCTCGGCCGGGGTCACGTAACAGAGATAGTCGGCGCCGGCGGCTCCGGCAATGGCGCCGCCGATGGCGCCGGTGATGTGGTCGTAGCCCGGTGCGATGTCGGTGACCAGCGGCCCCAGCACGTAGAACGGCGCACCCTTGCAGAGCTGTTTCTGGAGCAGGATGTTGGCCTCGATCTGGTTCATCGGCATGTGGCCGGGGCCTTCGATGATTACCTGGACGCCGGCGGCCCAGGCGCGCTCGGTGAGCTCGCCGAGATGGATGAGCTCCTGCACCTGGTTGCGGTCGGTGGCGTCGGCCAGGCACCCCGGCCGGATGCCGTCACCGAGCGACAGCGTCACCTCGTGCTCGCGGAGGATGGCCAGCAGGTCGTCGAAATGCTCGTAGAGCGGGTTTTCCCGGTTGTTGTGGGTCATCCACTCGATGGTGAAGGAGCCGCCGCGGCTCACCACCCCCATGAGCCGGGGCTGGTG
>JBFHWX010000045.1:0-21404 GCA_041599275.1 Desulfobulbales bacterium | reverse complement strand
CCTGACCGGTTCCGGCCAGGGCGCACGATCCACCTGTTTCAGATGAGCCGCTACCATGGAAGCAGGTCCGCAACCCACCGCCACCCTGCAGCACCGGCTACCGCCCCAGAACCTTGAGGCCGAGCAGTGCGTGCTGGGCTCCGTGCTCATGCAGCAGGGAGCGCTCGTTAAGGTCCTCGAGATCCTCTCGCCGGAAGACTTTTACCGCGAAGCCCATAAGACCATCTACGCCACCATGGTGGCGCTCTTCGAAAAGAACGAGCCCCAGGACCCGATCACCGTTTCGAGCCACCTGAAGGACCGCAACAAGATTGCCGAAGTGGGTGGCGTCGCCTACCTCGCTTCCCTCACCAACATCGTGCCGGTGGCCGCCAACGTCGCTTACTACGCCAAGATCATCAAGCAGAAGGCAATCCTCCGCCGCCTCATCCAGACCTCCACCGAAATCGCCTCCCGGGCTTACGAAGAGCAGGACGACATCGATTCCCTGGTGGAGGAGAGCGAGCGAGCCATCTTCGAAATCTCCCGCTCCAAGAGCAGCCAGCATTTCAAGGCCCTGGGCGCCATCGTGCCAAAAGCCTTCGAGGCGCTGGAGAAGCGCTTCAACCGCAAGGAGGCGATCACCGGCGTGGCCACCGGCTACCAGGTGCTCGACCGGATGACCGCAGGTCTCCAGCCCTCGGACCTCGTCATCCTGGCGGCCCGCCCTTCCATGGGCAAGACGGCGCTGGCCATGAACATCGCCCAGCACGCCGCCATCTTCGAGAAGGTGCCGGTGGCGGTTTTTTCCCTCGAAATGAGCGAAGAGCAGCTCGCCACCCGGCTTCTCTGCTCGGTGAGCCGGGTGGACGCCCAGCGCATCCGCACCGGCCACCTGAAGGACACCGATTGGCCGAAGATCACCCGGGCGGTGGGCATCCTCTCGGAAGCGCCGATCTTCATCGACGACACCCCGGCCATCTCCATTCTCGAGATGCGGGCCAAGGCGCGGCGGCTCAAATCCGAGCACGACCTGGGCCTCGTTGTGGTCGACTACCTGCAGCTCATGCGGGGCAGGAGCGGAATCGAGCGGCGCGAGCAGGAGATCAGCGAAATTTCCCGTTCCCTCAAAGCCATGGCCAAGGAACTCGAGTTGCCGGTCATCGCTCTTTCCCAGCTCAACCGCAGCCTCGAGAGCCGCACCGACAAGCGGCCCCAGCTCTCCGACCTGCGCGAGTCCGGCGCCATCGAGCAGGATGCCGACGTCATCCTCTTCATTTACCGCGACGAGGTCTACAACAAGGCCGAGGACAACCCCCGGCGCGGCACCGCCGAGATCATCATCGGCAAGCAGCGAAACGGCCCCACCGGCATGGTGGAGCTCACCTTCCTGGCCGATAAGACCACCTTCGAAAACCCGGCTCTCCAGGCGCCAACCCCCGGCGAATACATGATCCGGGATTGATTCCTGAGGAAAGCCTGCAAATTGCGCGACCGGCAACGACGAACACCAAACCGCGAGGCGATGCTTTTTTTATGACCACCACCGAAACCATCCGATACGATTTCGCCGCCATCGAAGCCAAGTGGCAGGAAAAGTGGCTCACCGACAAGACTTTCAAAGCAGGTGAGGACCCGTCCCGCCAAAAGTACTATGTGCTGGAGATGTTCCCCTACCCCTCGGGCCGCATCCATATGGGGCATGTGCGCAACTACTCGATCGGCGACGTGATCGCCCGCTACAAGCGGATGCGCGGCTACAACGTGCTGCACCCCATGGGCTGGGACGCCTTCGGGTTGCCCGCTGAAAACGCCGCCATCAAACACAACACCCACCCCGCCACCTGGACCTACGAGAACATCGACTACATGCGGGGCCAGCTCCAGCGCATGGGCTTTTCCTACGACTGGGACCGGGAACTCGCCACCTGCTCCCCCGACTACTACCGCTGGGAGCAGCTCGTTTTCACCCGCATGTACGAAAAAGGTCTGGTCTACCGCAAGCTCACCACGGTCAACTGGTGCGAGAGTTGCCAGACCGTGCTCGCCAACGAGCAGGTGATCGATGCCTGCTGCTGGCGTTGCGACAACGCCGTGCAAGCCAAGGACATGCACGGCTGGTTCTTCAAGATCACCGACTATGCCGAAGAACTGCTGGCCGACTGCGACCGCCTTACGGGCTGGCCCGAAAAGGTGCTCACCATGCAGCGCAACTGGATCGGCAAGTCGGTGGGCGCCGAAATCGACTTTCAGGTGGCGGGCTCCGACGAGAAGATCACCATCTTCACCACCCGGCCCGACACCATCTTCGGGGCCACCTTCATGTCCATCGCCCCCGAGCACCCACTGGTCGAGAAACTCGCCTCGGGCACCGGCCACGAGGCCGAGGTCTTCGAGTTCGTGCAGCGCACCCGGAACCTCAAGAAACGCAAGAAACAGGACGAGGAGCTGGAAAAGGAAGGGGTGTTCACCGGCGGCTACTGCGTCAATCCCTTCACCGGCAGCAAGATTCCGGTCTACGCCGCCAACTTCGTGCTCATGGAGTACGGCACCGGCGCCGTGATGGCGGTGCCCGCCCACGACCAGCGGGACTTTGAGTTCGCCAAAAAATACCACCTGCCCATCGAGCTGGTGGTGGACCGGCCCGGTGCTCCCCTTGATCCGGCAACCATGCAGGAAGCCTACGTGGAGCCCGGCGTGCTGGTGAATTCCGGCCGGTTCGACGCCATGGCGAGCGAGGAGGCCAAGAAAGCGGTCACCGAGCATGCCGCCCGCGAGGGCTTCGGCCAGTCCCGCACCACCTTTCGGCTGCGGGACTGGGGCATCTCCAGGCAGCGTTTCTGGGGCGCGCCCATCCCGATGATCTACTGCCAGAAATGCGGGGTGCAGCCGGTGCCGGAGAAAGACCTGCCGGTCACCCTGCCCACCGACTGCGCGCCGGACGGCTCCGGCAAGAGCCCCTTGCCCCAGCTTGAAAGCTTCTACAAAACCACCTGCCCGGCCTGCGGCGAGGAAGCCCGCCGGGAGACCGACACCATGGATACCTTTGTCGAGTCCTCCTGGTACTTTGCGCGCTACGCCTGTCCCGACGCCGGCGACCAAGTGCTGGACCGCTCCCGGGTCGACCACTGGCTGCCGGTGGACCAGTATATCGGCGGCATCGAGCACGCCATCCTGCACCTGCTCTACGCCCGCTTCTTCACCAAGGTACTGCGCGACCTGGGCTACCTCACGGCCGCCGAGCCCTTCGCCAACCTGCTCACCCAGGGCATGGTGATCAAGGACGGCGCCAAGATGTCGAAATCCAAGGGCAACGTGGTTGATCCCAACACCCTCATCGAACGCTACGGCGCCGACACCACCCGGCTCTTCAGCCTGTTTGCGGCGCCGCCCGAGAAGGATCTCGAATGGAGCGACCAGGGGGTGGAAGGAGCCAGCCGCTTCCTGAACCGGGTCTTTCGCCTGGTCCAGGCCCATGCCGACCTCTTCGACGGCAGCCCGGCCGGGGTCCCCGACAGCATCGACGGCCCCGGCCGCGCCCTGCACCGCAAAATCCACCAGACCATCCGCAAGGTCAGTTTCGACATGGAGAACGACTTCCATTTCAACACGGCGATCAGCGCCGTGATGGAGCTCGTCAACGCCCTGTCGTCGGCCACCGCGGAAGAGGCCAGGGAGCAGGTGGAGCCCGCCGTGCTGAGGGAGGGGATCGAGGCGGTGCTTCTCCTGCTCTACCCCATGGTGCCGCACATCGTGGCCGAGCTCTGGACCGTTACCGGCCACCGGCAAAGCCTCGACGGAGCCGTCTGGCCCGAGTTCGATCCGGAGGCGGCCAGGGAAGACGAGATAACCATCGTTCTCCAGGTGAACGGCAAGCTCCGCGGCAGGCTGCAGGTGGCCGCCGGCACCGGCGAGGAGGAGGTCAAAAAACTCGCCCTCGCCGACGAGAACGTGGTGCGCTTCATGGAAGGGAAGACGGCCCGCAAGGTGATCGTGGTGCCGAACAAGCTGGTGAACGTGGTGGTCTGAGGGGAGGGAAAGCGGATGCGTTGCAGGAGCGAAAAAACGAAGAAAGAATGCGGCGCTCGCCAGCGGCTCTTGCCCCTGGCGGTGGTATTTCTCTTGCTGCTTTCGGCCTGCGGCTACCGCAGCCCGTACACGGCGGCGCCCGATGGCGCCCAGGCCCCCCGTAGTGTTGCCGCCGGACTCTGGAAGAACCGGACCAACGAACTGGGGCTGGAAACCACCCTCTACCAGGAGTTGGCCGGGTTTTTCACCCAATCCCCCGGCCTGCGCCTGGCCGCGCCCGGCGAAGCGGCGGACTACGTGCTTACCGGCGAAATCGTCCGGGTGAGCCACCCCGGTATCGGTTACACCGAAAACGACCTGACCCTGGAGGCCAACGCCGAGCTCAGCGTGCGCTATTCCCTGGTGAAAAAAACGGAAAGCCCCGAAGCGGCTGGCGCTCCGAGGCTCCTCACCCTGAGCGAACCCTATGCCCTGAGCCGCGATGCGGCGGGAACCCGCGCCAACCGGCAACGGGCCCTCGCCGTCATCTGCCAGGACCTGGCGGAGCGGATCTACGTCGAGGCTCTTTCGGCCCCCGAAGCCCCTACCCCAGCAGTTCCCTGACCGCTGCGGCGATGCCGGCCGCAGTGAGCCCCTGGCTCGCGTAGAGATCGGCCGGCTTGCCGGAAGCGCCGTAGCGGGTAACGCCAAGCCGCCTGAACGGGGTGGCGATTCCCTCCTCGGCCAGCACCACCGCCGCCATTGCGCCGAGCCCGGTGTCCACGTGATGGTCCTCCACCGTCACCAGCGGGCCGCGCCGCCCCGCTTCAACGAGGCTCTGCCGGTCAAGGGGCACAAGCGACGCCATGTTGAGCACCCCGACCTCGATCCCCTTCTCCTTCAGAAGTTGGCAGGCCTCCACCGCTGCCGGCGCCAAGGCGCCGTAGGTGACGATGGTGGCGGCCTCGCCTCGCCGCAGCCAGTCTCCGCGGCCTGGCTCGAAGACGTAGTCGGCGCCGAAGAAAGGAGTGCCGTCCTCGCCGGTTATCACCGGCATCACCGAGCGGCCCATGCCCACGAAGACGTTGCCCGGCCGGGAGGCGGCATGGCGCACGATGCGGTCGGTCTGGTTGGGGTCGGCGGGCATGAAGATCTCGAAATGGAAGAGGTTCTTCAGAAGCCCCAGGTAATCGATGCACTGGTGGGTGGGGCCGTCCTCGCCGACGTCGAGGCCGACATGGGTGGCGACGATCTTGACGCTGGTTTCGTTGATGTCGTTCAGGCGGTTCTGGTTGTAAACCTCGGAGACGGCGAAAGCGCCGAAGGTGCTGAAGAAGGTCGAAAAGCCCTCGCGGCTGAGGGCGCCGGCGAGGCTGGCCGCGTGGTGCTCCTGGATGCCGGCCTCGAGGAAGGCGCCGGGGGAGTGTTTGCGGAAGTCCCCCATCTTCACCGAGCCCTCGAGGTCGCAGGAGATTCCCAACACCTTGGGCACCGGCCCCGAATTATTGGCCTCGGCCAGGCCGACGAGCGCCGTGCCATAGGCCGAACGGCAGTCGGTGCGGGTGTCGGCCCCGTAGAGCACCGGCGTGCCCGGATTTATCTGCGGGTAGGTGCCGCGGTTGTCGAGCCGGGTGGCGGTGGAAACCGGCTTCTGCCGCTCTTTCTGCCAGGCGGCGAAATCGTTTTCCACGCCCAGCTCGGCCAGCGCCGCCTCAAGCTGATCACCCTTGAGCGGCGAGCCGTGGTATTTGGCGAGATTCTCCATGAAGGAGACGCCCTTGCCCATGGTGGTGCGGGCGACGATCACGGTGGGGGCCGAGGGGTCGGTCACCCGGCCGTTGCCGGCATCGGCCAGGGCCTGGTGGATGGCCTGGCAGTCGTGGCCGTCGGCAAGGTAGAGCACGTTCCAGCCGGCGGCGGCAAAGGAGGCGCGCACGTCGTGGGGCATCACGCAACTCGTCTCGCCGCAGATCTGCAGGTGGTTGCGGTCCACAACCACGATCAGGTTGTTGAGGTTGTACTTGCGCCCGTAGCGCATGGCCTCGGAGATCTGGCCCTTCTGCTGCTCGCCGTCGCCCATGAAGACCAGCACCTTGGAATCGCAACCGGCGAGCTTGGCGGCCTGGGCCATGCCGGCGCCGGTGGAAAGGCCCTGGCCCAGGTTGCCGGTGTCCCACTCGACCCCGGGCACGATGCGCTCGACGTGGCCGGGAAATCCGGAGCCGGCCCGCCGGAAGCCGGCCAGGAACTCGCTCTCCGGAAAATAGCCGAACTCGGCGAGCACCGAGTAGACGCCCGGCGAGATGTGGCCCATGCTCATCACCACCCGGTCGCGCTCGGCCCACAGGGGGTTCTTGGGATCGTGCTTGATCATCGAATAGGTGACCAGCAGCAGGTCGAGGGCGGAAAGCGAGCCGCCGGGATGACCGGAGGCGGCCAGGCTGGTGGCCAACAGGATGCGGCGGGCGCAGCGACGGCGCATTTCGGCCAGAGTGGTGCGGTGTTCAGCGGAGAGTTCCTGGCCCTGGGGATTCAAACGAAACGACATCTTGTGCTCCTTGGTGATATATAACGATAACAAGCTGAGGAAAGAGTCTTTTGCAACAATGAGCGTCGTCGCGGGATCGAGAGAAAAATTTTCTGCGCGAGGACGACTTCACGGGGAAGACGCCGCACAGGGAATTTTCAGCCGATCGGCGCAGATGCTCATTGTGCCAGAGGCTCGAAAGAATAAAGGCTGTGCCGACCGTCTGGACCGGCACCTTGCCCGGATTACCACGCTCCTGCTATAATGGCTCCCTTTTCGGGGTTCGTCCCACAGGCCGAGGCGATCATACCCCTTTCAAAAAAAACTTGCCACCGAGAAAACACCTGTATCCATGCAGATCGGAACCATCACCCTGGATTCTCCCTTTGTCCTGGCACCGCTGGCCGGCTACACCGACCTGGCCTTTCGCCTGCTGTGCCGGGAACACGGCGCCGGCCTCTGCTATTCCGAGATGGTGAGCGGCCACGGCATCGTCTACGACCAGAAAAAAACCCTCGATCTTCTGGTCACCGTGACCGAAGAACGTCCGGTCGTCATGCAGCTCTTCGGCCACGACCCGGCGATCATGGCCGAGGCCGCGGCCAGGGTGGCGGAACTGCCGGTGGACGGCATCGACCTCAACATGGGTTGCCCGGTGAAGAAGGTTATCCGCAACGGCGCCGGCGCCGCCCTTATGAAGGACCCCGCCCGGGCCGCGGCCATGATCAGGGGGGCGGTGCGGGCCTCGAAGCTGCCGGTGACCGTCAAGATCAGAAGCGGCTGGGACCAAAAAACCCGCAACGGCATCGATTTCGCGCTCATGGCCCAGGACTGTGGCGCCGCCGCGGTGGCGGTGCACGGCCGCACCTGGGTCCAGGGCTTCGGCGGCCGGGCCGACTGGGGGATGATCCGGCAGGTGAAGGAACGGCTTTCCATCCCGGTGATCGGCAACGGGGACGTTTCCTGCTACGAAGACGGCCTGCGGATGATGGCCGAAACCGGCTGCGACGCGGTGATGGTCGGCCGGGCCGCCATCGGCAACCCCTGGGTGTTCTCCCCCGGAGGGGCGCCGGACGATGTTTTCGAGCGGGCGGCGGTGCTCCGCCGCCACCTTCAACTGCTGGTGCGTTTCTTTCCCCCCTCGAAAATTTTGCCAAAAACCAAGAACCAGGCGGGCCGCTATTTCAGGAACATTGCCGGCGGCGCCCGGATCCGCAAACACCTCTATGAGTGCTCCTCCTTTTCCGAACTGCTCCTGCTCCTGGAGCCCGAAAACCTTGGCCAGCTCTGTCTCGGATAAGCTGCTGGCTACTGGCCGCCGGACAGCCCTGCCAACCCTTGACAACAGACCGCAAACCCTTACCAGCAGCGGATTTCAAGCTTTTTCATTTTTTCTTGCCTCTTGCCACGCTCTGTGCTAGATTCCCATGCTGTTTCTCTGCGGTCCGCAGAACCCCCGAAGGAAACGCCCCTGAACTCCACCCGTCTGCCGGGCTTCGCTGTTTCCTCATTTTTTCATATTAAACAAGGGATTATCAGGAGAAGCCCACGACGACGGCAGGGCCGTTCCGGTGGCCTGCGCCACGCCGACGCCACAACTTTAAAAGAGAAGAAACGGTACCCATTTCGCAACACGGTTAACACATACGATACGAGGTCCCCTTTTGAAAAAGACGATACTGGTAGCCAATCGAGGCGAGATTGCCCTGCGGATCATCCGGGCGATCCAGGAACTGGGCCACAAGGCCGTGGCCATCTACGAAACCCCGGACAACGCGGCGCTCCACATCCGGGTGGCCGACGAAGCCGTCTGGATCGGCGACGGCCCGCGCCGTGATTACCTCGACATCGAGAAGGTGATCAAGGCCGCCAAGAAGACCGGCACCGACGCCATCCATCCCGGCTACGGCTTCCTGGCCGAGAACCCGCTCTTTGCCAAGGCCTGCGAGGAGGCCGGCATCACCTTCATCGGCCCCAACTCCGAGGTCATCCAGAACCTGGGCGACAAGGTCACGGCCCGCCGCATCATGCAGGAGGCCGGCATCCCCATGGTGCCCGGCACCCAGAACCTGCCGGCCGGTGAGGCCGGGGTCGCGGAGGCCAAGGCATTCGCCGCCCAGTACGGCTATCCGGTGATGCTCAAAGCCACCGCCGGCGGCGGCGGCCGCGGCATCCGGCGGGTGGAGAACGAAGCCCAGCTGGTCAAGGAAATCCCGGTGGCCCGGGCCGAGGCCAAGGCCGCCTTCAACAACGACGCGGTCTACCTCGAGAAGGTGGTGATCAACCCCAAGCACGTCGAGGTCCAGATCATCGCCGACAGCTTCGGCACCGTGGTCCACCTCGGCACCCGGGACTGCTCCATCCAGCGCCGCAACCAGAAGCTCGTGGAGATCGCCCCGTCGCTCATCAAGGACGAGAAGCTGCTCGACCGCATCTGCGAGACCGCGGTAAAGGCGGCCCAGGCCTCCAACTACACCAACGCCGGCACCGTGGAGTTTCTGGTCGACCGCGACATGAACTTCTACTTCATGGAGATCAACACCCGGTTGCAGGTGGAGCACACGGTCACCGAAATGGTCACCGGCATCGACATCGTCCGCACCCAGATCAAGCTGGCCATGGGCAAGAAGCTCGCCTTTGGCCAGGACGACGTGCAGCTCCGCGGCCATGCCATCGAGATGCGGATCAACGCCGAGGACCCGCAGAACAACTTCATGCCCGAAGGCGGCAAGACCGTATCGGTCTACCGCTCGCCGGGCGGTTACGGGGTCCGCCTCGACGGCTTCGTCTACCAGGGCTTCACCATCCCCGAGGTCTACGACTCGCTGCTCGTCAAGCTCACCGTGCACGGCTTTTCCTGGAACGAGACGGTGGACCGCCTGAAGCGCTGCCTCAGCAATTACGTGATCGTCGGTCCCAAGACCACCATCCCCTTCTACCTGAACCTCGTTGATGAACCCGATTTCCGCAGCGGCGACTTCGACACCTCCTACCTCGACACCCATCCCCAGCTCCTCGACTACAAGGAGCAGGACAACGAGGTGAACAAGTTGGCGCGGCTCATCGCCGAGATCCATCACAAAGAAGAGAACCCCTACGCCATATAACCGACGAACGAGAAAGGAAAGACCATGGAACGAATTGTTCAGGGAATGCCCATATCCGAGGTGCTGCGCATCATGCGCGGGACCGACGGCTACTTTGTTACCAACACCGCCCGTGACCTCTCGCAGTCGGACTTCAAGAACCGGATCCTGCTGCATACCGATCTCATGGCCGCCAAATCCCGCGAAGAGGCCGGCTATTTTTCGCTGGAGATCACCGGCGGCGCCTCCATCCACGTCGACATCCTCAGAAAGCAGGTCGACCCCTTCCTGAAGCTCGAGCTGCTCCGCGAGAAGATGCCGAACACCATGTTCCAGACGCTCTGCCGCGGCATCAACCTCTTCGGTTACCGGCCCTACCCGCAGAACGTCATTCGCTTGACGGTGCGCGAGTTCGCCAAATACGTCGACGTCTGGCGGGTCTTCGACTTCATGAACCACGTGCCCAACATGCAGGCCGTGTTCGAAGAGGTGCAGAAGGCCGGCAAGATCCTCGAGCCCTGCATCTGCTTCTCCACCGGCCCCGAGCATACCGACGAGTTCTACGTCAAGAAAGTGGGCGAGATCCTCTCGGTCACCGGCGACCAGATCCTGCTCTGCATCAAGAACCACGGCGGCCTGGGCTCGCCCCAGCGGATCGGGCGTCTGGTAGCGGCGATCAAGGACAAGTACCCGGATATGATCATCCACTACCACGGCCACAACACCGACGGCAACGACATCGGCCGCATCGAGGCGGCGGTGCAGAACGGCGCCAAGATCGTCGACGCCGCCGACCATGCCTTCACCGGCTACTACGGCCCGCCGCCGCTTCTGTCGGTGATCCAGACCCTGAAGGAAGAAGGTTACGAGGCCGTGGGGCTTGACGAGAGCGCGGTGATCGAGACCAGCGAGGTGATCCGCAACGAGCGCCAGCACTACGAGTACTTCGAGAGCCAGTTCAAGGGCTTTTCACCCACCGTGCAGATCCACAAGCTGCCCGGCGGCGCCATGGGGTCCTCCTTCGAGCAGGCGGTGAAGGGCCAGTTCCTCGACCGCATGCCGGAGATCCTCCACGAGGAGCTGCCCCGGGTGCAGATCGAGCTCGGCAACTTCTGGTCGGTGACCCCCGGTTCCCAGATTCTCTGGACCACGGCGGTCTCCAACGTCATGGGCGGCGACCGCTACGGCAACCCGTCGGGTGACCTCAAGAACCTGCTCTTGGGCAAATACGGCCCCTTCCCCTTCTACCAGCCCGCCGACGAAATCTACGAGAAGGTGTTCGGCGCCGACTGGAAGGAAGTTCTCGAGAAAGAAGGCGGCATGGACGCCATCGAGGACATGGACATCGAGAAAGAGCGGGCGACGCTTAAAAAACGGATCGGCAAGGAACCCAGCGAGCAGCAGCTCGTTACCTACCTGCAGCACCCCAACGATGCGGTGGAATTCTTCAAGTTCGAGGAGAAGTTCGGCCGCTCCTATGTGCTGCCGCCCGCCATCTTCCTGCGCCGCGGTGGCTTCAAACTCGGTGAGAGCCTCTCCTTCAAGGACCACGACGGCAAGGACCACGTGATCGAGATCGGCCCCAAGCAGCAGAGCAAGGAAACCACCGAGTGGTCGGTGTACTTGAACGTCGACCACCACCAGCGGGTCTACAACTTCCAGCCCGCAGCGGCGGCCGGAGCGGTGGCCAGCGACGAGCCGCAGCTCAGCAAGGAGGAGATCCAGGATCTCGCCAAGGCCGGCGAAGTGCGCGCACCGTTTGGCGCCAACGTCTGCGAGGTGTCGGTGGAGGTGGGCCAGAAGGTGGCGGTGGGCGATCGGCTGCTCATCCTCGAGGCCATGAAGATGCAGACCCCCATCTCCGCCGAGGTGGCAGGCACCGTGGAGAAGGTCTCGGTGGAAGTCGGCAAGGCGGTCAAACCCGGCGCCAAGCTGGTGAAGATCGCCCCGGCCGAATAACTTCTGCCCGCAGGGTCAACGAAAAAACCGGAACCTTCCCGAGGGAGGGTTCCGGTTTTTTTTGTGGCGGCCGGAGCGGGCCAGGGCCGCCCGGGGTTTTTCACTGCAGGCCGAAAAACCTGGCCGGCGGTCAGCCGGCGACGATGATCACCGAGTTCTCGGAGCAGTATGGGCTGGGGGTGCGCTCGGGGTTGGCCGGATCGGCCAGCCACTGGCCGTCCACCACGAACTGGTACTCGTAGCGGCCGGGAGCGAGCTTCACCTTCTTCTTCCAGACGTCGCCCTTGAATTTGCGCAGCTTGAAGTCGGGGGAGTCGACGGCCCAGGAGTTGAAATCGCCGGCAAGGTACACGGAGGAGGCCCCGGCGGCCTGGATGACGAACTCGGTGGAGGGAGCCGGCGCCTTTGCCGCCTTTTGCGGTGCCTTTTCCTTCTTGCTGGCACATGACTTGGTTGCGCAGCCCTTGCTGCTGGTCTTTCCGGCCATGACAATCCTCCCGCGGACTATGGTTGAAATTCCCGGTATTATGGAACGAAGCGGCAGCTACACTCCTTTTATTACTTCAGGAAATACGACGAATTGTCAATCACAAAAGTCGCGACCGGCCGGCCCCGCGGAATTCATTCGAAGGTAAGGATATTGAATCCCTTCTCTTCGCTCCAGGGCCTGCCGGCGTCGAAGCCCAGCAGTTCGAAGAGCACCAGTTCCAGCACCAGGTAGACCTTGGTGCCCTTGCGCACGCAGCCGGTAAGGGTCTCGCCGTGATGGCCGAGGGCGGCGTGCAGATGGATCCTGGGCTCGTTCTCTTCCCAGAACACCGAGCCGGCGCCCAGCACCTCGCGGGCGCCGCTCAGCTCGCGCCAGATCGGTTCCGGCGGCATCACCGGCTCTTTGGGGCCGGTGACCACGCCGGCCTCGCGCAGCCCCCCCAGCACCTGGAACCAGCCGTTTCTGATATGTTCCGCCTTGATCACCCGGACGAGCTCTCCAAGGAAATCATCACCGTCGTCGAAACGGATCACCAGGACCCGGCCGACATTGCCGCTTCGGTACTCCATCAGTATTCTCTCCTGCCGGCTTCCCTGGGGAGCCACGCTCCCGGGGCCGGCCTTCTTTTCCGGCCGCCGCCCGGGGGGGGCGAACAGGCCACGATGGGTTATTTTTCGTTGCGCAGGGCCAGGATCCGGGCGCGGTCCCGGGCCGCCTTCAGCAGCCGGAAGATCTCGCGGCTGAAGGTCAGGTTGCGGCTTCTGGCGTAGGCCATGGCCGCCTTCTTGATCGCCCGGATATCGGCCTCGGGAAAGTCGGCGGCCGCCTGCTCGGCGGCCCGGCTCGGCCAGTCGAATTCCTCGGGGTAATCGGCGATGGAGGTGTCGAACTGCACCTCCTCCTCGAACACGGCGATGGCCTCGTTGACGATGGCGTCGCGCAACCGCTCGAGGGAGTGGAACTCCCGGGCCTCCTTGAGTTTGGAGCCCTTGCGCTGCTCGAGGTACTCGAACAGGGTGTCGAAATCCGCCTCTTCCCGCAGCATTTTGGTGACATACTTCATCTGCCGCTTCCGGGCCCCGGCCTTGAGCCCGAGGCCGAGCAGGATCTCGGCCCGGACCGGCTCCGGGCAGGGCAGCTTCTTTACCTCCGCCGGCCCCAGGGCGAAGAGTTCCTGGGCCAGGCCTTCGATCTGCTTGGCCCGCCGCTTCTTCTCGGAACGGCTGAAGGTGACATCCTCTTTGTCGAGCACTTGGTTTCCTTGTCCTTCGGCCCAAAGGCCGGTTGTTTTCGTGGAAAGAGACGGCTTTCGGTGGCCAGACGGACAGCCGCACCGGTCTCGCGACTACCTTATCTTTTTTGTTTCAATTGCACCAGCCCTGCAGTAAACTTTTCCGATCTCTTTCGCCAGCCAGCCGTTGCCTCTTTTTTTCTCTTCCCAAATGCCTAAGGATACTCCCATGCTGCAGACCCAGTCCTTTTCCGTCACCCAGCCCACCAAACTGCGCTTCGGTATCGACGCCGTGCGCGACCTGCCCGCCCTGGTCAAGGAACTCGGTGGCAGCCGCGTCTTCCTGGTGGTCGATCCCGGCCTGCAGAAGGCGGGGCTCACGGGCCAGATCACCGCGCCGCTCGATGAAGCGAAGATGTTCTACACGATCTACGACAAGGTCGATCCCGAGCCCGGTCTGAAGCTTGCCGACAACGGCCTCAAGCTCGCCAAGAAGGCCAAGGCCGACTGCGTGGTGGGGGTGGGCGGCGGCTCCGCCCTGGATGTGGCCAAAGCGGTCTCCATCCTGCTCACCAACGGCGGCAAGGCCGAGGACTACGTGGGCTTGGGCAAGATCAAGAAACCCGGGGTGCCGAAGATCATGATCCCCACCACCGCCGGTACCGGCGCCGAGGTGACCTTCACCGCTGTCTTCATCAACGAGAAGACGAAATCCAAGGGCGGCATGAACGGCGACCCGCTCTACCCCGAGGCGGCCATCCTCGACCCGCGGCTGACCGTGAGCCTGCCGCCGCACGTCACCGCCGCCACCGGCATCGACGCCTTCACCCACGCCATCGAGGCCTACACCTCGACCCAGGCCCATGCGGTCTCCGACATGTACGCCCTGGAGGCGATCACGCTGATCAGCCGCAACCTGCCGCTGGCCTTTGCCAACGGCCGTAACCTGGAGGCCAGAAGCGGTATGCTGATGGGCTCGCTCCTCGGTGGCAAGGCACTGGCCACCGCCGGCGTCGGCCTGGTGCATGCCATGGCCTACCCCCTGGGCGGCATGTTCAACACCCCGCATGGCCTGGCCAACGCCATTCTGCTGCCCTATGTTGTCGAATACAACATCATCGGCGCTCCGGAAAAGTACCGCACCGTGGCCGAGATCATGGGCTACGACACCGAGGGCATGAGCGAGCGGGAAGCCGCCGCCTCGGTGGTGGAGGCCATCCACCAGTTGAACGCCGACGTGGGCATCCCCGATTCCCTGGCCGCCCTCGACATCCCGCGGGAGAAAATCCCGGAGATGGCCAAGATCGCCCTCACCGTCACCCGGCCGGTGGAGAACAACCCGCGGGTGCCCTCTTTCGACGACGTGGTGGAGATCTACGAGGCGGCCTTCGACGGCCTGCTGTAGCCTCCTCCTCCGATCGAGCCCTAACGCCAACGGCCGTCCCTGCGGGTTCCCGCGGAGACGGCCGTTTTTTTGAAAAGCTGGGCAGTGAAGAGGCTAGCCCCCCGGCGCCACTTCGCCGAGCAGCGCCGCCACCCGGTCCCAGATGCGTTCCGCCGCCTCCTCCTTGGAGAGAAGCGGCAGCCGCTCCTCGCCACCCTCCCGGTCGAGGAGCACGATACGGTTGGTGTCCACTCCAAAGCCGGCATCACTGGCGGTGATGTCGTTCACCACCATGCAGTCGAGCTGCTTCTCCCGCAGCTTGCGGCGCCCCTCGTCGAGGTGGGCGTGGCTCTCGGCGGCAAAGCCCACCAGCACCGGAAACCTCCGGCCCTGGCGCCACTGGCCGAGCTCTTTGAGAATATCCGGGTTGAGGGCCAGGGCAAGCTCGGTTTCGGCGCCGCTTTTCTTGATCTTTTTCTCCTGGCGCTGGAGGGGCCGGTAGTCGGAGACCGCCGCCGACTTGACCACCGCGTCCACTTCACCGACCCGGGCCAGCACCGCCTCCCGCATCTGGGCCGCGGTTTCCACCCGCAGCAGCTCCACACCTGGCGGCGGCGCGAGAGCAGTGGGGCCGCTCACCAGAATGACCCGCGCTCCCCGCCGGCGTGCGGTACGGGCCAGGGCATAGCCCATCTTGCCGGTGGAACGGTTGGAGAGATGGCGCACCGGATCGAGGGGCTCCCAGGTGGGGCCGGCGGTGACCAGCACGGTGCGACGCGCCAGGGTTTGGGGATTGAGGGGCAGGAGCATGGCTTCGCGGGCCGCCTGCCATTCCACCAGCCGGCCCGGTCCGGAGTCGCCGCAGGCCAGCTCGCCGCTGTCCGGTTCCACCACGAGATAGCCCAACGCTCGCAACCGTTCGAGGTTGGCGGCGGTGGCCCGGCTTGCGTACATGTCGCAGTTCATGGCCGGGAAAACGAGAAGCGGCGCCCGGTTGGCGAGCGCCAGGGTGGAGAGCAGGTCGTCGGCCAGGCCATGGGCCAGGCGGGCGATGGTGTTGGCGGTGGCCGGCGCCACCAGCATCAGGTCAAGACCGCGGGCCAGCGCGATGTGGGGAATGCGCTCGGCCTCGGCCGGGTCGAACATATCGGTGTGCACCCGGCGGCCGGAAAGAGCCGCGAAGGTAAGCGGCGCCACGAAGCGGCAGGCAGCCTCGGTCATCACCACCGTGACCTCGGCCCCTTCCTTCACCAGTTCCCGCACCCAGCCCGCCGCCTTGTAGGCCGCGATGCCGCCGGAAACCCCAAAGAGCACCTTTTTACCGGCAAAAGTGGTGGCCATTCTTTACAGCTCCTTGAGGATGAAGGAATCGAGCTCTTTCCGTTTGCCCTTCTGGTCCCGCTGCAGGGGCTGGCCGATGGCCAGCACCGCCATCAGGTCGAGATTGTCCTCCAATTCCAGCAGCCGGTTCACCGCCTCCTTGTTCTTGAGGATCTGGCCGAGCCAGACCGCGCCCAGGCCCAGGGCCTCGACGGCGAGCAGCATGTTCTGGATGCAGGCGCCGGCCGCCTGGTGGTCTTTCACCTCGTCGTACATCGCCTCCCGGTCGAGAAAGACGGCAACCAGCGCCGGCGCCGCCAGCACGATGCGGCTGTAGTGGGTGAGCTCGGCAAGCTGCCGGCGGAGTTCGCCGTCGCAAACGGTGACAAAGCGCCAGGGCTGGTTGTTGAGCCCGGAGGGCGCCCAGATGCCGGCCTTGATGATCTCCCGCAGGTGCTCGCGGGAAACCGGCTGGTCGGTGTATTCGCGGATGGAGCGCCGCTGCCTGATGGCCTCGAGAACGGGATGCGCCATGGGTGGTTTCTCAAAATGTTGTGCAAAGAATTCAGAACAGAGGTTTTCCAAAGACTAGCCGGCCCGGGCGGATTTTGTCAATCGATTAGCCTGGTTTCGCCGCCTGTTCGCGGCGCGCCGGGCTTGACACGGGGCTTTTCCCCTCACTATACTGACTGACTGCTGCCCTTATCCCACCCTACCCGAGGAGGCCCCGCACCCATCATGTTTTTCAAGCGTTCGAGCGGCATCCTCCTGCACCTCACCTCGCTGCCCAGCCGTTTCGGCATCGGTGACCTCGGCCCCACCGCCCGCGGCTTCGTGGACTTCCTGGCCAGTGCCGGCCAGAGCGCCTGGCAGTTTCTGCCGGTCTGCCCCACCAACCCGGTGTTCGGCAACTCGCCCTATATGAGCATGGCGGCCTTTGCCGGCAACCCGCTGCTCATCTCGCCGGACCTGCTGCTCTCCGACAATCTGCTGGACGCCGGCGACCTGCCGGCGGCCCAGGGCTTTTCCGAATACCTGGTCAACTTCGAGGCGGTGATCCGGCACAAGACGGCGCTGCTTGCCGGAGCCCACCAGCGTTTTCTGAAAAGCGCCTCCACCGCCCTGCGCGAAGAGTTCAGCGGTTTCTGCGCCGAAGAAGATTTCTGGCTTGCCGACTACGCCCTGTTCATGGCGCTGCGCGAGGTTATGGACGAGACCGCCTGGCACGACTGGCCGCGGCCACTCGCCACCCGGCAGCCCGAGGCCCTGGCCGCGGCCCGGGGCCAGCACGAGAGGCGCATCGGCTACTATCGTTTCGAGCAGTTCTGTTTCTTCCGCCAGTGGCGCGGACTGCGGGACCATGCCCGGAAAAAGGGAATCCAGCTCATCGGTGACATCCCGATCTACGTGGGTCTCGACTCGGCGGACGTCTGGGCCAACCAGGAGCTTTTCGAACTCGACACCGAAACCCTGCTGCCCACCGTGGTGGCTGGCGTCCCACCCGACTATTTCAGCGAAACCGGCCAGCGCTGGGGCAACCCGCTCTACCGCTGGCAGGATGAAAAAGGCCTGGCCAACCAGAAGCTCTTTGGCTGGTGGCGCGACCGCTTCCGGCACATCTTCGCCCTCATGGACGTGGTGCGGGTCGATCACTTCCGCGGCTTCGAAGCCTACTGGGAGGTGAAGGCGGAGGAGGAGACGGCAATGAACGGCCGCTGGCGGCCCGGGCCCGGCCGCGCGCTCTTTGATTTTTTAAAAAAATCCATGGGCGAGCTGCCGGTCATCGCCGAGGACCTGGGCCTCATCACCCCGGAGGTGGAAGAGCTGCGGGACGCTCTCGGGCTGCCCGGCATGAAGATCCTGCAGTTCGCCTTCGACTCCGACCCCACCAACCCCTACCTGCCCCACAACTTCACCACCCCCAACTGCGTGGTCTTTACCGGCACCCACGACAACGACACCACCCTGGGCTGGTTTTTGGGCGACAAGGTCACCGACTCCACCCGCAACCGCCTGCGGCGCTACGCCAACAGCCGGTCCGACGCCGACATCCCCCGGGACATGGTGCGGCTGGCGCTGGCCTCCAGCGCCGCCCTGGCCATCCTGCCGCTCCAGGACGTGCTCGGTTTCGGCGGCGACTGCCGGATGAACAAGCCCTCCACCAGCGAGGGCAACTGGCGCTGGCGGGTGGCGCCCCGCTTCCTCACCGGCGACCTGCAGCTCCGGCTCCGCGACGAGTGCGCCTTCTACAACCGTCTGCCCCAGAACAAAAAGGAAGAAGCGGCCAGCCAACCCACCGGGAGGAAACGTCCATGAAGCTGCTCGCCTTTTACGGCTCGCCCCGCCGCGGCGGCAACACCGACACCCTGCTCGAAGCGATGCTGGCCGGGGTGGAGGAAGCGGGCGGCGCGGTCGAACGCATCCGGCTCTGCGACCTCGAGATCAAACCCTGCATCGGCTGCGGGGTCTGCGAGAAAACCGGGGTCTGCTCGATCACCGACGACGACATGGTGGTGCTCTATAATAAAATCTCCGCCGGCAACCGTATCATCGTCGCCTCCCCCATCTACTTCTACGGCATCACCGCCCAGGCCAAGGCCTTTGTCGACCGCTGCCAGACCCTGTGGAGCCGCAAGCACCTGGCCAAAAAAGAAGGCCGCTGGCGGCCCGACCCGAACCGGCGCGGCTTTTTTCTCTCCTGCGCCGCCACCGAAGGGAAAAAACTCTTCGACGGCGCGGTGATGACCATGCGCTACGCCTTCGACGCCATGGACCTGCGCTACGCCGGCGACATCCTGGTGCGGGGGGTTGAAAAACGAAGCGATCTGGCCAAGCGCCAGGACGCGCTCGACGAGGCCCGCGCCGCAGGCCGCCAGTTCGTGGCCGACTGAGGCGCCCAACCGCTGCCACCACCTTCGGGCTTGACTATTACCGCCCTATCCTTCAGTATGGTTTCATAACCTCTTCTTTGGGTATCACCTCGCGCCCCACCCCTGTTTCCCGGGTTTTTTAAAAAATTCCACCAGCCACCGAACCACGGGGGAACCGCCATGGGCAGAGAAATGCTGCTCACAGGCAGCGCCTGCCTCATCCTGCTCTCTTCCGGCGCCACCGATCAGGCGGCGCGGGCCGCGGCCATCGATCTGCCCGCCCCACAGATCGCCGGCGCCACCACGGTAAGCCATGCCCTGGCCAACCGCCGCTCGGTGCGGGCCTACGCCCCGGCACCCCTCACTCTCCACGAAACATCCCAGCTCCTGTGGGCGGCCCAGGGCACCAGTTGCCGCGAGGGACTGCGCACCGCCCCCTCGGCCGGCGCCCTCTACCCCCTGGAGACCTACCTGGTGGCGGGTCAGGTAAAGAATCTGGCGGCCGGAATCTACCGCTACCTGACTCGGCCCCACCGGCTTCAGCTCGTCAGCCCTGGCGACCACCGCGCAGCCCTGGCCACGGCGGCCCTGGGCCAGCACTGGATCGCCACAGCGCCGGCGGTGATCGTGTTCACCGCGGTGGCGAGCCGCACCACGATCAAATACGGCGCGAGGGCAGCCCGCTACATCCACATGGAAGTGGGCCACGCCGCCCAGAACCTGGCGTTGCAGGCCGTGGCCCTCGATCTCGGCAGCGGCATGGTGGGCGCCTTTGACGACCACGAGGTGGCCCGGCTGCTTGGGCTCGCGGCCAACGAGGAGGCGCTCTATATCGTCCCGGCAGGCAGGCCGGCGGAGTAGAAAGAGGAAAGCGAAAAAGAAGCGTTTGGTTAGCCGCCCACCCACCCCTCAGCCAAGGAGGTATTGCCATGGAGAAAAGTCAATACGGCAGAAGAGACCGGCTCATCCGCGAAAAACGGCACGATACCTACAGAGAATACGGCAAGTGGCCGGAGCCCACCATCTGCACCGAATGCGGCGCCCTCTTCAGCAACGGCCGCTGGACCTGGCAGCCGGCCCCGGCCTTTGCCAACAAGACGGTGTGTCCGGCCTGCCAGCGCATCGCCGACAAGTACCCGGCCGGCCGCATGACCATCGAAGGGGACTTTTTCCAGGAACACCGGGAAGAGATTCTGAACCTGCTGCGCAACGAGGAAGCGCTCGAAAAAGGCGAGCACCCCATGGAGCGGATCATGGCCCGGGACGAGGCCGAGGGCCGCACGGTGGTGACCACCACCGGCGTACACATCGCCCGCCGTTTGGGCCAGGCCCTGGCCCGGGCCTACCAGGGCGAGCTCGACCTGCGCTACGGCGACGGCGAAAAATCGGTGCTCATCTCCTGGCGACGCTGAGGAAACAGCGCCAGAATATTTCCCCCGCCCCCGCCCGCAGCACGTGGCGCACCGGGGGGGGGCAGAATCTTTCTGCAAACAACCCAAACATTGATGGATCCGCAACAAGTCGGTCGTACCACTGAAGATGGCTAAGCCGGTAAGCGAAGACTCCGAAAAGTTTGGTACACAAGGAGTGGTGGTGTCGAGGGCGAGGAGGCATACATACGGTATGTCGAGCACCCGAGTTCCCGCCACGACGCAGGAGATCGGACTTTTCGCGACGCCATCAAACAAACCCTTGACAAACAACCCGCCATTTTATAAAAGAAGGGCTCCCTAGCGGCCCCTTCGTCTAGCGGTCTAGGACGCCGGCCTCTCACGCCGGTAACACGGGTTCGAGTCCCGTAGGGGTCACCAGAAACGACAAAGAGGTTACGGTTCGCCGTAACCTCTTTTTTTGTGCCTTTGCCCATCGCGTCTCTCCCTCCCCGCTTCTCACACGCCTTTCCCCTCCGCGTCTCACGTCTCACACCTCTCATCTCACGTCCCACCCTCAGTCCCCAGCCCCCAGCACTCAGTACTCCGCCCTGACGCCTTACCCTCTCCCACCCGCGTCTCACAGTTGCTCACATCTCGCATCTCACGTCCCCCCCCTCAGTCCCCAGCACCCAGCACTCAGTCCTGAAGCCCTGACGCCTCACCCTCTCCCCCCGCTCCGTCCTTTCCCCTCCACGTCTCACGTCCCACGTCTAACATCTCACGTCCTCCCTCAGCACTCAGTCCTGAAGCCCTGACGCCCCACCCTATCCCACCGTTGACTCTTCCGCTCCAATTGTGTAACAGAAAAAAAGCGTGGAACAATTCAGGGGGGGGGGCACTGTGGCAGCCAAAATCACCGTCAAGCCGGGGCGAGCCGGAACCGTTCGCCATCCTACGTCGCCACCGCCCAGAAAGCCGCTGTCACTTGCCATTGCGCCGAAAAATGCCCGAGAAATCACGGAAAGGCTGATGATGAAAAAACGAGCGCTTCTCTTCCTCCTCCTACCGCTCTTCCTGCTCGGGGGACAGATCGTCTGCCAGGCTTCTGTAGAGAATTTTTTTGAACAGGATCGACCCTCGATAAGCCTCCCCTCCCTGCCTGCAGACAGAAACCGGG
>JBFHWX010000044.1:0-21415 GCA_041599275.1 Desulfobulbales bacterium | reverse complement strand
GGCGTTGCCTTTCTCTGGAAGAAGAATGTTTTTCTGGGCCTGGTGGTCGGCGGCGCCCTGGCGGCCAATACCCTGTTGTCGGTGATGCTGGGCGGCCTCCTGCCCCTGGTCCTCAAGAAGCTGAAGATGGATCCCGCCCTGGTCTCCGGGCCACTGCTGACCACGGTGACCGACATGTGCGGCTTTTTCTTTATCCTGAGTTTCGCCACCCTCCTGCTGCCGCGGCTCATCTAGCGGCCTTAAGGTTTTTTTCTGGGCGACTTCTACTCCCGGTCGGCGTCGCGCACGAGGTCGCAGAGCTCGCTGGCAAAGCCGCTGATCTGCGCCTGGTCCTCGCCTTCCACCATCACCCGGATCACCGGTTCGGTGCCCGAGGCTCTCACCAGGACGCGGCCGCCGGCGCCGAGTTTTTCCTCGATGGCCGCCACCTGTTCGGCAAAGCCGGGGATGGCGCCGGCGTCGATCTTGCGCGAGGTGCGCACGTTTTTCAGGACCTGGGGGTAGCTCTCCATGATGGCGGCAAGCTCCGAGAGCGGCCGGTCCTGCTTCTTCATCACCGCCAGGAGCTGAAGCGCCGCGAGGATGCCGTCGCCGGTGGTGTTGTGCTCGAGGAAGATAAGGTGCCCGGACTGTTCGCCGCCCAGAGAGTAGCCCCCCCGGCGCATCTCTTCCACCACGTAGCGGTCGCCCACGCCGGTGCGCACCAGGCGGCCGCCCATCCGTTCCATGGCCCTCTCGAGCCCCAGGTTGCTCATCACCGTGGCCACCAGGGTTTTCTTCGCCAGCTTGCGGCGCTTGAGAAGCTCCGAGGCGCAGACCGCCATGATCCGGTCGCCGTCGACGATGGCCCCGCGCTCGTCGCAGACGATCAGCCGGTCGCCGTCGCCATCCAGCGCAATGCCGATGTCGGCCCCGCATTCCTTCACTTTCTCGGCCATCAGTTCCGGGTGCAGGGCGCCGCAATCCTTGTTGATGTTGCGGCCGTCGGGCTTGACCCCGAGGGCGGTGACCTGTGCCCCCAGTTCCTCGAAGACATGGGGCGCCACGCCGTAAGTGGCGCCGTGGGCGCAGTCGAGCACGATGTGGAAATCGTCCAGGGTGTAGCGGTTGGGGAAGGTGTTCTTCAGAAAGACGATGTAGCGGCCGCGGGCGTCGTCGATCCGGGTGGCGCGGCCGATCTCCTCGGCCACCGGCCGCAGGGCCTCCATTTTCTGGGAGAAGATGAGGTCCTCGATGTCCATTTCCACTTCGTCGGGCAGCTTGAAGCCGTCGCCGGCGAAGATCTTGATGCCGTTGTCCTGGAACGGGTTGTGGGAGGCGGAGATCACCACCCCGGCATCGGCCCGCATGGAGCGGGTGATGAAGGAGATGCCCGGGGTGGGCAGCGGGCCAACCAGCAGGATGTCGGCGCCCATGGAGCAGATGCCGGCGGCCAGGGCGTTTTCGATCATGTAGCCGGAAAGCCGGGTGTCCTTGCCGATGACGATCCGGTGCCGGCGGTGTTTGTCCCGCACCAGGAAGGCGAGGGCGCGGCCCACCTGCATGGCGATTTCGCTGGTCATGGGATGGACGTTGGCCACCCCGCGGATGCCGTCGGTGCCGAAGAGTTGTCGCATGTTTTTTTATTTCTTGGTCTTGGGTGAGGGCGCGTCGGCAGGGGCGGGCTCAGCGGCCGGCGGCGCCGAATCGGAATCGGCCGTCCCGGCTTCCACCGCCTTTTTTCGCTTGGCCGGGTCGACCACCAGCCGCACCCGTTCGGGGTTGACGTCCAGCACCTCGATGCGCCGGGTGCGGGAGTCGCCGTTATGGATGACGTGCACCACCGGGGCGAGGTCGAGGGCTTCGTCCCCCACGCCGTCCCTCGGCACCAGGGCCGAGAACAGGGTGCGCAGGTCCTCGGTGTCGGTGATCAGGGTGACCGGAATGGCGGCCCGGATATCCACCGAGGAGGGCTGCAGGCTGTAGCCGGACTCGGCCATTTCCTCGGCGTCCAGGTCGAAGGACACCGGGATCTGGGGCACGACGCGCTCCACCAGTTTTTCCTCGATGGCGATGCGGGCGGTGACCACCTGTTCGCCCAGCAGATCGACCAGCTCCGGTTTCAGGGCAAGCGTGACCTGGCGCAGGCTCGAGGCGTCGAGGCCGCTGATGTCGATGGTGTTGGTGAGGATCTCGCTCTCCGGACCGAGCACGCTCTCGGGTCCTGCCACCTCGATCTGCATGGGTTCCAGGGTAACCGAGAGGAGCTCAAAACCCTTGGCCGGAGAACCATGGAGCTGGGGGGTCACCGGCAGTTTCTTGCGAAGCTCGCGCTCCAGCAGCAGGGTCAGGGTCTGGGGCTGGACCCGCAGGATGGAGATGCCCCGGGGCATCTTCATGTTGTCGGGGCGGTTTTCGACTTCGAACTTGCCGGGCTCGACGCTGGACAGATCGATGGTGCGCCGTACATACTGGTCGTTCATGGCCCGGATCAGCGAGCGGGGCCCGCTCACCGTCACTTCGAGCTGCTTCTTGAATTTGTTGGAGATGACCAGGCCGCGGGGCATGTTGACGATCTCCACCGGGATGGTGACGTTCATGTCGACCTTGTCCTCGCCCACCACGAAATACCAGAGGAAGAGGGCGAGGAAGAAGGAGATGAGCATCAGCACCCAGTTCTTCGGCACCGGAAAGGTGACGAGCCAGGAACTTATTTTCCGAACCAGTTTTTCCATAGCTGCGGTTGCGTTTCCCTGGGAATGAAGATCGCTTCGAGATGGCGCTTGAGAGCGGCGGTATCGGGCACGGTGGAGATGGAGCCGTGCTGAACGAGGGAGATTTCCTGGGTCTCTTCGGAAACCACCACCACCACGGCGTCGGTTTCTTCGGAAAGGCCGATGGCGGCCCGGTGGCGGGTGCCATACCGGCGGCTGATGTACGGGTTCTTGGAAAGCGGCAGCAGGCAGCCGGCGGTCTGGATGCGCCCTTCGTGGATAATGAGGCCGCCGTCGTGCAGGGGGGACGTGGGGTGAAAAATGGTGACCAGCAGCTCCATGGTGACCTGGGCGTCGATGCGGTGGCCGCTTTCGATGTAGTCCTTGAGGCCGGTCTCCCGTTCGAGCACGAAAAGAGCGCCGATCTTGCGTTTGATCAGGTATTCCGAGGCCATCATCAGGATGTCGATGGTGTGCATGATGGTGTCGTCCTGGCCTCCCTTGTGGAAGGGAGCCTTGCCCACCTGGGTGAGGGCTCGCCGGATGTCGCGCTGGAAGACGATGATGATCAGCAGGAAGATGGAGGAAAGCAGGGTGCGGAGCAGCCAGAAGACGGTGAGCAGCTCGAGCTCCCGGGCGCCGAAGTAGGAAACGATGAGGATGATGATGCCGGCCAGCATCTGCATCGCACGGGTGCCGCGGATGAGCAGAAATATCCGGTAGATCACATAGGAAACCAGCAGGATGTCTACCACATCCTGCCAGCGGAGGAACTGCAGGACATCAAACATCGTCTGCTCCGCCAGTGGCTGCTGCGCCGACGGGCCGCGTCGCTGCCGGAGTTCGGCGGCGGCATGGCCGGGACCAATGGGGAAGGCGACGTTGGAGTCCGCCTGCCGGGGTCGCGATCGGTCGGGGATTGAAGGGGGCGGTTGCCGGAATATCCGAAAACCTCTCTAAAATAAACAGATTGGTTGGTGAAAGGCCAAGAGAAAAAAGGGGTTGGCCGGATTTTTCCTCGCCTCTTGAGCGCGGGATGCCGGTCAGGGAGGAGACCGGGAGCGTGGCAAGTGGGCGGGCAGGCCTGGGTCCCCTGCGGGAACCGGTTGACCTGGCTCGGAAAATGCAATAAGAGTGGAGGATCTGCGGCCGTCTCACCCAACTCCGCCGGCGTCCTCCGCAACACCAGGGCTGCGCCGGCGGCAATGCTCGCCCCGAAAGGAGGAGCCATGCTGGACCAGCTTATTCGCAATACCAGGAGTTACAGGCGTTTCGAGCAGGAAGTGGCCATCGGCCGCACCACTCTCATGGAACTGGTGAACCTGGGCCGGCTGGGTGGCTCGGCCCGCAATCTCCAGCCGTTGCGCTACAAAATAAGTAACGAGCCCGCAACCAACGATCTCATTTTCCCCCATCTCGGCTGGGCCGGCTATCTCAAGGACTGGCCCGGGCCGGAGGAAGGGGAACGGCCGAGCGCCTACATCGTCTGCATGCTCGACACCCGGCTCGCCAAGGCCGCCGACTGCGACCTGGGCATCGCCACCCAGAACATCCTGCTGGGAGCCACCACCCATGGCCTTGGCGGTTGCCGGATCGCCTCCTTTTCTCCGAAGTTGCGGGATGTGTTGCATATCCCTGGCCACCTCCATCTGCTCATGGTGGTCGCCCTGGGCAAGCCCAAGGAAAGGGTCGTGCTCGATGAGCTGGAAGAGGGTGGAGATATCCGCTATTGGCGGGACCGGGAGGCCGCCCACCATGTGCCGAAACGGACCCTGGCCGATATAGTGATCGAGTGATTCTCCCGTGGGCCTGGCGGCGCGGCAACGAGAGGTTGCCGGCGGCGGCTCCCCGGGCAGTTACTCCGGGCCGGCCCGGGACTTGCCGGCCGTGCCCTTCACCCCGAGGTCGGGCGGTGCACCAAGTCGCCGGTTTTATTCCTTGACAAAAGGGGAAACACCCGATAATGAATGACACGTCATTATTAAAAAAAACAGAGGCGCCACCAGGCGCGGGCACAGGGTGGGGCGCGTTCCGTCCTGCCTTCTGTTTTCACCTTGGATCACAGGCGGAAATGGGGGAGTGTCGCTCTGTCGATGCCAACAAATCTCTCGAGGAAGGGGTTACTACGATGAGGAAAAAGACTGTGTCGCTTGTGAAGATGTTTGCCTTTGCCGTTGCCTCCGCCGCTGTGCTGGGTGCCTTTGCCGGTCCGGTGTCCGCCCAGGAGGCCCAGGCGCCGGCTCCCGCTGCCGCCGTCGATGCCCCCGCAACTCTGCAGCCCACCGATTGTATCAAGTGCCATAAGGTGCAGCCGGAAACCATCGCCAAGGCCGGTGCCCGGCACGCTACCTCGGTCACCTGCCTCGACTGCCACCTCGAGCATCCGCCCTGGGGCAGCCAGACCATCCCGCAATGCTCCATGTGCCACGACCCGGCCGACCGCAGCCACTTCGGCCTCGACAACTGTCTGCAGTGCCATGCCGATCCCCACCAGCCGCTGAACATCGCCTTCGACAAGGGCGAGTACAAGGCCCAGTGCCTCACCTGCCACGAGGCCCAGGGCAAGGAGATGGAGAGCTTCCCCAGCAAGCACGCGGCGCTCGCCTGCAACTTCTGCCACGAAGTTCACGGCCAGATCCCCGACTGCATGAAGTGCCATGAACCCCATGTCGCCGGCCAGACCATGGATGTCTGCCTGAGCTGCCACACCGCGGTGCATCATCCGATGCAGATCACCTACTCCCTCGACACGCCGCGGGAATACTGCCAGGCCTGCCACGCGGAGATCGGCCAGTTGCTGGCCCAGACCACCACCAAACACCAGAACTTTACCTGCGCTTTCTGCCACCGTGGCGTGCATCCCACCGTGCCCGAGTGCCGCACCTGCCACGGCCTGCCCCACGGCGAGGCGCTGCACGCCCGTATGCCGGGGTGCATCGAGTGCCATAACGATTCGCACTTCCTGCAGAAATAATGCACCTTTCTCTCCCGCCAGGGTTGCCCCCTGGCGGGAGAGTCGCTTTTTAGCTTATTTGCCGGTTCAAAATTCAACAGATAAGGGGGGAAAAGAAGAATGCTTTCCAGGAAAATCGCACTCCATGTCACGGGAATCCTGGGCGGGGCATTGCTGGTCGGCGGCCTTGCCTCCAGCGCCAGCGCCAATCTCTACGAAAATATCGAGGTGAAGCCCCTGACGCTGGAGGAATGCGCCCGGTGCCACACCACCCACGCCACCGCCATCAAGAACAACGGCGCCCGTCACAGCGGCGTGGCCTGTACCGATTGCCACCAGGTGTTCCACGCCTACAACCCGCTGCGCAACAACTATGCCGAGATCATGCCCAAGTGCTCGCAGTGCCACGACGCGCCCCATGGCACGGACGCCACGGTGACCCAGTGCCTCGAGTGCCACACCAACCCGCACCAGCCCATTGCCGCCATCCCCGATCCGGCAAGCCTCGAAGGCCGCTGCCGCACCTGCCACAGCGACATCGCAGGGCTGCTCACCGCCGCCCCCAGCAAGCACACCGAGCGCCAGTGCTCCGAATGCCACTCCCAGAAGCATGGCCGTATCCCGGTCTGCTCCGAGTGCCACGAGAACCACAGCCCGATGCTCGCCCTCGAGGCGCCGGACTGTATGGCCTGCCATCCGGTGCACCAGCCCCTGCAGATCTCTTATCCCGAGACCCAGGCCAAGGAGCTTTGCGCCGGTTGTCATGAAACCGCTTTCAACCTGCTGGCTGCCAGCCCCTACAAGCACAACCAGCTGACCTGTGCCAAGTGCCATCCCAAACACGGTTACCTGCCCAAGTGTCAGGAGTGCCACGGCGAGCCCCACAGCACGGCGATCCACGGCAAGTACCCGGCCTGCGGCTCCTGCCACACCATCGCCCACGATCTCCAGAAGTAGTTGGGGGCGATATCCGCTACGGAACCAGTTGTATGCAAGAAGGAAAAGCAAGCCGACGATGCGCTGTCGGCTTGCTTTTTTTTTTTGGTTCTGGCAACCATGAGTGGGCGGGCTGATGGGTGTCGGGGGGATGGGCGATTAGAATGTCCATCGAGCCGCCCGCGGCGGCTCAGCGAAGAGTTCGACGGAAGCGAGCTTTGAGACGCCGGATGAGCGGTGTACCGCAGTCCCAGGGGAATCGGCGTGTCGAGCGCTCGGAGGGTACGCTGCGACGCAGGAGAGCGGAGTTTTGTCCGCAACCAGAAGTTTTTGCAAGCCAACGGGAGGATCTTTCATGGTGCGTTTTTTGAGAAGAGTGAGCCGCCGGGGAGCGGGCCGGGTGTTGTTGGGTGCTCTGGCGCTGCATTCTCTTCTCTTGCCGGGGGGGAGCTCTGCTGCCGCCGAGACCGTTATGGCGGGTGGATCCAGCCCTTCCATGGTTTACACCGTGCAGGCTGCCAGTTATGACCACCTGGCTGCCGCAAAGAGAGCTTACCAGCGGCTGCTGGCCGAGCTGCCCGAGGAGGTGCGCGGTCACCTCCGGGTGGAGACCGTGGGCGGCGTGCATGCCCTGCGGGTTGGCAGCTTCGCGACCAGGGGCGCCGCCGCCGAGACCCTTGATGCCACCCGGCATCTCAACCGCGGTGCCTATGTCATGCAAGCCTATATCCTTCCTGAGCGCATCCAGATGTCCGTGGAGCGCTCCGACGCCGGAGCAAAGGTGCCCACTGCCGGCCAGCCTGGGATTCCGGCGCCGGTGGCACCTCTTGCCCGGCCTGAAAACGAGGCGGAGGCTGGCGTTCCCGGCCCGGTTGCCGAGCCCGTGGTTGTTGTCCAGGAGGAGGAGAAAGAGCCTGCCGCGGAGGCCGCTGCGGAAGAGCCTGCCGAGGTCGCGCCGGAGAGCCCCGACAGCGCCGGGCCGCAAGTGGTGTCGGCGCGCCAGAGAGAGATGCAGCTTCTTGACTTCATCCCGGCCCAGCGCCCCACGGCGGTGAACAGCGTGGCCGTGCTCGAGGTCGACGAGGTGGGCAAGAATCTCTATTTCCCCTCCGCGGTGTTCTTCGATCCAGCCGCCGGCGAGCTGTTTGTCTCCAGCGGTGGCGATACGTCCGGCCTCGTGGTCTACGGCGCCGATTTCTTCCCCAAAATGAGCCTTGGCGAGGGCCGCGGGGTGGGGCGGGGGAAAGGCGGCCTGGTGGACCCGGCCAGCCGCCGCCTCTATGTCTGCCAGAGCGGCCAGGGCGAGCTCCAGCCGGGGCTTGCCATCCTCGACGGTGCCTTTCTGGTGGAAAAGCACATTTCCTTCACGGGTATCGAAGGGGCCGAGGGCTTCAGCCCGCACCGCATCGCTCTGGCCAACAACCGGCTCTATCTCGCTTCCTACGGCTTTCCGGCGGTGATGGTCCTGGACCTGCAAGGCAATTTCCAGCATTGGCTCTTTCACGAGGACAAGGAGAGGTTCACCGGCCAGGTCGTCGGCAAGCAGGCGGAAAAGAATCCCTTTCCTTTCTTTCCCGCCATGGCCACCCCCCTGGTCGACGTGGCCACCGACCGCTATGGCCGCATTTATCTGCTTTCCGAAGAGACCAGCAAGACCTATGTCTATTCCTCGGAGGAAGAGTTTCTCTACTCTTTCGGCGAGAAGGGTGGCGTAGCTGGAAAGCTGTCCCGGCCACGCGGCATCGCCATCGACAACACCCGGAACTGGGCTTTTGTGGTGGATTACATGCGGCATGGTTTTTCGGTCTACGGCCTGTCCGGCGAGTTCATCTTCGAGCATGGCGGCAAGGGCGTCGATCCCCTCTGGTTCAATTACCCCACCGATATCGAAGTGCTCAGGGACGGGCAGATCGCGGTGAGCGATTTTTTCAACATGCGGGTGCAGATCATTGAAATGCGGTAGGTTCTTGTTGGGTTCGGTTTTGTTTACTGTTCCGCGCAAATTGACGCACGGTGTCAGTTTTTGTGACATATTTTGTCAGTTGGGCGTTTGCCGGCAGTCGCCCTGGTGTCATGGGTCTCCGGTAAATTCGTGAGTATCCAGTCTGTTGTCTCTCGAAGCAGCTGTTGCTTCGGGATACTAGAAAGTTGTGGCATTTATTTTGCTTGGGGCTTTTCTGGCAGGCCGCAGTTTTCGGCAGGAGGGTGATAACCCGTATTTTTGGGCGATTTTCCGCAAATTTGTGTTGCCTTGGTGAAGGTGATCATTTACTCTGTTGAGGATTCATCAGTATCTTTATGGGAGGAAAGCCAGTAATCTGGCGAGGTTCTTTGATCGCTTCAGGCTCACGGCCGATTCCGTCCAGGGCCGATGGAGAAGGCTCTGACGGCGGAATACTCCGGCGAGCAAGGAAAAACAGGTAAAGAAAGGATTTTTTTGGAGGAGGAGATTTCATGAAGCTTCGGATTGGACGTTTGCCCCTTCTGGCCACCCTGTCGGGGGCCGGCCTGCTGCTGCCGCTTCTGGCGCCCCAGCTCGCCAGCGCGGTGAGTGGCCAGTGTGCGCTCTGCCATACCATGCACCACAGCCAGAACAACGCCACGCCGGCAAACGGCAAGGGTACACCGCAGGAGAAGCTGCTGCTCGACGACTGCATCGGCTGCCACACCACCGACAACACCGACCCCAACTCGGTGGCAGGGCGCCAGCACTATGTGCTCAACACCGACGGCGGTACTTACGGCACCAACGGTGTCAGCGGCAACACCTCGCTTGCCGGCGGCGACTTCTACTACACCACCACCGCTTATGTGCCCGGCACCGGAACTGCCGCCAACCGTGGCCATGGCGTGTCGACCATTCCCCTGGTCGATGCCGATGCCTTTGCGCCCCCGGGCTATGACGCCGCCATCGCCGGTCCTCTCGGTATCGATGCCAGTATCGACGGCTCCAATTTGACCTGCGCCGGTGATTTCGGTTGCCATGGCGACCACTCCATCACCACCAGCGAATACGACGCCCTGGCCGGCGCTCATCATGCCAACGGCACCGGTGCTCTGTTCACCGCCACCACGGTGGGTAACAGCTTCCGCTTCCTGCTTGGCATCTATGGCGTCGAGGACGCCGACCGCGAGCTCACCGTCACCGACGCCGGCGACGACCACAACCAGTACTTTGGCATCGACCGTGCCACCGACAACCCCGCTGGCGAGGCCAACGGCACCAACACCATCAGCTATCTCTGCGGCCAGTGCCACGGCAAGTTCCACTCCCAGTCCGGTGCTACCGTCAGCGACGGCGCCTATCTCGACGCGGGTCTCACCACCTGGGGCCGGCACCCGACGGACCTCGACATGAACGGCATCGGCGGCGAGTTCGTTAAATACGGGCAAAACGATGGTTCCGGTGCGGCCAACTCCTATGCGGTGATCGCCCCCGTGGCTTCCAGCCGCACCGCGGACTACGACTGGGCCGGCGGCACTGCCACCGCGGGCGATGCCATCATCACCTGCATCTCCTGCCATAGGGCCCACGCCACGCCGCACATGGACATTTTGCGCTGGGACTACGCTGCCAACTGCATCGCCGGCTCCACCAGCGTCAACTGTGGCTGCTTCGAGTGCCATTCCGCCAAGGATGGCACGCCGTAATTCCCTCTCTTGGGACGGTCGGCCAGTGACGGTGGTGTGGGGTGATTAATTGTCTTCCTCTCTTTCTGTCGGGCCGCCTACTTCAGTTGTAGGTTCCATGCCGGCCCCCGCGGCGTTTGCCCCGGGGGCCGGTTTTTGTCGGCAAGCACAGCACAGGGTGACCTGGTCCGCATGGATCCCCGGAAAAAAATAGCCATTGGCGTTCTTGCTCTTACCGGCGTCACCCTGCCGGTGGCGAGCGGTCGTGGTGGCGAGGTGAACCTTTTCGGCAACTGGCGCTACCAGGAGTCGAGCGACGCCGAAGGTGGTTTTGGCCAACGCTATCTGGCAAGCTGGAACCACGGGGTCGATCTCACCCGTGCCCTGCATGCCACCACCGACGTGCGCTATGAAAAGACCCTCGACCCCGGCGAGGAACGCGATCTGGTCGCACCCAACCTCGATTTCGCTCTGAGAAACGACTATTTCGATGCCACCCTGGGAGGATCGCTCAGCAATACCAGGTATTCCGAGGGCGAGGACACCCTGAACCGTTCCTGGCGGGCGGCGCTCTCCAGCAAGTTCACCAAGAAGTATCTTCCGCAGTTGCGCCTGGCCTATAACGAAAGCCGGGATACCAGCGAACTGCAGTCCGAAACCACCCGCGAAACCGAATACCGTAATCTGTCGCTGTCGGCGGACTGGGATCTGGAGAAAATCGGCACCGTGCACTACAGCGCTTCCCGGGGCGAAACCAACGACATCATCGACGACTCCGAGGGTGAAAATCTCTCCCAGCGCGCCCGTTTCGAGACCAGCCAGTCCTTTTTCGACAACCGCTTCCAGGTCGGCTTTTATCAGGATTTTTCCAAATCGGACAGCCAATACACCGCCCGGGCCGACGCTTCCGGCGGCAAGTACCTCGAGATAGACGCCCCGTCCGCCACGGTGCGGGACTGTATCGACGCCGGCACCGCCTTCGAGGTCTGTTCGTCCAACGGTGCGCTGACCAACGACCTGCTCACCGATTACACGGCAAGCCCGGTCACCCCCCTTGACAGGTACGGGGTGGTGGTTGCCCTCGGCAACCAGCAGGTGGATGCGATCCACCTCTATGCCGACGAAGCGGTCACCTCTGGCTGGCAACTTGCCTCCACCACCGAGACCAGCGTCACCCCCACCACCGTCTGGACCGTGGAGCCTGCTCCCCTGGTGGCCTACGAGTTGGACCCGGCGGGTGACCGGCTTGAGTTTGTTCTCGCCGCCCCCATCACCGGCAAGCGCTTTCTGCGTCTTATCCTGCCGCCGACGGCTCGCCCCAGTTTCGGGGTGGCCGAGGTGGAGGCGCTTCGTTTCGTGCTCGGCACCGACGGCTTGGTGCACACCGAAACCGACCGCACCTCTTATGAGACCGGGATCAGCCTGGGCTACGCCCTGAGCTCGACCCTGCAGCTCTCCTACTCCGGCGCCTACCAGGCCACCGACAGCAGCAGTTCCGGTGACGCCACCCGCCTCAGCCAGACCGCCGGCCTCGGTTGGTCGCCAAAAGATTATTTCTCGAGCCGGTTGTCGGCCAGTGAAACCCGGGACGAGCAGGACCAGGGCGAGGACCTCCTGAGCCGGGCCTATTCGTTTTCAGCCACCGTGCTGCCGCTTGCCACCCTCGACCTCACCGGCTCCCTCACCCGCAGCGAGAGTTACATCGATGCGGAACTGCAGTCGGTGCAGCATACTCTGGGGCTTGCCGCCACCGCCAGGCTCTACGAGGATCTCGACGGGACCCTGGCCCTCACCTATGGGACTTCCGACAACGAGGTGAGCGGACTCACCCAGGATTCCCTGAACACCGACATTCTGTTCACCGCCAGGCTCTCTCCAAGGCTCACCATGACCTGGCGCAACAACTACGCCACCATTTTGACCGGTGACGGGGGCGATTCCTTCCGTACCGGGCTCACCGCCAACTGGCGGCCTTCATCCTACTTCGGGTTGAACAGCGGTTTCGACTACCAGTGGCAGGAATCCGGCCAGGATGCCATGCTTTTCCGTTTGAGCGGCAGCCTGCAGCCGACCTCCACCACCCAGTTCAACATGAGTTACGGCCTGAACGCGGCGGATACCACGCTCCATACCCTGAACAGCTCGCTGGTCTGGAACCTTACCCGGATGTTCACCTTCACCACCAGCGGCAGTTATCTGATGGGAGACGAGGAGGACATCTGGACCGTGGCCCTGGAGTTGGCCGGACGTTTTTCTTACTGAACAGGTCGGGCATTACTTCGTTGAAGATGGTATGATGTCCAAGATACGCAAAGATCCGGGAAGGGATCGGAAACAGATGGGGAAAGGAATGCGAAAAGGAATCTGTCTCGTTGTCGCTGTGCTTGTGGTTGCTCTGGCGGGGGGGTGCGCCGGCAGGAAATCCCGCGACCATTACATCCGGGAGGATGTGGACCTCAACTTCATCGAGCGCGTGGTGGTCCTGCCCTTTGAAAACCAGACCAACGAACGGGGCACCGAGCTGCGGGTACGGGATATTGTCATGACCCAGGTTCTGGCCATGGGCCTTTTTGATGTGGTGGAAAAGGGCATCGTCGACAAAACCTTGAAGGACGAGGTGGTGGTGGTGGCCGATGGGATCGACGCCATGACCTACAAGCGGCTCGGCCAGCTTCTCAACGCCCAGGCCATTCTCCACGGTTCAGTGGGCCAGGCCGAGGAGGTTCGTTCCGGCACCGAGACCTTCCATGATTTGGGGCTCAACATGAGGCTGATCGACGCTGGTACCGGCATGGTGCTCTGGCAGGCCAGCGGTTTCACGAGCGGCGAGTCCTTTGGCCGCCGGGTGCTCGGCATTTCCGGGCCCGACCAGTACCAGTTGGCTTCCGATCTCGTGGAAGACTTGCTGAGCACCATACCTCCCAGGGAAGAATAAGGGGTTGGCCAGGGGAAAGCAGGAGTTGTGATGGTACGAAAGTCGGCAATATTCTTCAGGGCGATACTTGTCCTTCTTCTGCTGCTGGCCGGCGTAAACTCCGGATGGGCGGCGGTGGTGGCAATCTTTCCCTTTGAGGATCTCAGCCGCGGCCGCAATTTCGTGAACCTGGAAGTGACCGAAAACGTTGCCGCCAGTCTGCGGCAGCGTGGGGTGGAAGTGACCGGCTTCGACGCCGTGCGGCCTTTCATGGTGCGGCACGTGGTGCGTATCCTCGGCGATCTCGACAGCAACACCATCCGCATGGTGCCCGCGGAGCTTGGCGCCGAATACCTGCTGGTGGGCTCCATCAGCCAGCTCGACAGCGGCGAGACGCCGGCGGTGGGCATGTCGTTGCGCCTGGTGCGGGCCGCCGACGTGAGCACGGTCTGGACCGAAACCCGCGGTGCCTCGGTGTCCGATGTCCAGCGTATTCTGGGGCTCGCCGCGCCGTCCACCATCGACGAGCTGCTGCTCTTCCTGGTCGATCGGCTGTTTGAGTCCTGGCCCGCTGATCTCGACGGTCTGGCGGCTCAGGCGGACCCGGGCAATATCCCCCTGCTTTCCGCCCTCAATGTCGAGGCCGTCACCTTCGGGCCGACCATCGTTCAGCCCGGCGAACAGGTGCGCTGCGAGGTGCAGTTCCGTTCCGCGGAGATCATTGCCGAACAACCCCAGGTCTTCATCCGCATCGGCAACCGTGTCCAGACCGCAAGTCTTTTGCGCTCGGCCCCTCTCCAACAGGCCGCCGCCGCGGAGAACGACGAGTCCCGGCGCGAGGCCGGCAAAGAGGTGCCCGGTCGTGAAGCGGCAGGTGCGGAAAATTTCCGGGAAGCGCGGGATAGCGATGGGGTACGCGAGGCACAGGGTGATGAGCCGACCCGGGAAGCCGCCGACCCCGGCCCCTTCCGCGAAGCTGCCGACCCGGCGCCCTTCCGCGAAGCCACCGACCCGGCGCCCTTCCGGGAAGCCGCCGATCCCGGTCCCTTCCGCGAAGCCGCCGACCCTGCCCCTTACCGTGAAGCCGCCGATCCCGCCCCCTACCGCGAGGCCGCCGATCCGGCACCCTACCGCGAGGCATCCACCAAGTCCTGGCGGAAGCCAGAGGTGGTGAAGGAGCCCGAGGTGCTCTTTGCCAGCAGGTTCGGAACTCCGGCAGATCCGGTTTACTACCAGGCCGCCTGGGTGGGGTCGGAAGTTTCCCATTTAAAGGATTTGAGCGAGGCGGAACTGCGGCACGGCAACATCGCCGCCCTGGCCAGTGACAGCAGTTCGGTTTTCGGTGGCGTCTGGCAGAGCTCCTGGGATGCTGACCGTTATCCGGTGAGTATGATCCTCTCCTGGCCCTCGGGGCGGCAGGAGGAAATTTTCCTTGGTTCCTACGTGGTGGACGCCGAACCGCCGTCACTTTCCATCGAGTTGCGGGGCAAGGAGGTGGACGGCGAGCGGATATTCGGCCGCGAGGTGCTCGTCGTGCCGAAGCTCAAAGTGGCCGAGCCCCTGCGCAAATGGCGCCTCGTGGTGGAGAGTGAAGAGGGAACTGCCGCCCTTGAGGTCGACGGCAAGGGGCGGCTGCCCGAATATTTCACCTGGCGCGGCCAGGTGGGTGGTGGGGTAAAGGCGGTTCCAGGGCTCTACGATATCGTTCTCAAGGCCTGGGACCTGGCCGGCAACGAGGCGGAAGCGCGGCAGAAGGTTCGGTATGAACCCCGGCCGCCGCAGATCGCCGTGCAGGCTGCCTTGGCCGAGAATGGCCTGGCCCTCGCGCTGGAAAATTCACTGCCCGTGCCCCTCGCTTATTGGCAGCTGCAGCTCTGGAACGACCAGGGCGAACTGCTGCATCGTGCCAGTGGTGAAGCTCTGCCGGTGGATCTGGCCATCGCGCTCGACGGCGAGCAGTTGCAACAAACTGATACCCTGGAGGCGGTGGTGGTTGCCCGGGACGTGCTCGGCAACCAGATGAAGCAACGGGTGGCCAATCTGCTGCAACTTGCCGGCACCAGTGGCCAGCAAGAGGGCGAGGCGGTGGAAGAGACCGACTCCGGCCCGAGTTGGGACACTGAATTTTAGGAAACTGTCCGTCGTGCCTGTGGTTCAATAGTGGTGTGCCATTTTTTTTCTGCTCCTTTACCGTGGAAGGCACGGTGCGACGGGTCGAACGGAAAAGCGGGTTTCGGCCCGTTGCGTTTTTTCAGCATGGGGAGATCATCTTGACGCTGAGAACGATTTTTCAAGGGTTTGCCATCTGCCTGCTTTTCGTGCTTTCCGCCTGTGCGGGAACCGGGCCGATTCTCGAAAAGAATTTCCCCATGGATGAGAGCCGGGGCTGCCGGGTGGCGGTCCTGCCCATGGGCAACGAGTCGGACAGCCGCAACGGCGGTGGGATCGCCACCGTCATTTTGCGTTCCGAATTGAGCCGGCTGGAGGCGATCCAGTTGGTGAACGACGGTGATCTCTCCACCTTTTACCGGCAGTTGAAGATCATGCCCGGTCAGTACCCTTCCCAGGAACAGTTGCGGGTCATGGCCGAAACCCTGGGGGTCGATCTGTTCGTGGGTGGGGCTGTGTTCGAATTCGCCGACAAGGACCGGGGCAAACGCACGGAAGCGAGTTTTGCCCTCATTTTGCAAATCATTGATCCGGTTCAGGGCAATATCGCCTGGTCCACCTACCACCGGCGCACCGGTGGCGATTACCGGAAAGTCATGCATTTTGGCGTTATTAATACAGTTACCGAACTGGCCCGGGAGACCATCCGGGAAATTATCGATCTCTGGGTCGAGGAAGGGTTTACGGAATGCGCGGGATGATGGAAAAAGCACTTCGTTCTTTAACCGGGGGCCTTGTTCTGCTCCTGCTCTCCTGTTTGCTTGGCACCACGGCCTGGTCCTCGCCGCTTCTTACCCTGAACGGTGAAGCATACAGCGCCGATGATTTCCGCGCCTGGTGGCGGAGTTGGAAAGAGGAAGGGATGGAGGTGCCGGCCACGCCGGATGCTTTCATCGAATGGCACCTGTTGGCCCAGGAAGGGTTGACCATGGAACTCGACAAGTTGCCGTCCTTCGAAGAGAAGGTGCGGACCTTTTTCAAGGTGCGGACCATGATGCAGTTGAAGTACGACGAGGTCGACTCCAAGGTGGTGGTGACCGACGAGGAGGTCGACGCCATCTGGCAGAAGGATTACCGGCCAATCACCGTGGTTCAGGGAATCATGGTCAAGGACAAAAAGGCGGCGGAACAGACTTACCGCGAGCTGCAGGACGGCAGTCTCGATTTCGACGGTCTGAACGGCCGTTTTACCGGCGAGCAGGGTTCCCACCATATCCAGAACCGAACGCTTCTCGCCCGGGATTTCCAGGATCTGCCCGAGGGCGACTGGCGGCGGGTGGTGGCCGATCTCGAGCCCGGCCGGGTGGCGCCGCCCGTTGCCTATGAAGGCGCCTACTACCTGATGCGGGTCAAGGAGAGGATCGAGCCCACCGAGGAACAGCGCGACCAGCAGATGAAGAACATCCGGGCCACCCTTTTCAAAGAGCGGCACGGCGAACTTACCACCCGGTTTGTCATGCACCTGCGGGAAAAATTCCACACCGCGCTTGACGAGAAGCTCATGGCGCTCGCCGATCAGGAGGAGATTCCGGACGACATGCTGGAGAAGCACGTGCTCACCTCCGATGTCGGTGGCGTGCCCCTGCGGTATCTCGTCGAGCAGATTAAGATCGACAAACAGCTCCGCAAGTGGACTACTCTCGACGACAAGGAATTGTTGCGTTTGAAGGCTGGCATTCTCTATGGCGAGATGGACCAGCAGCTCGTTTTTGCCGAGGCGGCGGAACGCCGTTACGAAGAAAAAGAGCCCCTGGCGCCGGTCTACCAGTTCTACCGCCAGAACCGGCTCATCCGTGAACTGGAAGGGCGGGTTATCGGCAAGGGCATCTCGGTGAGCGACGAGGAGGTTCGGTCCTATTACGACACCCATCCCGACGAATTCACCATGCCCGGCACGGTGACCATTGCCGTGCTGGAGGACGACCGCCAACTGGGCGACAAGTTGCGGGCCGAGTTCAAGAAGGGCGAAGATTTCTTCGCGGTGGTCCGCAAGTATTATTCCCGCGAGATCGAGCCCAATGAGGTGGCGGTGGACAAGATCGATCCGAAATACCGTGAGACGGTCACCAGCCTCAATATTGGCGAGGTGGGCGGGCCCATCGAGGTGGGCGGGCATGTGCTGTTCGTCAAGCTGGTGGCCCGAAAGCCGGGAGAGCCGGTGCCTTTCGAGGAGGTGCGGCAGAAGATAAACTCCTCGTTGCGTCAGGAAAAGTACCAGAAGAAGCGGGCCGACTACGTGACCCGCCTGCGTGAGCTCTCGAAGGTGAAGGTTGACGAGGGCGAGTGGAAAAAGCTGAGTAAAGAGCTGCGAAACTGATATGAAAATGCGATTTCTTTTCGGTGGTCTGTTCTGCCTGGCGCTGCTGGCGGCGGCCCAGCCCGCCGTTGCCAAGCGTAAAGGGTGCCTCGATTGCCACGCCGAAATGGCTGCCAAGTTCAAGACCGGCGTCGTGCACGCTCCGGTGCAGCAGGATGAATGCGGTGAGTGCCACCTGCCCCACGGCCTCATCGGCGGCGTCTATCTCAAAGAAAACCTGCCGACCCTCTGTTTCCGCTGCCATACGGATTTGGCTGGCTTAAAGTCGGCGCCGGTGATCCACCAGCCGGTTGCCGATGGCGATTGCGTGCGCTGCCATGAGGTGCATAACTCCGAGCACGGAAAACTCCTCAAGCAAAAAAGCCCGGAGTTCTGCTACAAATGCCACGACCGTGCACCGTTTACCCGGAGCATTGTCCACGCGCCCCTGGCCGATGGCTGCGGAACCTGCCACCAACCCCATTCCTCCAACGTCGGCAAGCTGCTGAGAGAAGAGGCGGACGCCCTTTGCATCTCCTGCCATTCCCCGGACGACCCCGGTTTTTCCGGCAAACACGGGGGGCTGCCGGTGCGCAGCGACTGCGTACGCTGCCATTCGCCCCACAGTTCGGACCGCCCCGGCATGCTGCGTACCACGGTCCATGGGCCGGTGGCTGGCGGCGAGTGTGCTTCCTGCCATAAAGAGGCGGGCGGCACCGTCTCCCTGCTGAAAAATGCCGACGAGCTTTGCCGGGACTGCCACGGCGGTGAGCCTTCTCCGGGCGGCCTGCTTCATGCCCCCTTTGAAAAGGGTGAATGCACCAAATGTCATGCTCCCCACGCCAGTGACCACATCGGCATGCTGCGGGTGGACCAGAAGGACCTCTGCCTGGAGTGCCACCAGGAGGTGATCGATCCCCACAACCGTACCACCCATGAGCCTGCCGCCAAGGGCAAGTGCCTTTCCTGCCATGTCGGGCACAGCTCGCAGCACCGCGGTCTGCTGCGGGAGGCCGAGGAATCTCTCTGCTTTCAGTGCCATGAGAAGAAGAGCTATGGCGGCGGCGGTGCGGTCCAGCATCCGCCGGCCCGAGACGGGCGCTGTGTCGACTGCCACGCTTCCCACGGATCGGTACAGGCCGGGCTGATGGTGGAGCCCCAGGGCAAGGTCTGCACCGGTTGCCATGAGGACAAGGGCGACGACATGGGCAAGTTCAGCCAGCACCGGCCCTTTGCCGACGGCAACTGCAGCCAGTGCCATGAACCGCACCAGGGTAGCGGCCGGAACATGCTGCGCAAGCCGGTGGCCGGCGGCGAGCTCTGCAGGGACTGCCATAAGGAAAAGACGGAAATCACCAACAAGCATAAGCCCTATGCCCAGGGCGACTGCCAGACCTGTCATGCCACCCACGCCGGCGACTATTCCCTGCTCATGCGCCAGGAAACTCAAGATCTCTGCTTTTCCTGCCACCAGCGGCAGGAATCGGAGTTTGCCGGGTTTTCGTACAAACACGTGCCGGTGGAGCGCGGCAACTGCCGGGCCTGCCATCACGGGCACGGCAGCGCTTTTGAGAACGCCCTGCTCAACAAGCAGCCCGAGCTCTGCCTGAACTGTCACGACTCGGTGTCCAAGTACTGGCAGGATGGAATCGCCCACGAGCCCGCCACCAAGGATTGTCTGGGCTGTCATTTCGGCCATGGTGGGGGCTCCCGCGGTTTCCTGCGGCAGAGCCGCGACCAGCTCTGCGTCGGTTGCCATGACACCAAGGGCGCTGCCTTTGGTTCCGCCCACCAGGGAATAACCCCCTCTGCCGGTTCCTGCCTGGGATGTCACGACCCCCACGGCGGGCCACAAAAGGGGCTGCTCTACCCGGTCAGCCACTCGCCCTTTGCCAAGGGCCAGTGCGCCCCCTGCCACAAGGGAGGTGCCAAGAAATGATGCCCAGACTTTTTCCTCTTGTCTTTGCTCTTGCCGTTTTTCTCATCAGCCAGGGGCGACCGGCCGCAGCCGCCTCGGTCTGTTTCGACTGTCACGACCGGGCCGGCTTTTCCGGCTCCTCGGTGCATCAGCCGGTGGCCTCCGGCGACTGCGTCGCCTGCCACAATCCCCATGTCGCCAAGTACGAGGGGCTCTTTCAGCAGGAGGCGGCCGAACTCTGTTACGGTTGCCACAGCGAGACCAGGGAACGGTTCGCCAAGGGCGAGGTGCACGAGCCGGTGCGCCAGGGCCAGTGCCTCTCCTGCCATGCCGCCCATGCCTCCGATGCCAAGGGGCTGCTGCGCGGCAAACTCATGGAGAGCTGCCTCGGTTGCCACACCAACCTCGGAAAGCAGTACAAGGTCATGCACCAGCCCTATGCCCGGGGCCAGTGCGCCGCCTGCCACGAGCCCCACAACGCCGGCAATATCGGTCTGCTCCGCAAGGAGAGCACCGCAGCGCTGTGCTCGTCCTGCCACAGCCGGGAATCCATCACCGCCGGCCACAAAAATTTCCCCCAGGAACCCAAGAACTGCCTCTCCTGCCACAACCCCCATGGCAGCGACCGGAAGGGGCTGGTCCGCAACGTCCTGCACGATCCCTACAGCAAGGGCTGCGGCTCCTGCCACAAGGGTGGCCGGGTGAGCAGCGATATCTGCCTCGGCTGTCACCAGAAGGTGGAGGAGGCGGCCCGCTCGTTGCACAACCATATGATGGGCAGCGCCGGCAACGCCTGCGTGGCCTGCCATTCGCCCCATGCCGGCGACACCAAGATGATGCTGCGGGGCAGCATGAACGTGGTCTGCCGCACCTGCCACGAAGACACTTTCCGGCGGCACGCGCCCATGGAGTTCAAGCACCGCTCCAGTGCCGGCACCTGCGAGAAGTGCCACGCGGTGCACGGCTCCAACCAGGTGGCGATGATGAAGGGGGATGGCAACGCCATCTGCTCCCAGTGCCACGAGAGCCAGGGCGAGTTCAGCCACCCGGTGGGCGACAAGGTGCGCGATCCACGCAACGGCCAGATGATGACCTGCAGTTCCTGCCACAACCCGCACGGCACCGAGTTCAAGGGGCTCATGCGGCTGTCCGGGGTGCGCGACATGTGCGTCCAGTGCCACCGTTACTGATCCGGGGGGAAAGGAAGCCATGAAAGAATTTAGCCAAGAGAACGCCGGGCCTCCGGTCAGGACCAGGAACATGAAGAGAATTTTTTCCGGATTGCTGGCACTCGCCTTCCTGGGGGGGGCGGCCCTGGTTCAGGCCGCGCCCTGGAAGTGGGAGTTCTCCCTCAAGCTCGACCAGGAACGTACCGTCTTGCTGGCGCCCACCGCGGTCCACAGTGATGCGGCGCTGAAACGCTATTATGTGGTGGACGCCGGCAACTCGCGGCTGGTCTCCTACGACCAGGAGGGCAAGTTCCTGAGCGTGTTCGATGCCGGTGGCGACATGAAGCTGCCCTACGACATGATCCGCGACGCCGCAGACAATCTGTGGGTGGTGGAGAAGGGCACCAACACCCTCACCGAGATCGATATCAAGGGCAAGAAGGTGAACCGTCATTCCCTCACCGACAACGGCCGCAAGGTCTTTCCGGACCGGTTCGAGGAAGTGGGCGGCGTCTTTTACGTTCTTGACCGCAAGGAAGGAGCGGTGCTGGCCCTGGACAGTTCCCTGGCGGTGAGCAAGCGCTTCGCCTGCGAGGAGTGCGGCATCGGTTTCGTCGATTTCAAGGTGGTGGACGGTTCGCTCTGGGCTCTGGCCCAGAAGGAGAAGGCGGTTTTTCGTTTTGCCCTGGACTCCACCCCCAAGGGGAGGGTCGATCTGGAGCCGGACGCCCTGGACT
>JBFHWX010000043.1:0-21795 GCA_041599275.1 Desulfobulbales bacterium | reverse complement strand
CGTCCATGACCAGCAGGCGGCCGTGGCCGGTTTGGAGTCCGGCTTTGGTGGCCAGGTCGGAAAGGGGAAGCTCTTCCTTCGAAGCCGGCAGGAAAATGTCGACTGAGGTGCCGACCCCGGGCTTGGAATCGACCTGGATGGTGCCGCCATGGCGGCTTATGATGGAGTGGACGATGGAAAGCCCGAGGCCGCTGCCGGTTTCTTTGGTGGTGAAGTAGGGATCGAAGACCTGCGCCAGGTGCGCGGACTCGATGCCATGGCCGTGATCGATGATGGAGATATGGACGTAATCAGAGTGTTTTTCGGAAAGTAGAGAACCGGGAAGCTCTGCCGGCAGTGTACAGCCGATGTGGATTTCGAGGACCCCGCCTTCGGGCATGGCCTGGACGGCATTGATCACCAGGTTCTGGATGACCTGGCTGATCTGGCCGCTGTCGGCATGCACCGGTGGCAGATCGGGAGCGATGAAGTACCGGCACCAGACCTTGGTGCCGCGCACGGCGAAGCGGCTCGCTTCCTGCACGACTTCGCTGATGTCGATGGGGGCTTTGACCGGGGCGCCGCCCCTGGCGAAGGTGAGCAGCTGGCGGGTCAGCCCTTTGGCCCGGTGGCAGCCCTTTTCCGCCTGGGCGAGCAACTCGTTCTGCCTGTCGGGCGATACGTGCCGGGCCAGGGAGATGTTGCCGAGCACAATGCAGAGCAGGTTGTTGAAGTCGTGGGCGATGCCGCCTGCCAGGTGGCCGAGGGACTCGAGACGCTGGTTTTTTTCGATCTCCCGGGCCAGCAGCTTTCTGTTCGTGATGTCCCGGGCCACGGCATGCACGGCGATTCCCTGGGCAAGGGCGACCCGGGTCAGGGAAACCTCAGCCTCGAAAGGGGTGTCGTCGCAGCGCAGGTGCCGCCACTCGAAACACAGAGGGGTGCCGGCCAGAGCTTCGTTAAGCAGTGCGCGGGCTTTGTCGCGGCTCGGTTGCCCGTCATCCTGGGTCTCCGGAGAAAAATCGAGGATACTGCGCCCTATGAGCTCTTCTGGTTTGCAACCGAAAGATTTCAGGGTTTTCGGGTTGCAGTCGACAAAACGATGGTCCTGGAGGGTGAAGATCGCGTCGTTGGCCGCCTCGAAGACGGCCCGGTATTTTTCTTCGCTCGCCTTGAGATGTTGCTGGGTTCGTTGGTGCCCGTTTATTTCTTCGAGCAGCTGGGCGTTGGTGCGGGCGAGTTCGGCGGTCCGCCGGTTCACCAGTTCTTCGAGTTGTTCCTGGTACCTTATCAGCTCCTGCTCGGCCAGGAGCTGCCGGCGGGCGACGCGCAGGCCATGGCGGACGGTATAGGCGGTGAGCAGCAGGGCCAGGCCGAGGACGGCCAGGAAGATGAGGGTGAGCCGGCGGCTCATGCGCGCGATTTCGGCTTCGACCTCCTCGAAATAGACCCCGGTGCCGACGATCCATTGCCATGGCTCGAAGAGCTGCACGTAGGAGAGTTTCGGCGCCGGCGGCTGGTTGCTGTTGCCGTGCCGTTGCCAGAGATAAGAGACGAAACCCGAACCCTGGTTGCTTGCCACGGCAACGAAATCGTTGAACAGGTATGTGCCGCGGGCGTCGGCGTAGGTGGAGAGGTCTCGCCCTTCCAGATCCGGGCGGTAGGGATGCATGACCATGGTTGGCCCGAGGTCGTTGATCCAGAAATAGTCCTTGCCCGTCGGCCCGAAACGCAGGGGCCGGATCTGCTCAAGGGCTATGGCCCGGGCCTGGTCCGGCGGCAGCTCGCCGGTCTCGATCCGTGCCTGGTATGTGGCCAGCAGCTCGCAGGCCACGGTAACCAGCCGGCGGGCCGTATCTTTTTCCCTTTCGAGCAGGGCCGATTCGAAGGCCGGCAGAAAGATGCGGAAAAGGGTGAGCGGCAGCAGCACCAGGAGCAGAAGAGCGGGAACGATTACCCTGGCGGCGTTTTTGGGCAGCCCAAAGATGCGTTTCGGCAGAGATTCCGCCTGTGCCGAAAAGGGCGTGGGGCTCGATAAGAAAGAAAGGCTGGGCATCATCTGTTTCTCTCCAGGCGGTCTTGGTACAGTTTGCAATGGCGCGGCATTCCTCCGGGTTCCCGGAACTGATGATTCACCGCAAGCAGCATCGTCCTCTTTTGTCGGCTGAACGTATCGACCAGCCGCAGGACGTGTCCCGCCTGCCGAAAGCCGTGGATCTGGTGCTCCTCTGGGAGAAAATATTTTTTTCATTCACCAGGCTTGTGATTTTGTTCGGCCGGCCTGGTTACTGTTTTTGTCCGAAAAACACTTACAAGAGTAAGACTTATACGTTTAGACACCGGGAAAAACAATATGTAGAGAATGCGTACGGTGTTGGTATGAACAAGCCGTGGTTTCGGGAGTTTTTTGAGGTTGTGGGCGGCAGCATTGAGGTCCGACGCTCTCCAGGTATTCCCCTTTCGGACTAACGTCTTTTGTCATTTTTCGGGCCTCGCGTCCTTGGTGAGACTGGGGGAGGTAGCCCGCCTGGCAGCAATCCTGGTTGCCGCCGAGGCTTTGGGGGGCACTTAGCGCGGGCCCATTATGTTTTGGAGATAGGTGCGGAGATTGATGTTTTTGTTCCGGATGCTGAGTTTTTTCCTGATTTTATTGCGGTAGGTCTCCACGGTTCGCGTGGCGATCCCAAGGAATTGAGCGATTTCCTTGCTGGTCCGCCCCTGGCGGATGAAGTCGGCGATCCGCATCTCCCGCTGGGTCAGTTGGTGGTCGGCGATGGAGATCTGTTTGGCAAAAGACGATGTGACGGTTTGCAGGTTGTTGCGGATCAGGGTGATGAATTGCAGATTCTGTGCTTTCTCCAGGCCGGCCTCCAGATCGTCGAGGTAAGGCAGGATGAGGAGCCGGACGTTGGCCAGCATGCTTTCTTCGATTTCTTCTCTGTTTTTGGCGAACTCGGCGAGCAGGCACTTGACGGTGATATCGCGTTCCTCGAGCTCGGCCCGCAGTTTTTCCAATTCCGCAGTCAACTGGCTGTGGCGAGCCTTTTGGGCCTCCAGGAGCGCTTCGATCTCCTGGAGGCGGCAGGCCTCGCCCGCTGGTGTGCTGCTCGAGCGGCAATTTTTTGGGCAGACCGTCTTCCCGTTCCCCATGCACCCCTGTTCATCGCCGGCAAGACGTCGCCTGGCTTCCCCCTCGCCGTCCGTTTCCAGCATCTGGGAGCGCTGGATGAGTGTACCGAGCACGTTGGCGGTGCTTTGCAGGGCGTTGATTTCGACCGCCGTCCAGCGGCGTTGTGAATGGAGGGCGTCGAGACCGAGGAAACCCCAATCCCTGCCAGCCACCCGCACCGGCAGCAGGGCGAGGACACTGGGGGCATCGGTGATGAGAGGACGGATGGATTCGGGAATTTCCCGGGTCTGGCCGGCGGCATAGACAAAACTCGTTTCCGGACCTTTTTCAAAAGCAAGGACCGTGGGCCGGGAAGGGGCACCGGGCATGTTCCAGTCGAAGCATTTGGTGCAGGCGCTGGAGCCATCCTTCGAAGGGACATATTTGTAGAGATAGACCCGGTCGGCAGCGGCGGCAACCCCCAGTTGTTGCAGAAGGGGGGGGGCAAGGCGCTGCCAGTCGCCGGAGCCGACCAGCCGCTCGGTGGTGTGGGTCACCGTCTGTAAAATCCGGCTGCTGCCTGTCGCGGCAATGGACTGCTGGCGTTGCCCGGTGATGTCGATGCCGATTTCCAGCCGCACCAGGCGCCCATCGTGCCAGGGGATCGCTTGGTCGTGGAGGGCATACCAACGGCCGGTGACCGGGTTGCGATGTTCCCAGGTGTATGTGGGGGCGACCGTGCCATCGGGAGTCAGCAGGCGGGAGTTGGTGCAGAAGGCGCAGGGTTCGTCGAGTTGCTGAAAGACCTGCCAGCATTTGAGGCCAATGGCATTGCCGTGTACCTGCTGCAGGGCCCGGTTCATGAAGAGAATTTCGTGGGTCTCCATGTCCGTGACATAGGCAACCGCCAGAATGTCGTCGAGCAGGGCCGTGAGCAGGCTCGCCGAAAAGGGTTGGGTGACCGGTGTCAATTTGTCGAATATCTCGCGCCGCATGGAGGCTCCTTCTCGTACCCGAATGGCTGGTGGCAGATCGGACTGTAGCAAGCCATACTTCCACGGCTCGGTCAAATGGAATAATTTTCTGTCTTATTTCGAGTTGTTGTGAGTTTGTTCTCGGGGGCGCAAGCGGCCGCCAGTGGGTCATTGTTGACCCACTGGCGGAAAGCGGGAAAATGGCGTTGGGGCGCAGTCATGCGGGCGACAGCGAACGCCGACCATGCTCGTGTGTTCTGGCGGGCTTCCCGTCTCCGCCCTCAGAGCAACCGGCTTCCAGGCCGCTGGGGCCTGGATCAAGCCGTACAATTAAAGGGGACAGGGAATGGCAGGTCAATATGGATAAATCGTGTATGGATTGGGTATTGCGGGGGCGTGCTGTCGGAATAAGGGAAGGTCAAGGAAAAGGTTTGAGTTTTCAAGGAAGTTGGATAGTTTGGAAGGGGCGTCTTGCTGGCAGGGTTGCATGGTCAGTAAGCCCGCTTTCCGAAAAAAGTATGGTGCCGGCGGCTCGGGTTGCGACTGCTTGGTCGGCATGGCGTAGAGCTAGTAGGAGTTTTTTGTGGAATCATCCTTGGTTACCGCGTTCGAGTGTTCCCCTGTTGCCCAATTTGCCATCGGGCTCGACCACCGGATCATTTTCTGGAACAAGGCCTGCGAAGCCCTCACCGGTTATCCGGCGTCTGAGATGGTGGGCACAAACCGGCAGTGGAAACCGTTCTATCCGGCCCCCCGGCCGGTCATGGCGGATCTCCTCGTGGCCGGCGATTTCGGCCGCCTGCTGGAACTCTATATCGGTCAGAACGCCCGGCGGTCCCCGATCGTACCCAACGCCTGGGAGGCGATAGATTATTTCGAGAACCTCGGAGGCCGGAGCCGGATCATCCAGTTTCTTGCATCACCTATTTTCGATGCCCAGGGGCGAATGGCCGGAGTGGTGGAAACCCTGCTCGACCTCACCGACCGGGGCGAGGAAGCCGTCCGTCTGGCACAGTCCGGCGAACGGCGGGAGGTGAAAGGGGCCTGCGTGGGTGGCGGCGATGCCCACCGTCGGTTCGGTTCGCTCATCGGCAAGAGCCGGGCCATGCAGGAGGTTTATGAGCTCATCATCAAGGCCGCAGGGCGCGCCATCAACACGGTGATTACCGGTGAGTCCGGTACCGGCAAGGAGCTGGTGGCCCGGGCCATCCACGATCTGAGCGACCGTTGCGACAGGGAGTTCGTCGCCGTCAACTGTGGAGCCATCCCTGAAACCCTGATGGAGAGCGAATTTTTTGGGTACCGCAAGGGTGCCTTCACCGGCGCGGTGACGGACAAGAGCGGTTACCTCGACCGGGCCGACGGGGGCACTCTCTTTCTGGACGAGGTCGGTGAGCTGTCCACCACCATGCAGGTCAAGCTGCTGAGAGCCCTGGAAGGCAACGGCTACATGCCGGTGGGCGGCAGCCGGATGCGGTTCGCCAATTTTCGGGTGATCGCGGCGACCAACAGGAAGATGTTCGAATTGCTGCAGGCAGGCCTCATGCGAGAGGATTTTTATTTCAGGATCAATATTTTGCCGATCCACCTGCCGCCGCTGCGGGATCGCCTCGAGGACGTGGAACTTTTGGTTCGGCATTACTTCGAACGGCAGGCCGGGCCGGGCAGGCGGCCGCCACGGGTGACCCGCCGTTTGCTGCAGACCCTCGAACGGCATAACTGGCCTGGAAACATCAGGGAGTTGCAGAATGTTCTGGAACGCTACCTCACCATGGGGCGCCTGGATTTTGCCGAACCGGGCGGTGTTCCGGCCCTGGGCGCCGGCGGCTTTTCCGGCTTGCGCCAGGCCCTGGACGACTGTGAAAAGAAAACCATCCTGCAGGCCCTGCAGGCCAACCGCTGGCATCGCGCCAGATCCGCCGCCGCCCTCGGAATAGGCCGCAAGACCCTGTTGCGGAAGATGATCAAATACGGGTTGACGTCGACCTGAAATGGGTCACTCCTGGCCCGTTTCGTTTTCCTGGCTGAACGGTCTTGAGTGTTGCCCGCGTCTTTGGGCGTCGCCTCCCTCTTCTGGCTCCCCGTGCTTTTTCCTTTCCCTTCAGCCTGTTCCGGTTCTGGTCCTGGTTGTCCGCACAGCCGGTGGCGCCGGTTTTCAACCGGTGCGGCCTGGAATTTGCTGTGACTTTGGTAACTTCTTGATTTCAGGAAAGGGAAGCCATTTTCCGGGAGGGTGGCGCATGAAAGGTCTCGAGGGAAATGAATTCAGTCAGTTAGCGCACTTTCTGCAATGCACCCCGGTGCCGCAGTTTGTCATCGGGCTCGACCACCGGATACTTTTCTGGAACCGGGCCTGTGAACTCTACACCGGTTTGGCGGCCCGGGACATGGTGGGCACCGACCAGCATTGGCGGCCTTTTTATCCGGACAAGCGTCCTATTCTGGTCGATTTCGTGGCGGACGGCGATTACGAGGGTTTCCTCGCCCACTACAAGGACAGTCAGCCCCGGGTTTCGGACATTGTCGCCGACGCCTGGGAGATCATCGAATATTACCCTGATCTTCGCGGCCGAGCGCGCTACATGAACTGTCTGGCGGCGCCGATGTACAACGCGTCCGGCCGGCGTGTAGGGGCCATTGCCACCGCTCGCGAGGTGAGCGCCCAGGAGCGCGCGGCCCTTGATCTGCAGCGGGAAGCCGAGCAACTGCGGCAGGAGAACAGCAGTTTGCGCGAGACCATTGCCGACCGCTACCGTTTCGGCAAGCTTATCGGCAGGAGCCCATGCATGCAGGAACTCTACGAGCGTATCGTCAAGGCGGCGGCCAGTCACAGTCCGGTGGTTATCTGTGGAGAGTCGGGCACCGGCAAGGAGTTGGTGGCCCGGGCGATTCACCGGCACAGCAGCCGGCGTCATGGAAAGTTCGTGCCGGTGAATTGCAGCTCCATGGCCGAGGATTTTTTCGAAAGAGGATTCGTCGGCTGCTCCCAGGGTGCGCCCCGAGCGGGAGAAGATCGAGCCTGCACCCTGGAGCAGGCCGATGGCGGTACCCTGTTCCTCGACGAAGTGGGGGATTTGCCTCTGGCCCAGCAGGCGAAACTGCTTCGGGTTTTGGACGGCCTCGGTCTGGCGCCGCTTGGCGGCGGCGGAGCGCGCCATCCGGATTTGCGGGTGATGGCCGCCTCCAGCCGCAACCTCGATCAGATGATTGCCAATGGCGCTCTCCGACCAGATGTCTATTTTCGGCTCAATGTTCTGCCCATATCCGTGCCGCCGTTGCGGGAGCGGATGGAGGATCTGTGCCTGCTGGTGGATGATTTCCTGGCCAATTGGACCGGTGGCGGAAAAGGGCGGTTTCTGCCGAGCCTGGTGTTCGAACGCCTGGAGGCCCACGACTGGCCGGGCAATGTGCGGGAGTTGCACAACGTGCTGCAGCGTTATCTCACCATCGGCCGTCTTGAATTGCCAGCGGCGCCGGCGCCGGAGATCACCGTCAGCGCAGACTGCGGCGTCGCGGTGCCCGGGCTCGGGGAAAGCTTTGACTACCAGTCGGCCATGGCGGCGTTCGAGAAAGAGCTGGTGGCCAAGCTGCTGGCTTGCCATCATTGGCGCAAGGGCCAGACCGCGGCGGCGATGAGGGTGTCCCGCAAGACCTTGTTTCGTAAAATGAAGGCGCTGGGGTTGGCGGATCTGCCGTGACTTCTCACTGGCCGGCGGGGATGTTGCGGGAGCCGTGCGGCGAGACCTTTTCTGCCTTCCCTCCGGAAGCGCCGGGTGAGGAATGGCTGAATTTGGTGGTTGCAGGGCTGGCGGTCGAGGCGATAGACTTTGGTCGTTCACCGAAGGGTTCTGTCGCCCGCGCCGAATTCCTGAAAAAAACAGGGTGCAGGCCTCGACGGGCCCGGCAGCAGTCTCCCTCATCCTCGAGGCCTGGTTTATGCCGGTACCTCATTCCAGCCTGCGGCGTAAATTCATCCTGTGGCTCGGCTCTCTGCTGCTTTTTTTTCTGATCGCTCTTTTCTCCTGGATGTATTTTCAGGCCAGATCCGCCCTCTTTGTCCAACTCGACCAGCAGGCCCGGGTCCTTCTCCAGCAGTTGATCATCACCCGTCGCTGGGTGGCCGACCACGGTGGACTCTACGCCCCGCGCGGGGCAGGTGAAGAGGGCAACCCTTTCCTGCCGGGCACGGAAATCGTCGACCGGGCCGGAACGACCTACCTTTTCCGGAACCCGGCCCTGGTGACCCGGGAACTTTCCGGTTACGCGGCAGAAGCCGGCTTGTACAGTTTCCGGCTGACCAGCCTCAGACCCCGCAATCCGGCCAATGCCCCGACGCCTTCAGAGCAGGAGATCCTGGCCGGTTTCGAGGCGGCCGGTTACGAAGCCAGCCGGGAGGGGATCGGCGCAGAGGTGCGGGAGGACGGGCGGCCGCTGTATCGCCGTATGGTGCCGCTGCGGGTGGAACCCTCCTGCCTGGAGTGTCATGCCGATCAGGGGTACGCGGTGGGGGACGTGCGCGGCGGTTTGAGCGTGCTCCTGCCCATGGCGGCGACCCTGGAGAGTCTGTCCCGCACCCGACACTCACTTGGATTGGCCGGGCTCGGCATCATCGGGCTGGTCTGCGGCGTGCTTTATCTGCTTCTCAGAAAGCTTGTTTTGACCCCGATCGGTCACCTGCACGAGGTGGCCGGCCGGTTGAGCCACGGCGAGTATGGCATGCGGGCCGCCCTGAGCACCGGCGACGAGTTCGAGGCGTTGGCGGTGGCGTTCAACCACATGACCGGCCGTATCAAGCACGGCTACGAGGGCGCCCTCAAGTCGCTGGTGGCGGCGATGGATGCCCGGGATCCCTATACCAGGGGGCATACCGCCCGGGTGGCCGAATATGCCACCGGCATCGCCCGGCAACTGGGGCTTGCCGACGAGCAGGTGGATCAGGTGGAGCTCGGGGCCGTGCTCCACGATATCGGCAAGATCGGCATCTCCGACGCCATCTTGAAGAAATGCAGCGGCCTCGAGGAGGAGGAGACCGAGGTCATGCGCTCCCATGTCCTCTCCGGCGCGAAAATCATCCGCAACGCCGATTTTTTGCTTTGTGCCCTGCCCGCCATCATCCACCACCACGAGCGGTTGGACGGCACCGGCTATCCCGAGGGGTTGCAGGGCGACGAACTGCCGCTCATGGCGCGGATCATCGCGGTGGCCGACACCTTCGACGCCATCACCACCGACCGTCCCTACCGGAAGGGTTTGAGTAGGGAAGAAGCCTTGCAGGAAATCGAACGGCACAGCGGTACCCAGTTCGCCCCCGAGGTGGTGACGGCCTTTCGGGCCGTGATCGGCTCGGCGGCAGGCCGAGCGGTAAGTGCCGAGGGGGATGCAGAGGAGAGAACGGCAGCGGAGCGGCATTGAAGTGAGAAAACCAGCGGCTACCTTATTGGCCGCAGGACCGTTCCGGCCACCGGTCGCCAGCCCGATTTTCCGCCCGTTGTTCAGGCCAGGCCGTCGGCCTGCGGCTCGGTTTGACGGACCCGCACCACCTTCGCGGTGGTTGGGGTCACTTCCTCGCAGCTCAGGCTGAAGGTCTTCCAGGAGATGGTGTCCCCTTGCCGCGGGATGCGGCCCAGGCGATGCTGGATGAGGCCGGTCACGGTGGTGTACTGCGGTTTTTCGTCCACCCTGACCTTCAAGCGGGCGGCAAGTTCTCTCACCGGCAGCAGGCCGTCGACCAGAAGGCTGCCGTCGGCCAGGTGCTGGATCCTGGCCTGCCCCCCCCGGTCGTGCTCGTCCTCGATTTCGCCCACCAGTTCTTCGATGAGGTCCTCGAAGGTGACAAGGCCGACTATCACCCCGTACTCGTCCACCACCAGGGCGAGGTGCAGGTGACGGCGCTGCATCTCGGCCAACAGTTCGCCCGCTTTTGTTCTTTCCGGGACGAAGAGGGGGGGGCGGACCAGGTGATCGAAGGGTTTTTCGGGGTGCTCCAGGGCCTGGCGCAGCAGGTCCTTGCTGTGGGCGAAGCCGGCGATTTCCTCGGGATCGCCGAAATGGACCGGGAAGCGGGAATAAAAGGGCGGGGCGGCCACCTGCTCCAGTATCTCCTGCTTCGGCCGGGAAAAATCGAGACTGACGATGCGGGGCCGGGGCATCATCACCTGGCGTGCCGTTCTTCTGGTGAAGTCGAAAACGTTGCGGATGAATTCATGCTCGGCAGCGCTCACCGTGCCGGCTTCGCGGCCCTCCCTGGCCATGAGCTCGATCTCTTCCCGGCTTGCGGTTGGCTGTTCGGCCGGCCCGCGGATACCGAAGAGCCGCAGCACGATACGGCTCGAGGCGGCGAGAAAGGAGACGAGCGGGGCGCCGATCCGGGAGATGAGGCCGATGGGGCCGGCCACCCCCAGGGCCATGCTTTCGGCCCGGTGCAGGGCAAGAGCCTTGGGCACCAGCTCTCCGACCACCAGGGTGGCGTAGCTGATCATGCCGACCACCAGCACCAGGGCAAGGGGTTCGGCCCAGGCGCGGACCAGGGCCGAGGGCGCCCCGGCGAGCAGCGGCTTGAGTACCTCCACTGCCGCTGCTCCGCCCACCGCCGCCGCCAGGGTGCCGACCAGGGTGACGCCGATCTGCACCGTGGCCAGAAAGCGCTGGGGGTCAGCCTGCAATTCCATGGCCCGGCCGGCTCGGAGATCGCCTTTTTTGAGGGCATGGGCGAGGCGTCCGCGGCGGGCGGAGAGAATCGCCAGCTCGGAGAGAGCGAAGAAGCCGTTGCCGAGAATGAGCAGGCAAATGAGAGCGAGTTCGAACCAGATAGTGTCCATTGCGCCGGTGCTTTTTTTACACGAGTGTGGGCGCCGTTGCCCGGATGCCAGGTTGAGGCAAGGTAGCCAGATCCTTGGCCGGTAAGCGGCAAATTACTAGAAGAGAATCCCCCGTTACTGAAAATGCAAGGAAAAGCACTACGGGCCTGAAGCTTGACGGGATTTCAGGCGGCGCGCGGCTTTCGAGGGCTCCTTTCCTGGTTTTCTGAGGGCCGTATTGCCGGGGCCGTTTCTCTGTGCCGTTGATCCTGGCCGGCAGATGAAAAAAGCCAGGTCCACGGGAGGTCTCGTTTTCCCTGGGAATATGGTTATGGCCGCACCGCCCGTACCCTGCCGGTCTTGCTCTTCGCCGGGCAGTATTTTGTTTCAGGAGCGCAGAGCAAGTACGTCTCCCAGTGCCCGAGCGAGCTTTCAACCACGGTGGCGCCGGACCAGAGATCTTGTTCTGGACGGCCGAGCTCGCAGCCGCCGTTTCTGCCCCACTGCCGGATCTCGTGCAGGATGCGGAGCTCTTCCCGGCTCGGCAGCCGCCAGTCGCTGTGACCGCCGGCATTGAGGGCGGCAACGTAGCGGTTCGCCTCTTGCCAGGAGGTGAAGCGCGGGCTTTGCGCCAGCAGCCAGACCTTGCCGGTCGCCGTCTCCCGGCAGAGGGTATCGTCGAGCCGCACCAGTGCCGACGGCCTGCCGGCACCAGTGGCCGGGCCCAGGCCGCCAGTGCTCGGCTGCCGGGCGCCGCAGCCGGCGAGGAGAAGAAGGCAGAGAAAGACCGTCGAGGTGCCCCTGGAAAGAGGAAACATGGCTTTGCCTCTCATTTGGTTGGATCGCTTTTGCGAAGCCTAGCCAGGAAGGGCGCGTGCGTCAATTGCTAAACTGCCAGCTTTTCTTGTGGGTGGGTTTGGCAAGGGCCAGGGCGAGCCGCCTCTCGAACTCCTCGCGCTCCACTTCATGGGCGCCCAGGGAGAGAAGATGGCGGGTCGCCACCTGGCAGTCGATGAGACCGAAGTCCCACTCTTTCAACCTTTCGACCAGGGCGGCGAAGGCGACTTTCGAGCTGTCGGCAACCAGACTGAACATGGACTCGCCAAAGAAGACGCCGCCAAGGGCGAGGCCGTAGAGACCGCCCACCAGTTTTTCCCCTTGACGGGCCTCCACCGAATGGGCGAACCCCAGTTCGTGCAGCCGGCCGTAGGCCTCCTGCATCTCGGCGGTGATCCAGGTGCCGGGTTGGCCGGGCCGCGGGGTGCCGGCGCAGTGGGCCACGACCTCGGCAAAGGCGGTGTCGAAGGAGATTTGAAAGGTTTGCTTGCGTATCGTGCGGGCCAGGCGCCGGGAGATCCGCAAGTTTTCCGGCAGCAGGATGAGGCGCGGCGCTGGCGACCACCAGAGGATGGGCTCTTCGTCCGAATACCAGGGAAAGATGCCTTGGCGGTAGGCGAGCAGCAGACGTTCCGGGGAGAGGTCGCCGCCCACCGCGAGCAGGCCGTCGGGCTCGGCGAGCCGGGTGGGCGGGAAGAGAAGGGTGTCCGGGTGCAGGCGGAAGACGGGCATGGAGCAAGGATAAAGGCGAAAGGCAAAAGGAGAAAGGCCAAAGGTGGCCCTTGGAGTTATATGTCTCTTTTGTTGGCACGGGAGCAAATAAAAAGGGGGCCGGTGTGCGGCCCCCTTTTTATTTATCGCGTCATGGTCTGCCGCCGAGGGCAGGGGAGTTGCTACTCAAAGGGCTGCATCACCCAGATGCCGCAGGGGCAGGTGTCGCGGCAGAAGCCGCAGGCGATGCATTTGTCGGCGTCGGAGACGTACTCGAAGGAGTCGCCCGGCAGCGGCCGGCGGCCGATGGCGTTCGTCGGGCAGATGGTCTCGCACAGGTGGCAGTCCCGGCAGGTGCCGCAGGAAAGGCAGCGGTTGGCCTCGTCGTCGTCCGCCGCACCGCAGGTGTGGCTGCCCGGAGCGTAGTGCTCGATGGTAAGGTTCTGCAGGCTGATCACCTTCCGGGCAAAGGGCTGCCATTCCTCGCCCTTGAGGGCGGCGATGATGGCATGCGCCGCGTCGCGGCCGCGGCCCAGCGCGTTGGTGGCAAGGCCCGGCTTCTCCACGTCGCCCACCGCCAGCACCTTTGCATTGGTAGTGCGGCCGGCTCCATCGGTCTTCACCCAGGAGGCACCGCCCACCTTGAGGCACTCGACGTTCTCGGGCAAAAAGGAAAGCGCCGGCACGTCACCGATGGAGATGATCACGGTCTGGGCCGGGATCAGGTCGCCGTCCGAGGTGACCAGCCCCGCCTCGGTGACCTCCTTGGTCATCACCGGCCAGCGGAAGGTGGCGCCCAGTTCCTCGGCCGCCGCCTTTTCCTTGCCAAAGGCGAGCGGCTTCTGGATGTCCACCAGCACCACCTCTTCGGCGCCGAGGCGGTAGGCTTCGCAGGCCACGTCGCAGCCGACGTTGCCGGCGCCGATCACCACCACCTGCTTGCCCACCGCCAGCGGATTGTCCGACTTGGCGCTGGTCAAAAAGTCCAGGGCCGTGATCACCCGCTCGTGGCCCGGGAAGGGAATGCGGCGTGGCTCATGGGTGCCCACCGCCACCACCACATAGTCGAATTCTTTCTGCAGCTCTGCGAATTTCGACTTGGTCATGGTGACCCCGAAATGGACGTGGATGCCCGGCATGGCCAGGAAGCGGTCGATCTCGGCGTTCCAGGTGGCCTGGGGCAGCCGCTCCCAGGGGATGACCTGGGCCAGCTTGCCGCCCAGGCGCTCGTTCTTCTCGAAGATATGGGCCTCGACGCCGGCGAGAGCGAGCTGCCAGGCGGCGTTCATGCCGCCCGGGCCGCCGCCGACGATGGCTACCTTCTTGCCGGTGGGTGGGGCGGCTTGCGGCGCCGGCACGTCCTTGACCGAGCGGCCCAGGAAGGCGACGTCGATGGCTTCGTCCACCAGTTGCCGGGAACAGTTCTGCATGCACAGGTTGGGGCAGATGGCGCCACACACCGAGCCGGGCAGCGGCGTGTGGCGAAGCACCAGTTCGTAGGCCTCGTCGAGTTTGCCCTCGCGGATGAGGCGCAGCCGGTCGATGGTGGGGATGTGTACCGGGCAGTAGAAGGAGCACGGCGCCGCCGCCTGCTGGTTGGCCCAGTAGGGCAGGCGCCGGCGCAGGTCGCCGCTTTCGACCAGCCCGATCGGCGAGCGGTCGAGGCCGGGAGCCAGGTCGCGCAGCGGGTCGCCGCCAAAGGCCGGCTCCCAGACCTTGCGCCGGAATTCGGCCATGGGCATGGGGCCGGAGAACATCAGCGCCCGCTCCTGGGGAGTGATGGCCATCAGCAGCTTCCACTCGCCGCGCACCGAGAGCACGGGCAGCAGCTCCGGCCGGCCGATGGCCGCCAGATAATCGGGCATCCGGTCGACCAGCCACTGCCACTGCTCGTCGTCGGGCAGGATCTCCTTGACGTTGGTTTTCGAGAAGGAGCCGTCGGTCTCGCCCCGGTAGTAGATCCAGCCGCCCACCATGCCGACGCAGGGCCGGTAACCGAGCACGTTCTTCGGGTTCTTGGGCTCGATGCCGCAGACCACGCCGATGCCGCCGCAGTTGAACTCGGCGAACGTGTCGCCGGTGGAGCCCAGGATCCAGAGCTCGGGCCGCTGGTAGTCGGGGTTCCACTTGGTCATGGTAAGGCCGCGGGCGCCGATGGAGCCGCCGATCATGGTGCGACCCTGGGCGGTGGCGTTGCAGACGCCGTTGGTGGCGTCGCCCTTTACCACGATATCGGCGCCGATGTTGAGGTAGCCCACGTCGTCGGAGGCCGGGCCCTCGCAGATGATGGTGGTGCCGGGCTGGCCCATGCAGCCCAACCGCTGGCCGGCCGGGCCCTGGATGCGGATCGAGTAGCCATTCTTGCCGGGCAGGCGGCCGCCCACGTTATGCTGGCCGTAGGTCTTCAGCACCAGGTTGTTGGACGTCTTGGCCGCTTCCTGGACCAGTTCCTCGAACCGTTTCGAGCTGATCCGCTGCCCGAACTCGTCCAGGCCGTCTATGATGGTCGCTTGTTGCGTTGTGTCGCTCACTTGCACTGCTCCTTACGCTGTTCGCTGTGAACTTGTTAGCACATGTACCGGATCTTGAGGCGCTCCGCCGCCGCCGCGTCGCCGATGCCGATGGCGTCGGACATGCCGATGGGCAGGGACTGGGACCGGCCGAGCGGCGCCATGATCTTTTTCATCTCGGTGCGGATGGACATGAACACCTCGGCTACCCGCTCGGCCACCTTGTCGGGGTCGAGCCGCCGGTAGATCTTCGGGTTCTGGCTGGTGATGCCCTTGGGGCAGAGGCCGATGTTGCAGACGTTGCAGCGGTTCTGCTCGCTGCCGAGGCAGCCGGCCGCCGCCTGCATGATGTACTTGCCGATGTGCACGCCCGAGGCGCCCAGCATGATGAGTGCCATGCCGTTCTGGGTGACGTTGCCGTTCTTGCCGACACCGCCCGCCGCGAAGATGGGGATCTCGTTCTGGCGGCCCTGGGCCACGAGATCGAGGTAGCACTCCCGGAGATTCGAGGCGATGGGGTGGCCGGTGGCGTCCATGGAGACGTTGTAGGCGGCGCCGGTGCCGCCGTCGACGCCGTCGATCAAGAGCGCCGAGGCGTAGGGATTGCGTACCAGGTTGTTCAGTACCGATTTGGCCGAGGTGGAGCCCGAGATCTTCGGATAGACCGGCACCCGGAAGCCCCAGGCGGTGCTCATGGTCTGGATCATCTTCATGACGCTCTCCTCGATGGAGTAAAGCGTCTGGTGTACCGGCGGCGAGGGCAGATCGACGCCCTGGGGAACGCCGCGCAGCCGGGCGATGAGCTTCGAAACCTTGAACCACATGAGCAGACCGCCGTCGCCGGGTTTGGCGCCCTGGCCGTACTTGATCTCGATGGCCGCCGGGTCGCACTGCATCTCGGGGATGGCGCGGATGATCTCGTCCCAGCCGAAATAACCGGAAGCGATCTGCAGAATGATATACTTGAGAAACGGGCTTCTCAGCACCCAGGGCGGGCAGCCGCCCTCGCCGGTGGCCATCACCACCGGCATGCCGAGCACCTCGTTGCAGTAGGCGACGCCCTGCAGGAGCCCGAGCCACATGTTGGGCGAGAGGGCGCCAAAGCTCATGGAGCCGATCACGAAGGGAAAGATCTCGCGCACCGGCGGGATCCACTCGCCGGCGGCCTGGCGCCGCAGATACTCCTCGGGCGGCAGGACGCGGCCGAGCAGGGTGTTGAGGGTAAACTCGTGGCGGCCGGCATCCAGCGCCGGGTCGGTGAGCATGGAGATGCGGTTGAAGATGATCTGGTCGAGCAGCGAGGAGCGCTCGTTGCGCCGCCCGCCGCGGGTGATCGGTTCCCCCTTCTGGTTGGTGTGGAAGCGGGCCCGCGGGTCATTGGGGTTGGCCATCGGCGCGATGGCCTCGTTGGGGCAGACCGAGGCGCACATGCCGCAGCCGATGCAGCGGTTGGCGAGTTCGGTGCGCTGGCGGATGCCGGTGAACACCCGGTATTCGCTGCCCCGCTTCTTCTGCATGATATCGAGCTTGGGCATGCGCTGCCGCCGGTAGGTCAGGTAGATGGCCTGCATGGGGCAGACGGCGGTGCACTTACCGCAGAGGGTGCAGCGGTCCTCGCGGTGGTTGACGATCCACTGGAGATCGCCGGCGATCAGGCTGCTTGGCTGAGAGGGAATCGATCGAACTGAGACCATACCACTAACTCCTTGCGGTCGGGGGGAATAATAACGGTGTTTTCGCGCATCGGCTGGAAATCGAGGCTTCTGTCGCGCTCCGGGATCATGGCGTCGACCCCGCACATCTCGCTGGCCAGCGCCCACTCGCCGGGCTTGCCGCCCACCGTGCCGGGCCGCAGCTTCTTGGTGTCCATGACCATCAGGGTGGTCTCGTCCTCGAGGGAGCCCATGACGCAGTTGGGGCCGTCGATGATCAGCCGCCGGCAGGCGTTACGCAGTCCCTTGAGGAACTCGCCCTGGGGATGGCGGTCGAGCTCCTCGGTTTTGAGCGGCGTGATCACGTGCTTGTAGACCTCCAGCGGCAGTTTCAACTGGCGGGTGACATAATGCAGGATGTGAGCGAAGACCTCGGAGTCGGACTGGTAGCCCATGTAGCCCGGGTGATGGGTGCCGATCAGCCATTCCTTGATGGGCACGAAGGCGGTGTTCTCGCCGTTGGTCATGGTGACCACGCCCTGCAGGAAGAAAGGATGGCAGGCGTACAGATTGATGCCGTAGTTGGTGTTCTGGCGGCCCTGGGCCATCACCACCCGGGCCTTGAGGCGGTCGTCGTTGAGGCCCAAGGCCTGGCCGATATCGAGCGGCCAGCCCACTTCCTTGATCATCGCCACGTCCGGCCAGAAGGAGAAGACCGTGAGGTCACCACCGTGCTCCTCGCCGTCCTTCCTGAGCGCCAGGCGTACGTGCATGAGCTCGTCGTCGGTCCGCGGCTTGTCGAAGGCTGCCCAGGCTTCCGGCGTCTTGTAGGCCCGCAGGAAGTACTTGTGGCGGTCCTTGGCCTCGACCTTGGAGAGGTCGGTGTCGAACTCGTGGTCGTACTGCAGTTCGAAACCGCGTTCCTGCATGAAGTCGTTCAACCGGTGCAGGGCCCGCTCGGAGTGGGCGATGCCCGACAGGATCGGGTGTTTGGCGCGGTAACTGTAGTCACCGAACTCGAGCCCCCGCAGCATGAGTCCCAGACCGGAGCCGTCGTAGCCCTCCTGCATCGCCTCCATGGCGGTGATCACCGAATAGGGCGAGAAGGCTTCGCTGGCGGTCTTCATCGCTAGCCGACACATATTTTACGATCTCCTTCTGAATCGGTATCTTACTTCGGCGTCCGAAATAAGACGGAATAATGAGAAGTTCCCGTGCGGTGTGGCGCCGCCCGGAAAGGCGGGTCTGCCACGGCAAACTGTTCCTTGTAAAACGAATGGCCGGGATTGTCAAGGGTAATTCGGGGCGGGCGGGAGAATGGAAACGTCGCTCTAACAACTGGTATTTGTGGCGTTTCTGGCGGGGAGGAGGGGCCGCCGGCAGGCCACCTCCGCCCGGCGCTCCGGGAGGGCGCCGGGCGGAGAAAAAAGTTTTCCTGGGTTGGCTAATAAATGACCGGCGGCGGCGGGGGAGCGGGGGCCGGCCGCAGGATGGGAGGGTTGAGGAGACGCAGTTCCTGGGTGTAGATCCAGAGGTTCACCTTGCCGCCCCGGTCCATCCGGCTGCCGGCGGCCGGGTCCTGGTGATGGACAATGTTGGCCTGGGTGCGGGAGGGGGTGGGCTGCCCGAAGGTTTCGCCCGCCTGCAGGCCGGCTTCCTCCAGGACAGCCCTGGCCCTGTCGATGTGCATGTTCCTGACGTCGGGGACCTGCACCAGCCGCTCGGCGGGCCGCAGATAACGGTACACCGTGAGCACGGCCACCGTGCCCGGCGGTACCTTGGTGCCGGGTTCGGGGAACTGCCGGGTCACCAGATTGTCTTTCTCCCGTTTGTCGGTGTGACGTTCCTGGGGCACGGGATTGACGGGGATGCCGGCGTCTTCGATGATTTTGCGTGCTTCGTGGAAAGGCTTGCGGATGACATAGGGCATTCTCTGCACGGCTGGCTGGTAGCGCCAGACGGTGAGCTCCACCGTGGTGCCGGGGGTAACCGTGGCGCCCTTTTTCGGGGACTGGCGAGCCACCTGGTTGTGCTCGTTTCTGTTGTCGGTGGCTTTCTCGATGATCCGGCCCTGCTCAAGCTTGTGCCGGCGCAGGGTTTCCTGGGCCTGCGCGAGGTCGAGACCGGTGAGGCTGGGAACGGAGATCTGGTAGGGCGTGGTGGAGTAGGGCGGCGGCGGGGGCTGGCTGGACTGCTGGCACAGGGAGCGGTTCAGCCGGCAGGCCCAGTCCACCGCCGGCAGGGTGTTGACCTGCACCGGCCGCGCCGCCGGCCGGTTGCGCTCGATCAGGCACTGGTAGCCGGCCCGCACCACCTGGGCGCCGCCAACGTTGCTGCGCACGGAAACACTGCCTTCGAGCACGGTGAGCTCGGTCCAGTAGGGACTGACCTTGACGTTATAGATAGTGCCGATGGTGTCGATCACCGCCCCCGAGCCGGTCCTCGTCTCGGTCTGGCAGCGGGAGTCCACCAGCATGCTGCCGATGTTGATCACGATGCGCAGCTTGCAGAACGAGGTGGAAAGCCATTCCAGGATCGGGTCGGTATCGGCGTCGAAATGCACTTCACCGCCCCGGGCCAGGGCAAGGGTGGCGCGGGCGTCTCCCACCGTGCGGATATGGTCGCCGGAACGCATGACCGCGCCTTCGCTGACCCATTGGTTGTTGATCTGCACATGGCCGGGGCCGATGACCCGGGTGACGCGGCCGATCACGTCGTATTCGGGCTCGTAGGGAGATGGGCCGCCGTACTGCGAGTCGGGGGGAACGCAGGAGATCAGGACGAGAATTGGGGCAAGCAGCAGGAAGAGGAGGAAAACAGGACGTTTCATGATCACCTCGCTGGAGTGTTGGGGGAAGCGGGCGGTTCGGCGAACAGGGACCGGTGGTCGATGACTTCGAGGGTGGAAACCCCGGAGGCCGGGATGACGTAGGAGGCGCGGCGGGCCCCATGCCAGAGGATGAGGGACTTGTCGCTCTGGTGGATGAGAAAAAAGGGTCCTGCGGGCAACTGGATTTCGGCGTTCTGTTTGGTGGTGAGGTTTACCCGGGGAAAATCGTTGGGCATCACCAGGCTGCCGTAGGTGAGCGGCAGCACGAGGCCGTAGATCAGCAGCAGGACGAGGAGGGGGAAGTGGAAGAGACCGCCGGCCAGCCCTTTTTCGTAGCAGTGGCGGAGGGAGACGGTCACCAGGAAGAGCGCGAAGACGATGCCGGCGAGCCCGGCGTAGTAGGCGCGCAGGGCCCCGTGCTCCTGCTGCCGGATCCGGCAGGCCAGCAGGGCGGCGCCGCTTTGGTCGTGGTCCTCGGTGCAGGCGGTGTGGAGCACGCCGGTGATCTGGACCGGGGCGAAGACATAGCGGTACTGCGCGCCGGCCCAGAGCAGCACCAGAGCGAGGAGGATGCAGCGCGCCGGTTGGGCGCTGAGGATTTTCCGGCTTTTCTCCCTGAAGGCCGACCACCATTGGCCGAGCAGGGACCGGAGACCGACGTTGCTGGCCTTCGCGCGGATTGCGGCCACGGCCAGCACCAGGGTGCCAAGCACGGCGAGGCAGAGAAGCAGGACCGGCAACAGGGCGCCTCCCAGGTCGAAGAGGCTTTCCAGCAGCAGGATGAGGGTGATATAGAAGAATTTGGCGCCGGTTTCCACGTAGTCGCCGGCGGCGATTCCCGAAAACAGTTCGATGCCCAGCATGTTGAGGTGGGCCTTGGCGCAGAGAAAACCCACTGCATAGAAAAGGGCCACCACGCCGGACATGGAGCCGGCCAGCCAGCCGACGGCGCCGGCGGCGGCCTTGAGGTCGGCGCTCAGGCCGGTGAGGGCGGAGCGGCGGTTTGCGTCAGGGGGAGTGGCCATTGTCATGTGGTCAGTTGGCGCTGGCGGATGTTTTCCTAACTTCTATAATATCTTCTTAGTGGGGGTGGTTTTCAAAGTCAATATCCTTTGCCTTTTTGTGCGCTGCATGGGGATTGAAGGTGGGAGAAAAGTCAATTATCATCAGGCAGACTGGCGGTTGTCGATGGCGCCGAGGGTGAACAAAGGGAAAGGTGGATTTATGAACAGCACGGATCAATGGAGCATGGGGCAAATTCTCTCCACTTCGAGCGGCTACTGGCGTTCGGGTACCATCCACGCAGGGGTCCGGCTCGGCGTTTTTTCGGTGCTGGGCTCCGGGGCCTGTTCGGCTTCCGACGTGGCCGCCGCCGTGGGTGGTGATTCCCGCGGGGTGGAGACCCTGCTCCTGGCTCTCGCCGCCATGGGGCTCCTTGAACACGACGGCACTTCTTTCCGCAACACCGAGGCGGCCCGTGATTTCCTCGACCGGGCCTCGGAGCGCTACATCGGCCACATCATCCTCCACCACCATCACCTGGTGGACGGTTGGGCCCGGCTCCACGAGGCGGTGCTGGACGGCCGGCCGTTGGAGATGCGCTCCTATGGCGAGGAGCACGAGCGTGAGAGCTTTCTCATGGGTATGTTCAACCTGGCCAATGCCATCGCCCCCCGGGTGGCGGCCGAGGCCGATCTCGCCGGCTGCCGCCATCTTCTCGATCTCGGCGCCGGGCCCGGCACCTACGCCATCCATTTCTGTCTGGCCAATCCGGAGCTGCGGGCCACCATTTTCGACCGGCCCACCACCCGGCCCTACGCGGCGCGGACCGTCGAGCGCTTCGGGCTCTCCGAGCGCATCTCCTTCCTGGCCGGCGATTTCAACGCCGATCCCCTGGGCTCTGGCTATGACGCCGCCTGGCTCTCCCATATCCTGCACAGTTCGGGCCCGGAGAGTTGCCGGCGGCTGCTTGAAAAGACCGTGGCAGCGCTCTCTCCCGGCGGCCTGGTGATGGTCCACGAGTTTTTTCTGAATGACGCCAAGGACGGGCCCGAATTTCCTGCCCTCTTCTCCCTCAATATGCTGCTCAACAACGAGGAAGGGCGTTCCTATTCCGAGGCCGAGATCCGCTTAATGCTTCAGGAGGCCGGGGTGGGAGAGATCCACCGCCTGGATTTCCAGGGGCCCAACGATTCCTATGTGCTCTGCGGCCGCACGGCCCGGAGGTGATGGTGCTTTTCGTGGGCCAAGCCAAAGGAGAAGTATGGTGAAGCAGGCGGCAGAGCTGACAGGCGCTTTTCCGTTTCTGAAAAACGAGCCGGAACTCGCCGGGCGCATCCTGGAGAAGGGGCTGCGCCAGCGGTTGCCCGCCGATGCCGCAATCTACCGGGAAGGCG
>JBFHWX010000042.1:0-22219 GCA_041599275.1 Desulfobulbales bacterium | reverse complement strand
TGGTCGGCGTCGCACTTGCGGGGCGAGGCCTCGGCCCGCACCCGGTTGGAGAGGATCTCGGCGCCGCCGCCGGGGATGGAATCGAGGCCGGCGGCCCGCAGCCGCACCAGCACCTCCCGCACCGGCAGGCCGGAGAGCGTCGAGAAATGATGGATCTCCGGTGGTGAAAAACCATGGACATGGATGTCGTGCCCCTTGATAAAGGCAAGCATCTGCTCGTAGAACTCCAGCGGCTTGTCCGGATGGAGGCCACCCTGCAGAAGGATCTGGGTGCCGCCGAGGGCCTTGGTCTCGTCGATCTTGCGGCCAAGCTCATCGAAGGAAAGCACGGAACCGTCCTTGTCCTCCGGCGCCTTGTAGAACGCGCAGAACTTGCAGCCGCAGACGCAGACGTCGGTGTAGTTGATGTTGCGGTCGATGACGTAGGTCACCCGGCGCTCCGGATGCAACCGGCGGCGCACCGCGTCGGCCAGGAAGCCGAGGTCGTAGAGGTCGGCCTCGGTGGCCAGCAGCAGAGCCTCGTCGTCGGTGATGCGGCGGCCGGCCAGCACCTTTTCGCCGATCTTTTTCACCGCCAACGGTGCCATGCCGTTCTTGTCAGTAGGTGTTGATGACATTGTACAAAGTGTCCCGTTCCACCGGCTGTCTGCCCGCCTCTCGGATGATCCGCACCAGTTCCTCGCGGCTCATGGCCTGGTCGGTGTCGGCGCCGGCCATGTGGGTGATCACCTCTTCCTTCACCGTGCCATCGACATCGTCGGCCCCGAAGGAGAGCGCCACCTGGGCGAGCTTGGGTCCGATCATGACCCAGTAGGCCTTGATGTGCGGGAAATTGTCGAGCATCAGGCGAGAGACCGCCAGATTCTTGAGGTCTTCGATGCCGGAGGTGCGGGAAAGGTCGGCAAGTTCGGTATTCTTCGGATGAAAGGCGAGCGGGATGAAGGCCAGGAAGCCGCCGGTCTCGTCCTGGGCCCGGCGCAGCATATCGAGGTGCTCGACCCGCTCCTCGATGGTCTCGATATGGCCATAGAGCATGGTGGCGTTGGTGTGGAGCCCGGCCCGGTGGGCGGTCTTCGCCACCTCGAGCCAGCCCTCGCCGGAGAGCTTCTTCTCGCAGGTGCGCTCCCTTATCCGCGGGCTGAAGACCTCGGCGCCGCCGCCTGGCAAGGAGCCGAGGCCAGCCGCCTTCAGCTCCTCGAGAGTGGCGGCCACGCTCTGGCCGGAGAGCTCGGCCAGGTGGGCGATCTCGACGCAGGTGAAGGCCTGGATGTGGATGTCGGGCCGCACCGCCTTGATTGCCCGGAGCGCGTCGAGGTAATACGAATAGGGCAGATCCGGATGGATGCCGCCCACCATGTGGACTTCGGTGACCGGCTCGGCCAGCCGCTCGCGGACCTTGTCCGCCACCTGCTCCACGGTCATCTCGTAGGCAAGCGGCGACTCCTTGTCCTTGCCGAAAGCGCAGAACTTGCAGAGATTGGTGCAGATGTTCGAGTAGTTGATGTGCTGGTTGTAGATGAAGTACGCGTTGTCGCCGTTTTTCCGCTGCCGCACCAGGTTGGCGAGGTAGCCCACCGCCAAAATGTCGGGGCAGCGGTAGAGCCGGGCGCCGTCTTCGAGAGAGAGGCGCTCGCCGTCCTTCACCTTGGCGAGGATGTCCCCCAGGCCGGCCTGCTGGACCATTGCTTCCATGTTGCGTCTACCTTTGTAACGACTTCCGGGCCGAAAGCCGGCCCCCCCGGTCGGGCCGGGGAAGTTAGTCGAGAAAATGTTTCAGTTTGTCGCGCCGGCTGCTGTGACGCAAACGGTTGAGCGCCTTCTTCTCGATCTGCCGGATACGTTCCCGGGAGACGTTGAAGCGTTTGCCGATCTCCTCCAGGGTGTACTCGGCCTTCTCGCCGATGCCGAAGCGCAGGCGGATGATCTTCTCCTCGCGCTGGGAGAGGGTGCCCAGGATATTGGTAACCCGGGTGGTGAGCTCGCGGTTCTGCACGGCCTCATAGGGCGATACCGATTCCTGGTTCTCGAGAAAATCGCCCAGGGTCGAGTCATCGTCGCCGATGGGTGTTTCCAGCGAGATCGGCTCCCGGGAAGCTTCGAGGATGGCCAGAATCTTGTCCATGGGCAGGTCGGTGGCCTTGGAGATCTCAACCGGTGTGGGCTCGCGGCCCAGTTCTTTGAGCAGCGAATAGAAGGCCTTGAAGAACTGACTGCGCAACTCGAGAAAATGCACGGGCAGGCGGATGGTGCGGGTCTTGTCGAGGATGGCGCGGGTGATGGCCTGGCGGATCCACCAGGAGGCGTAGGTGGAGAACTTGTTACCCTTGGTGTAGTCGAAACGGAACACCGCCCGCATGAGGCCGAGGTTGCCCTCCTGGATAAGGTCGGCAAGGGTCAGCCCCTGGTGCATATAGCGTTTGGCAATGGAGACCACCAGCCGCAGGTTGGCACGGATCATGGCGTCCTTGGCGCTCTCGATGGAGCGGATATAGGCCTCGATGACCGTGTGCATCTCCATCAGGGAACGGATGTCGGTGTACTTCTGGACGCACTTGGCCACTCCTTCCCGCATGTAATTGAGCTGCTGCTTCTTGGGCTTGAGGGAGGGATCGCGTTTTTCCCAGAGATCGATCCGCTCCCTGAGACGCCGCATTTCGTCCACCCCGGACTCGTCGGAACGGATGGCCCGGATGATGGCGTCGAACCCTTCGCGGATGGTGCGGCTGTACTTGCCCTCCTCCTCGGGGGTGAGGAGCTCGAACTGGCCCATCTCGCGGAGATAGGTGGTGGTGGTTTCCTCGGGGTCGTGGCTCTCGTCGTCGGAGGGTCCGACCACGCCGGAGAAGTCCTTGGGCAGCCCCAGGGTGTCGGTGGTCTTTTTGTAATCGTCCCAGAGCTCGCCGGACAGGGTTTTTTTCTGGCCGGATTTTTCCTCGGAAACGATTTCGATGTTGTTCTCGCCCAGGAAGTCGAAAATTTCCTCTATGGCGTTGGGTTCCTTGATGTCGTCGGGTAACAGGTCATTGAGATCGGAAAAGGAAATGCATCCTTCGTCTTTCCCCGCATCCAGTAGTTTAGCCTTGATTTTCGTCAACACTGGGCACGTTCTCCTTTGGCTCAGGGGCGCTGGCTGTGGACGGACAGCTCCCCGGCGCGCGCGGCACCGGAAGAGGCGTCGATTTATTGGTTATTGCTCGGGAAAAGTAAAAAAACATCCCGGCCGCGGTCCCACTCATGGCGGTCGCCTCTGCCTCCGCTGGGCAATCCGTCAGCAGGGCCAGAGGACGTACTCCGGCGCATACCCGGCTTGACGGATGCTGGATGGGCAGTTTTTTTCCTCGCTGTGGAGAAAGGGGATAACGGCATGCGGGAATTTCTTTCAACCTTTCGGAAGAACAGAAGAAAAAGTGGCAAAAGGCAGCTTGGCGCAAACTTAAGTATTTGCAGAAGGCCTAAAGTGCGTTACTTTACCGCATTCATCACAAAAACACAAACTCTAAAAACCTCCCCAGGCAGCGACCGATGGTGCGGCAACCCGCCGCCCCGACCTGAACCTCCAGGACAACTCACCGAAAGCCATAATTTAAGCCGTGTTCCCCGGTCCGGCAAGGCCGCCTCCGAAAAAAAGCCTGCCAATGCCCCCCCGAGGCGCACCGCTCTCCAGCCTTTGCCGCCAGGTTTCCCCCATGCCCCACGACCGCACCCTGCCTGCCCTGCCCGCCGGCACCAGAGCCATCGACACCCATTGCCACCTTGACATGATCGGCGCCGAGCACGATCTGAACGAGGTGCTGGCCCGGGCCGAGGCCGCCGGCGTCGACCGCATCCTTTCGGTGGGCATCGACCCGGCAAGCTCCCGCGCCGCCATTCTTCTCGCCGAGCAGCATCCCCAGGTCTTCGCCACGGTGGGCGTCCACCCCCATCATGTCGCCGACATGACACCGGCCACCTACGAGGAACTGCGCGACCTCGCCCGCCATCCGCGGGTGGTGGCCTATGGCGAGATCGGCCTCGATTACGCCAAGATGTACGCCCCGGTGGCGGTGCAGAAGGAACATTTCCGCCGCCAGGTCGAACTCGGCCGCGACCTCGGGCTACCGCTCGTCATCCACGACCGCGACGCCCACCGGGACGTGCTCGACATCCTCACCGGCGCAGGCCCCCTGCCCGCAGGCGGCGTGGTCCATTGCTTCTCCGGCGACCTGGCCTGCGCCGAGGAGGTGCTGGCCCTCGGTTTTCACATCTCCATCCCCGGCATCGTCACCTTCAACAAGGCCGAGGAGCTGCAGGAAATCGCCCGTCGGGTGCCGCTCGACAGGCTACTCATCGAAACCGATGGACCTTTCCTCACCCCCCAGCCCTGGCGGGGCCGAAAGAGCAACGAACCGGCCTACGTGCTGTTCACGGCCCGCAAGATCGCCGAACTGCGCGACCTGCCGCTGGACGCCATCGTGGCCCGCACCACCGAAAACGCCGCCCGCCTCTTCCGCCTGGACGGGGTGGCCGAAAGCGCTTGAGCCCCGCCCATGGAAGCCATCTGCGAAGCCATCCAGGCCATCCAGGCCCGCATCGAGGCGGCGGCCCGCCGGGCCGGCCGGAACCCAGAGGACATCCGCCTGGTGGCGGTCTCGAAACGCATGGCCTGGCCCCGGTTGCTGGCCGCCGCTTCCTGCGGCCAGCTCCTGTTCGGCGAGAACTACGTGCAGGAGGCCGCCACCAAGATACCGCGGCCGCCCGCTTCGGCGCTCGAGGCCCGCATGCAGTACCATCTCATCGGCCACCTGCAGTCCAACAAGGCGGGTCTTGCGGCCCAACTGTTCGACTGCATCGAAACCATCGACCGCCTCAAGCTGGCCCGCGCCCTCGACAGCCAACTGGCCCGGCTCGGCAAAGTGATGCCGGTGCTCATTCAGGTGAACATCGGCGGCGAAGGCCAGAAGTCCGGGGTTCTTTGCGGAGATGCCCGCCGCCTGGCCGAAGAGATCGCCACCCTGCCCCGTTTGCGACTGCGCGGCCTGATGACCATCCCCCCCTACGCCGACGACCCTGAACTGACCCGGCCCTTTTTCCGGCAGATGCGGCAACTGCTCGAAGAGCTCGCCGGCCTCGGCCTTTTCGCCGGCGACCAGCCGCCCGAGCTTTCCATGGGCATGTCCGCCGATTTCGAGGCGGCCGTCGAAGAAGGCGCCACCCTGGTGCGGGTGGGCACCGCCATCTTCGGCGAAAGGAGCTGAGCCGCCAGGAATATTGCCGTTTTCTTTTCCGCCCGGCTATAGTATGAAACCGTTGCCGCCAGCGGGGCGCGCTTCCTTCAATCTCTTGCCCAGAGGGATCACCTCATGCGAATAACAATGATCGGCACCGGCTACGTGGGACTGGTCACCGGCACCTGTTTTTCCGAATTCGGCCACGAAGTGGTCTGCGTCGACAAGGACGCCCGCAAGATCGAACAGCTGCAGGCCGGCCGCATCCCCATCTACGAACCGGGCCTGGGCGGCCTGATGCGCAAGAACGTCGAGGAGGGGCGGCTGCGTTTCACCACGCGGCTCGAAGAAGCCGTGCCCGAAGCGGAAACCGTGTTCATCGCCGTGGGCACCCCGTCGAGCCGCCGCGGCTCGGGCTACGCCGACCTCACCTACATATACCAGGCGGCCCGCGAGATCGCGCCGCTGCTTGCGGGCTACACGGTGGTGGTGGACAAAAGCACGGTGCCGGTGGGCACCGGCCGCCAGGTGGCACGGATCATCGGCGAGACCAACCCGGAGGCCGATTTCGACATGGCCTCCAACCCGGAATTCCTGCGAGAGGGCGCCGCCATCAACGACTTCATGCGGCCCGACCGGGTGGTGATCGGAGTCGACAGCGACAGGGCCGCCCAGGTGCTGCGCGAGGTCTACAAGCCCCTCTACCTGATCGAGACCCCCATCGTCACCACCGACATAGAAACCGCCGAGCTCATAAAATACGCGGCCAACGCCTTTCTCGCCGTCAAGATCAGCTTCATCAACGAGATGGCCACCATCTGCGAAGCGGTGGGGGCCGACGGCATCGCCCTGGCCAGCGCCATTGGACTCGACGGCCGCATCGGCCGCAAGTTCCTGCACCCCGGTCCGGGCTACGGTGGTTCCTGCTTTCCCAAGGACACCCTGGCGCTGCTGCGCACCGTACAGGAGCACGGGGTGAGCGCCCGCATCGTCGAGGCGGCGGTGGAGGTAAACGCCGCCCAGAAAGCCCGGATGGTCAAAAAAATCCGCGACATGCTGGGCGGCAGTGAAACCGGCAAAACCATCGCCGTCTTGGGTCTCACCTTCAAGCCGGAAACCGACGACATGCGCGAGGCCCCGGCCCTTACCATCCTGCCGGCGCTTCTCGAAAAAGGCGCAAGGATAAGGGCCCACGACCCCCAGGGCATGGAGGAGGCCGCACGCCTCCTGCCCGAGTAGGTGGAGTTCGCCGCAGACCCCTACGAGGCCTGCAACGGCGCCGATGCCGTGGTGCTGATGACCGAATGGAACCAGTACCGGGCCCTCGACCTGGGCAGGTTGCACTCCATCATGCGCAGCCCGCTGTTCATCGACCTGCGCAACGTCTACGACCCGGACCAGCTCAAACGCCACGGCTTTCGCTACACCGGTGTCGGGCGCTAGTGGCCTTGTGCGGTTAATCGTGACCGGGAATTGTTGAGGAATCGTGGTGCCTCGCAAGGCGCGAAAACGAAGGCATAGCAGCGCTATGTCGAGTTTTTCGCAACACAGCGGGGGGCCGCGAGGACCAACAATTATGAGACAGGATCAACCAAGCAGGGCACGAGCGAAAGGCCACAAAAAAAGCCGCTTCCCCGGCGAGGGGAGCGGCTTTTTTTGTTCGGCAGAGAGAAAAACTATTTCTTCTTCTTGGCCGAGGCGCGTTTGGAGGCCTTCAGCGGGTTGACCCGGACCTGCTGGACCACGATTTCCGGCTTGGCGTGGGAGGCGAAATTGCAAAAGCCGAGCTTCCACTTGGCAGCGGGCTCGGTGTAGGTCTTGCAGAATTTGTCCCCCTCGGCCTCGACCACGCGGTCGCAGCCTTCGCATTTCTCGATGATCGGCTTGAAGAATCCACTGCTGTAACGTTCTGCGTTCGGCATCATGATATCGCACTCCTCTTGGCTGCACGGCAGCCCACTTTAGCTGTTTGTCTGCATCCGGCACTCACCGCCGCCCCGCTGCTCGCCCTTAAAATATTGACAAAACCAGAAAAAAAAGGTTCTCATTGGCTTTGCACGGACAACGGCTGGGAAGGCCCCCAACCTGGGGCATTCCCTGAACCCCCTAGTAATAAAAGAAAGGCCGAGAGAAGTCAACCCAAGTTTTTCTTTCCGTTGCAATTCGTTCGTTAACTGTGCTATAGCGCTCTGTATTATTCGTTTTTTCCCGGCGACCGCTGTCTGGCCTAAGGTCCGGCCGCGAATCGCTGCTGTTTTTTGGAAAAACCGGCCCCGGCCGTCCTGGCGCCGCTCCTTAATTCACCGCGCCCGGAGGCCGGGTTTCATTCCATTCCCCAGCTCGACAAGGAACCCGCCGCATGCCGATCTATCAGTGGAAGGGAAAAAATTCCTACGGTGAAAGCAGAAAGGGCCAGTACGAGGCACCCAACGAGGACGTCGTCCGGTCCCACCTGAAAAAGCTGCGCATCACGCCCAGCAAGATCAAGGAAAAGCCCAAGGATGTTCTGGAGGGCATTCCCCTCTTCCAGCCCAAGGTGACGGGCAAGGACGTGGTGATCTTCACCCGCCAGCTTTCCACCATGATCGACGCCGGCCTGCCGCTGGTTCAGTGTTTGGAGATTCTGGCCAAGCAGCAGGAAAACCCCACGTTTAAAAAAATTCTCACCACCATCCGCGGCGACGTGGAAACCGGCACCACCCTGGCCGACGCCATGAAGAAGCACCCCAAGGTGTTCGACTCCCTGTTCTGCAACATGGTGGAAGCCGGCGAGGTGGGCGGTATCCTCGACACCATTCTGAAGAGAATGGCGATCTTCATGGAAAAATCCATGACCCTCAAAAAGAAGGTGAAGGGGGCGATGACCTACCCGATCATCTGCCTCTGCATCTCGATCATCATTCTCGCCGTCATCCTCATCTTCGTGGTGCCGGTGTTCGAGACCATGTTCAAGGACTTCGGCGCTGCCCTGCCGGCCCTCACCCAGCTCGTGGTCGACGCCAGCAACTTCGCGAAATCGCGTTTCCATTGGCTGATCATCGGCGCCTTCGTCTTCTCCTTCCTGTTCAAAAAATACTACGCCACCCCCAAGGGCGAGATCCAGATCGACGCCCTCATGCTGAAGCTGCCGGTCTTTGGCGATCTCATCCGCAAGGTGGCGGTGGCCAAGTTTTCCCGCACCCTCGGCACCATGCTGCAGAGCGGCGTGCCGGTGCTCGAGGCCCTTGCGGTGGTGGCCCGCACCGCCGGCAACAAGGTGATCGAAATCGCCGTACGCCGCACCGCCGACGCCATCAGCGAGGGCCGGCCGATTGCCGAGCCCCTCGAGGAAACCGGCGTCTTTCCCTCCATGGTGGTGCAGATGATCAACGTCGGCGAGGCGGTGGGCGCGCTCGACGCCATGCTCGAGAAAATCGCCGACTTCTACGACGAAGAGGTGGACCAGGCGGTGGAAAACCTGACCGCCATGATCGAACCGTTCATGATGGTCTTCCTGGGCGGCATGATCGGCGGCCTGGTGGTGGCCATGTACCTGCCCATCTTCCAGCTGGGCGCGGTGGTGAAATAAATCGTCCAGTGGGTCCGGCTGGTCCGACCGGTCGGGCGGGTCGGGCCGCCGGACACCTAATACACTTTTATCCAAACCAAACCAGATTTTTCCGGAGGATTCACAATGGGTGAAATCATCGGCGTGCTCGCCAGAGAAGTAATCGATTCCCGGGGCAACCCCACCGTCGAGGTCGACGTCCAACTCGACTCCGGCGCCATGGGCCGGGCCCTGGTGCCGTCCGGCGCTTCCACCGGCACCCGCGAGGCCCTCGAGCTGCGGGACACCAGAAAGAAGCGCTACCTGGGCAAGGGCGTACAGCAGGCGGTGGCCAACGTCAACGAGACCATCGGCCCCAACCTCATCGGCATGGAATCCACCCAGCAGGTGGTGATCGACCAGGCCATGCTGGCCATGGACGGCACCGAGAACAAGAAAAAGATGGGGGCAAACGCCATCCTCGGCGTCTCCATGGCGGTGGCCAAAGCCTCGGCCCAGGAACTCGACCTTCCCCTCTACTCCTACCTGGGCGGGGTCAACGCCAAGGTGCTGCCGGTGCCGATGCTGAACGTTCTCAACGGCGGCGCCCACGCCGACAACAACGTCGACGTCCAGGAGTTCATGGTCATGCCCGCCGGCGCCTCCTCCTTTGCCGAGGCCCTGCGCATGGGAGTGGAGACCTTCCACAGCCTCAAGAGCGTACTGAAGAAGGCCGGCCACCAGACGGCGGTGGGCGACGAGGGCGGCTTTGCGCCCAACCTCCGTTCCAACGAGGAGGCCATGGAGTCGCTGCTCGAAGCCATCGTGCAGGCGGGCTACAAACCGGGCAAGGACATCTTCATCGCCCTCGACGTGGCAGCCAGCGAGCTCTACGACGCAAAAGCGAAGTGTTACGTGCTGGCGGCGGAGAAGAAGCCCAAGAAAAGTGCCGACGAACTGATCGCCTTCTACGAAAACTGGGTCAAGAAATACCCCCTGGTCTCCATCGAGGACGGTCTTGCCGAAGGCGACTGGCAGGGCTGGAAGAAACTCACCGACCGCCTGGCCGGCAAGATCCAGCTGGTGGGTGACGACATCTTCGTGACCAACACCAAAATCCTTGCCGAGGGCATCGCCAAGGGAGTGGCCAACTCCATCCTGATCAAACTCAACCAGATCGGCTCGGTCACCGAGACCATCGACGCCGTGGAAATGGCCCAGCGCGCCGCCTACACCGCGGTGATCTCGCACCGTTCCGGCGAGACCGAGGACACCACCATCGCCGACCTGGCGGTGGCCCTCAACACCGGGCAGATCAAGACCGGCGCCCCCTCCCGCACCGACCGGGTGGCCAAATACAACCAGCTCCTGCGCATCGAGGAGGAGCTCGGCGCGGCGGCCCGTTTCGCCGGCCACGGGGCGTTTAAACATTTTCCTTGATTCTCTCCATAAAAGGCAATTATATTGACCGGGTATAAAACCTTACGAAGAGGAGGGACCTGTTTCATGACTCTGACAAAAGCAGATCTGGTGCAGCGGGTATACAAGATGAACGGCAACATGACCAAAGCCCAGGCAACGGAATCCGTCGAGGCGCTGCTCGGCATCATGAAGGACTGCCTGGCTAACGGCGAGGACCTGTTGATCAGCGGCTTCGGCAAATTCAGCGTCAAGGCGAAGAACGCCCGCCGTGGGCGCAACCCGCAGACCGGCGAGGAACTGATCCTCGACTCCCGGCGGGTGGTGACCTTCAAGCCCTCGGGCATCCTGCGCACCTCGATCAACGAGGAGTAAGGACAAGGGTCTGCCCCCCGCTTCCCAACCGGAACCGTTGGTTCATAGACAAAAAACGGGAGGCCCTCCCCCCAGGGGGAGCCTCCCGTTTTTTGTGGTGCCCGGAAACACCGGAGAGCCCTTGCCTTTCGCCATGCCCCACGGCCAGACTGTTCTTCTCGATCTCGCCCGGATAGCCGCCGGCGACCAGCGCTACCAGCTTGCCCCCGGCCCGGCAACGCCTTCGGCGTCTCCCGAGCTCTCGGCCTCCATCCGCCGTTTCGGCCTTCTGCGCCCCCTGATCGGCCACGAGTTGGAGCCCGGCGGCAAGGTGGTTCTGGTGGATGGCCGCCACCGGCTTGCCGCACTGCTGGAACTGGGTGCCCGGCAGGCCCCCTGCCTCCTGCTTACCGCCGATACCGGCGAAGCGGACGTTCTCGAAACCGCCCTTGAGGCGATCCTCGCCCACCGGCCGGTCAGCCCCTGCGAACAGGCCCTGTTCTGCAAAAAGATTCTGCAGCACCTGGGCCGGCAACAGGCCGCCGCCTTTCTGCCGCGCTTCGGCCTGCCTCCCCATCCGCGCAGCCTGGACCGGCTCCTCGAGCTGCTTGCCCTGGAGGAGAATCTGCTCTGCGGCCTGCACGACGGCCGGCTCGACGGGCAGGCGGCCCGGCAGCTCATCTCCCTTGCCGCCGCCGACCGGCTCCTGTTGTGGGGGATCATCGACAGACTGCGCCTTTCCTCCGGCAAACAGCGCAAACTGGTGAACTCCTGCCGGGAACTGGCCCTGCGGCGGCGAACCACGGTGGAGCTCCTGCTTGCCACCCCCGCCGCCCAACAGATCCTCGGCGGGCCCGGCGACAATATCCCGCAGCTCGCCGGCCGGCTCATGGACTGGCTGGGCGCCGAATTGCGCCCACAGCTCACGGCGGCAGAGCAGGAATTCGAAACTTTCCGGAAAACCCTGGGACTCCCCCGGCAGGCACAGCTCTGCCACGCCCCGTCCTTCGAATCCGACGAGCTCACCCTCAGCTTGCGCTTTGCCGACCGGAAACAGTTGCAGGCCGCCTGGCAGCTGCTGGGGCCGGTCCTCGACAAAACTACTCGCCGATGATCTTCACCAGCACCCGCTTGCGGCGGCCGCCGTCGAACTCGCCGTAGAAGATCTGTTCCCAGGTCCCGAAATCGAGGCGGCCGGCGGTGACCGCCACCACCACCTCGCGGCCCATCACCTGGCGCTTGAGGTGGGCGTCGGCGTTGTCCTCGTAACCGTTGTGCCGGTACTGGGAGACCGGCGCGTGGGGAGCGAGCTTCTCGAGCCACACCTCGTAGTCGTGGTGCAGGCCGGACTCGTCATCGTTGATGAACACCGAGGCGGTGATGTGCATGGCGTTGACCAGACATAGCCCCTCCTGCACGCCGCTCTGCCGCAGACACTCCTCCACCTGGTCGGTTATGTTGATGAAGGCCCGGCGGCCCTTCACCTCGAACCAGAGTTCCTTGCGATAGCTTTTCATCGGCAACCTCCCGCGCCGCCTTCTTCAATCACCTCATAGTACCTGCCATGGGCACAGGCCCGGCAGAGAATGCGTCCCTGGCGCTCAACCTCCCGGCAGTCCTGCACCCAATCGCCGCAGTCCTGGCAGGCCACCCGCCGCAGGGGCCGGCCCGGCAGGTCGCACTCGGGCACCGCCACCCGCACCCGCTGGACCCGGAAAAGCTCGTTTTCGGCCATCAGCTTGTAGGCCTCGAGCTGCCGGCGGTACTTGTCGTCTATCTCCGGACAGTATCGCTTCGACAGTTCGCGGGCCTCCTCGCGGGCCGTCACCCGCACCGCTTCGCCGCTCTTCAGGTGGACGAAGGTGGCGGCCATCACCCCGTAATCCACCCACTTGAGCGAGCGTTTGCCGAGGCTGCAGCCGGTGACGGTCTGGATGGCATCGGTGGCGCAGCGGTCGATCTCCACCAGTACGTAGAAATCCTTGCGCTGGGCGCCGCGCGGCTCGTCTATGCCGATCTCCCGGAGGCCCAGCATGGCGAGGCGGACACCGATCACCTGGCCGGCACAGATATGGCCATGGATGGCGGTGGATTTTTCGAGCAACTCCTCAAAGCTTTCCTGCATGCGGATTTTTCCCGTTTCGGTTATTTTGGTACCTGGTCGCCTTTATGGGCAAAAGACCTCAAGTAGCATGCCCGATGGCATTTGTCAAACCCCCGGCTTCAAGACCACTGCTTGCGCTCGGGGCACACCCACCTGCCGGCGGCAGTCACCTCTCAACCGATCCGCAGTTACCCATGCCCCCTCTGCTCGTCCTCGCGGTCCTGGCCCTGGTCGCCAGCAGCGTCATCATGGTCGAAGTCGCCCGCGGCCTTCGCCGCATGACGCGGCTTGCCGAGCTTTCCCCCCTGCCCGCCAGGCGGCCCCATCCGCTGGTATCCATCGTCATTCCAGCCTGCAACGAGGCGGCCACCATTGAGCCGGCCCTCACCTCCGTTCTGGCCCTCGACTACGAACCCAAGGAAATCATCGTCGTCAACGACCGCTCCACCGACGACACCGCCCGGGTGCTCGAGCGGATGCGTAAAAAACACCCACGCCTCCGCCTGCTGGAGGTGGACACCCTGCCCGAGGGCTGGCTCGGCAAGAACCACGCTTTGCACCTGGGGGCGCGGCAGGCGGTGGGCGACTACCTGCTGTTCACCGATGCCGACATCGTCATGGAGCGCACCGCCCTCTGCCGGGCCATGGCCCGGCTGCTCGACCGCCGCCTCGATCATCTCTGCCTCTTTTTCGAAAACCGCACCCGGGGCGGTTTGTTGAACGCCCTGATCATGGACATCGGCGCTGGCCTGCTCTACTTCTATAAACCCTGGCTGGCGGCCAATCCGAAGAGCAACCGCTATATGGGAGTGGGGGCCTTCAACCTGGTGCGAGCCGAGAGCTACAAACGGATCGATGGCCACTGCAGAGTGGCCATGCACCCCATCGACGACATCATGCTGGGCCGCGCCCTCAAGTACGACGGGGCCCGGCAGGAATGTCTGCTCGGTCAGGGTTTCCTCACGGTGCGCTGGTATTCCTCGGTGCCCGAGCTGGTAACCGGGCTCATGAAGAACACCTTTGCTCTCTTCGGTTTCCGCCCCGGCCGGGTCGGGCTTGCGGTGGCGGCGGTGACGCTCTGCTCGATCCTGCCCTTCTGGGGCATGCTCTTCTCGTCAGGCCCTGCCCGCCTCCTTTTCACGGCAGCGGTTGTGGCCCGCCTTTTTTCCTTTGCCTACGGCTTCCGGGACATGGGCCTGCCGGTTCGCTACACGGTCTGGTCCCTGCTCACCCCCTACCTCACTGCCTATATCGCCGTGAAATCCATGGTGGTCACCCTGCACCGGGGCGGCATCGTCTGGCGCGGCACCTTCTATCCCCTGCAGGCCATAACCGACCGCCCAACGCCGGGCAATCCGGCTACCGGCCGCTGAACCGGACGTCTCCACAAGAGAGTTGTTTTCCCCTCCTTCAGAGGCGACCCGGCCTTTTCGGAAACGGCAGGATCTTGCCCCGCTTCTTCGCCCCCATGGCCATGGCCAGTGCCCGGAATTTCAAACGGCAGCCGTTGCAGAGCACGAGCTCAATTTCCTGGTAAACGTCGTCCATGTGCTCCTGCCCGCCCTTGCCGGCCAGTCCCGCCACAACGTTTTCCACCAGCCGGTCGATATCCTCGTCGGGCTCCTGCACAAAGCCGTCATAGCCGCAGACTATCCGCAGATTGCAGACGTAGAACAGGCCGCCCGGCGGGATCTCTCCCCCGCAGCGCTGACAGTAGTTCGAATTCACCTACAAAATACTCCTTTCCAGGCCAGAAGGCCGGCCCACGGCACGGCCGGTGCCCTGGCCTCTGGTTTTTTCAAACTATTCTTCACCCCCCCTCCCCCTCGCCATCGAGCACCTTGCGGATCTGCCGCGCAAAGGTGTCCCTGCCCACCGGTTTGAAGAGCAACTCCCGGATGCCGATGGCCCGGGCCTCTTCGAGGTCGATCTTTTCACTGAAACCGGTGCAGAGGATGACCGGCAGCTCGGGGCGGATGCCGAGCATGGCCGCCACCAGGTCGGTGCCCAGCAGCTTCGGCATGTTCATGTCGGTGATCACCAGGTCGAAAGCGCCGGGCTCGGCGGCAAAGCGGGCCAAAGCCTCGGCGGGGTCGGTAAAGACCTCGACCTGGTAACCCAGGCCGCTCAGAATCCGCCGCATCATCTCGGCGATGGTCGCCTCGTCGTCCACCACCAGAAGTCGCTCGCTGCCGGTGAGCAGACTGGCTGCCGCCTGCCCTTCCTGGGCTGCCCCGTCGGTTTCGCAGGTTGGCAGGAAGACATCGAAGCGGCTGCCCCGGCCCGGCTCGCTCTCCACCAGAATGGTGCCACCGCAGTTGGTGACGATGCCATAGACCACGGCCAGGCCGAGGCCGGTGCCCTCGCCCTTCTTCTTGGTGGTGAAGTAGGGCTCGAAGATCTTCTCCCGGGTCGCCGCATCCATGCCGCAGCCGCTGTCGCGCACCGTAAGCCGCAGGTAGCTGCCGGGTTTCAACCCGGTAGCGCTGGCCAGCTCCATTCCCTCGTCCGGCTTCAGTTGCGCCAGGCCGATCTCCATGAAGCCGCCGCCCTCGCGCATGGCCTGGTAGGCGTTGGTGCAGAGGTTCATGATCACCTGGTGGATCTCGGTGGCGTCGGCCAGCACCGGCGGGCAGTTCATGTCGATGTCGCTTCTGATCTCGATATGAGACGAAATCGACGGCCGCAGAAGCTTCAACGCCTCCTTGACGATGAGCTGGATCCTCACCGGCTTCTTTTCCTGCTCGGTCTGCCTGCTCAGGGTGAGGATCTGGCGCACCAGGTCGACGGCCCGCTTGCCGGCCAGGATCACCTGTTCGATATCGCCCGAGGCCTTACCGTAGGCCTGCATCTCCTCCTTGGCGAGTTCGGCGAAACCGAGGACGGAGGAGAGGATGTTGTTGAAGTCGTGGGCGATGCCGCCGGCCAGGGTGCCGATGGCCTCGAGCTTCTGGGACTGACGGAGGCGGGCCTGCAAGCTGTCCTTTTCCCGCTGCTCCCGGTCGTACTCTTGCCTGAGGCGCAACGTCCTGATGCCGAAGGAGAGATCAGCAGCCAGCTCCCGCAGCAAACCGACCTCCTCCTCGTCGAAGGCATCCGCTTCCGGCGAATAGATGGTCAAAGCGCCGAAGGCCTGCTGCGCTCCGTCGAGGAGAGGAAGCCCCAGCACCGAAAGATAGCCCCGTGCGCCCGCCTCCTCGTGCCAGGGCATAAAGGCAGGGTCGATCCGGGTGTCCTTGACAAGACTGGTCTGGCCGGTGCGGATGGCGGTGCCCGTCGGCCCCCCGCCCTCGGGGGAACCGTCCCAGCGCACCCTGATGCTTTCCAGGTACCCCTCGGTGAAACCGGCCCAGGCCACGGGCCGGACCATCTGTTCCCCGCCCTTCTCGGCATAGCCCACCCAGGCCATGCGGTAGCCCTCCGGTTCGACGATAAGATCGCAGACCTGCCGCAGCAGGCCGGCCTCCGATCTGGCGTGCACCAGGACTTCGCTGCAGCGGCTCAGGATACGCAGGGCACGGTTGCTGCGGGCAAGGCTCTCCTCGGCGCGCAGCCGGTCGATGCCAAGGGCGATTTCATCGGCCACCGAGGCGATGGCGCCCGCCGCATGATACGAAAGGGGCTGCCGGAAGAACATGCCGACCACCCCCACCAGACGGTCCTCGATGAGCAGGGGATGGCCGGCAAAGGCCACCATCTTCTCGCGCTTGGCCCACTCTTGATCATGGACCAGGGGGTCGCCGATCACCTCGTTGGTGATATGGGGCTTCCGGTCCCGGGCGATGACCCCGATCTTGAATTGGCCCACCGGGATCCGGCTATGCTCGCCGTCGGTATGGGTATAGAGCCCGGCGCTGGCCCGCAGTTCGAGCATGGCGCCGTCCCGAGTCACCGTCCAAATCCGGGCGAAGGCGGCGCCAAGATGGATGACCAGGAGCTCGGCGCACTGGCCGAGCATCTCCTGGACTGTATCCGCCTTGGTGAGCACCGAGCCCACCGCCGCGCTCAGGGAAAGAAGCCGCACCTGCTCGACGAGCTGCCGTTCCCGGCGCTTCTGCTCGGTGATGTTGCGGGCGATCTCGATGCCGGCCACCGCTCTGCCGCTCTTGTCGAGAAGCGGCGTGGCGGTGAGTTCGAAATAGAGGACCTCGCCGTTCTTCTCCACCCGCCGCTCGGAAGTGTGCATGCGGCCGTCGGCAAAGGCCTGCTCAAGAGCGCAGCCCTCGCAGATCTCGCTGTTGCCCTCGTAGGCCTCGAAACAAGAGCGGCCACGGCAGTCGCCCATGATCCGCCGGTTGGCCTCGTTCTGGTAGATGACCCTGAAATCCCGGTCCTGGATGGTGAGGGGCTCGCCGATGGCCCCCAGGATGGCGTCGGCCCTGGCCCTGGCTTCTTCCGCTTCTCCCAGGGCCAGGCGCAGTTGCCGCTCGCGCTCCGAGAGTTGGGCGGCGGAGGTACGGCGCAGGGCCTCCGCCCTCAAGGCCACGATCAGCATGGCATAGGTGGCCAGCAGCGGCTGCAGGAAATCGACCAACTCCTCGCCGTAGCCGCCGGGGCGATTGGCCAGGCCGACCGCCCCGACCAGTTCGTGGCCGCGGCAGACCGGCAGGCCGAGGAAACTGGCAAGCGGCGGGTGACCCGCCGGCAACCCACCGCTTCTGGGGTCCAGGGGCGGGTCGTTGGCGATCACCGGCCGGCCGCTCTTGAGCACGGCGCCGAACAGGGTGTCCAGTTTGTGGAACTCCAGGCCCTTTTCCCGGTGGAGGTGATAGAGGGCACGGGTCTCTTCGTTCCAGGCTATGTCGGTGAGGGCCTGGGTCCGCAGAAAAGGGCGGTCCTCGGGGGTATAGGCAACCTCCCCCATGAAGCCAAAGGTACTGCCGGAGAGCTCCACGATGTCGGAGAGCATGCCGGTAAAAATCTCGCCGGGCTCGGCCGTATCGATGGCCAGCCGCTGGGCCCGGACAATGGCGGCCAACATCCGGCGGGTGGGATCGTGCGACTGCTCCGCCTGGAGACCAGGCCTCTCAGCACAAACCGGCCGGCCTGCATTATCACTATCAAATCCGCTCACAGCGCCGCTCCTTTTCTGCCGCGTCTTTCCACCGGCAAATGCCGGTTCACGGAAGAAGCAGGCGGGAGAAATTTTTCTCCACTCCTTCCGCAAAACAGGGGAAACAGGCGAAGGATCTGCAAAAATCCACAGCTCCAGTGTAGTGTATTGTATTCCCATGGTATCGTCGAGGACTGTATACGGGTTTTCTGTGGTTTCCCCATGCCGCCGCCTTGACAAACGCTTTGCCAGCATAATCTTCCTTCAAAAATTACCGCAACACCTCGGCCGGTGCCGGTAAAGCGCCGCGCCGTGCCACCACGGGAGCCAACAGGAGAAAAAAATGAAAATTATCGGCATATCCGGCTCGCCCATTGCCGACAGCAACACCGACCGGGCGGTGAAGGCGGTGCTCGAGGCCACCGGCGTGCGGAAACGGGAATTCGTCAAGCTGAGCGAGCTCACGGTGGCGCCCTGCGACGCCTGCCTGGGCTGCGTCGCCACCAACCGCTGCGTGCTGGGAGACGACGGCGTCAAGCTCGCCGACCGGGTCTACAAGGCCGACGCCATAGTGATCGGCGGCTACACGCCCTATGGCACTATCGACAGCCGCACCAAGGCCTTTCTCGAACGGCTCTACCCCCTGCGCCACCGGCACGGGCTGCTGGCCGGCAAACCCGGGGCGGCGGTGGTTACCTGCGCCACCCCGTTGGAGCGGCCGGAACTGCCGCCGTCCTGCGAAAACGGTCTGGCCGCCATCCGCACTTTCATGCAGGCCGAGAACATGCGCTACGTGGGCGGCGTCGCCGTACTCGGCAACCTGCCCTGTGTGCGTTGCGGTGCCGGCCAGTGCGGGGTGTCGGGCCTGAAGATGCTCTACGGCCCGGAGGCGGAGGTGGAAACGGTGGGGATCAGAAAACTGGAGGACGACCTCCAGACCATGGCCGCCCTCGAGAAACTGGGCGAGGAGATCATCCGCGCCTGTTACGGCGGCTGAGCAGGACGGCCCTTCAGTTCCGCAACTCCTGCCGAGCCAGGGCCCGCACCTGGTGATCGAGCAGAACGTCCATCCGCTCCAGGCAGTCGGCCAGCCAGCATTACCTGCCGGCCCAACACCGCCCCCCCCCTTTCAGCCGAAAGAAAGCCACCAAAGAGCCCCCCCGCACCCCGGCCCAGCGCCGCCGCATCGGGGCGGTGCTGGCAGCTCCATTTACCGCTTGACTTGAACAGACAATTAACTAATAATAACGTGGTTATAAACGAAACATACTGATATTGATTTCCATTGTCGAAAAAGTAACGGGTTGACTCGTGAGACCACGGAAGATTCTCTCTTTCTGGTCTCATGGTCTTGGGAAGGGGAATTCATCGGAATTCCCCGTTGAGTTGCTGAAAGTTTATTTCACCAAAGGAGAGACAGTATGATCAGAAAAATGTGTTCAGTGTTTTTGGCTGCGGTACTACTGGTAACTTTTGCTGCCGCGGCCCAGGCGGAAACCCTCAGCCTTGAGCTGTGCAAGAAAAAAGCGAAGGATGCCGCTGCATTATTGGCAGCAGAAGGAGACGCGGCGCTCGAAAAGATCAAAGATCCCAACGGCGAATTCCGCTTTGCCGGCGGCGAGGGGTATATCTGGGTCCACAACCTGGACGGGATCATGGTCATGCATCCTATCAAGCCGGCCCTCGACGGGAAAGGACTGCTCGAGATGCGGGATGTCAACGGCGTCTATCTGTTCGTGGCCATGAACCAGGTGGTCGAGGAACACGGCGAAGGCTGGGTGGCCTATGCCTGGCCCAAGCCTGGTGAGGAGCAAAGCTCCCCCAAAGTCTCCTTCGTGGTCCTGGTCAAACATGGTGACAAAGACTATGTGGCCGGCAGCGGCATGTACGATGTGAATGCTTCGGATATCAAGGCAAAATTCCCTGCTGATGCAGTCTACGAGCAGTGAGCCGCGGGCGAACCGGGAAAACATCGAAGGATGAATCGCCCCGGGCGTACCGGCCAGGGTGCCGCCGGCATTGTGCACCGTTTCTTTGACAGCACTGCTCGGCTCCCGAGCGCCGCGTTCGCCAAAGGCAACGCATGGTGCATTGGGCAACGGACCATGTGGTGAAAAGTGTTGTACTTATCGGCCGGGGTGGAGGCTTCGCCCCACCCCGGCTCTTTCGCTTGCCCCCGTTGGAAGCCCCTATGGCCTCCGCTGAAAAAATAATAAAATCAGCTAAAACAGAGCTCAAACCGCTGCTGCGCTTTGTCTGCCAGCCAACCCCAAGGAGCACATGTCGATGCGGATGACAATAAGCACAAAATTAATAGGCGGTTTTCTGGGAATCGCCATGTTGGTTCTGCTCGCTGGAACCGTTGGTATCGTCATCCTGAGCAAAGTGTCCAAATCAACGGATATGGTGGCAAAACAGAAAGCCCCGATCCAGCATGCGGTGATGAACGCCGCCCTTTCCCTCGAAAGAGTACAGAAAAATCTTGAATCCTTCACCAAGGCGACTTCCGGCCTGGAGGCACTGGAAAAACAAACTGGCGTCGAACTCGACGAATTCGACATGTGGATTTCCATGCTGCAGCACGGCACCGCTTCCAAGGCCTTTCAGGACAGCCCGTACGGCCAGATGTACAGAGAGCGGCAGTTGACCGTCTCGGTGCCGGCGGGGTCGGGGGATCTTTTGGCCACCATCGAAAAAGTGCTTCAGAACAGCGCCCTTTTCCGCAAGAAAAAAGAGGAATTGGTATCTTCTCATCGCCAGTTCGTGGGCTATTCGGTGAATTTCGAAAACCACAACTACTCCTTGCCCGCCTACCTGAACATGGCCCAGCTCGATCACCTCAACTGGGTCGCTCTGCTGAAGGACGCGGTGAACATCGAAACGACCTTCACCGGTGAGACCGATCCGGCCAAGGGGTTGATCGGCTCCTGGCTCTCCACCTACAAGGCGGACAACCAGGAGTTGATGGCCCTGATCGAAAAATTGGCGGCGCAGCACAAAAAATTGATGGAGCTCGCCATAACCATCAACCAGGAGGCAAAGTACAGCGACAAACTGCGGAAGCTGAACCGAGGGATCGGCACGACGGCGAGGATGGAACAGTATTTCGGCGAATTGCACGTCTTGGCCGCTGGCCTGTACCAGGATCTCGAAAAAGTCAAACGGGACAATCTTGCCGAGCTCAGCCGCTCGGCCGAAGCGATCAACAGCCAACTCGGTGTCCTGATGAAGAACGCCGAGAGCGACGTCCACCAGGCCCTGAGCAGCTCCGAGGATGTGAAAAAGGGCGGCGTGATCACTCTGGTCGTACTGACCTTGAGCGCCGTGCTTTTCGCCGCGGTTCTCGGTATTCTGATCAGCCGCAGCATTGCCGCCCCTCTGGCCCAAACCGTAAAGATGATAGCCGAAATGGAAAAAGGCCATCTGAACATGCGGCTCAACATGCGGCGCGATGACGAGATTGGCCTCATGGCCAAAAGCATGGATTCCTTCGCCGACAGTCTGCAAAATGAGATCGTCGCGGCCATGCAAAAACTGGCGGCCAACGACCTGACCATTCAAGTGACCCCCAGGGACGAGCAGGATGTGGTCCGGGGGGCTCTGCAAAAGGCGGCCAGAGACCTCAACGAGATCATGGCCCAGATCAACATGACCGCCCAGCAGGTGACATCGGCCTCGACCCAGGTCTCCGATGCCAGCCAGAGCCTTTCCCACGGCGCCACCCAGCAGGCATCCTCCCTCGAACAGGTCACCAGTTCCATGACCGAGCTGGGCTCCCAGACCAGGGTCAATGCCGACAATGCCTCCCTTGCCAACGAATTGTCGACGGCAACCAAAATAGCCGCGGAAAAGGGCAACGAGCGGATGGCAGCCATGGCCACGGCCATGGCCGAGATCCGGGAAGCCAGCCATAACATCTCGAAGATCATCAAGGTGATCGATGAAATAGCCTTTCAGACCAATCTGCTCGCCCTGAATGCCGCGGTGGAAGCGGCACGGGCCGGTCAATCCGGCAAGGGTTTCGCTGTGGTGGCCGAAGAGGTGCGGAATCTGGCGGCCAGAAGCGCCAAGGCTGCCCGGGAAACCACCGATCTGATAGAAGGCTCCGTGACCAAGACCACCAAGGGCACCGAGATTGCCAGCCAGACCGCGGCTGCCCTGAATGAAATCGTGGGCGGAATCACCAGGGTGTCGGATCTGGTCAGCGAGATTGCCCAGGCCTCCAATGAGCAGGCCCTGGGGATCAACCAAGCCAGTGTGGGGCTCGACCAGATCGACCTGGTGACCCAACAGAACACCGCCAATGCCGAGGAATCGGCCGCCGCCGCGGAACAACTGTCGGCCCAGGCCAGACTCTTGCTCGACATGCTGTCACATTTCAGACTAAAAAACGAGGTGGGCGGGGGCCTGTCCCGGACCTTGGCCGCAACGAGTCTGAAGGCAGAAAAACCCGTGCCGCAACTTGAAGAGTCCTGACGCTTTTTAACAGGGAAAGCGTCGGCAAAGGCCGGGGGGGGGCGTCGGGCAGTGTCCGAGCCCGAGACGCCCCCCCTCGTATG
>JBFHWX010000041.1:0-22361 GCA_041599275.1 Desulfobulbales bacterium | reverse complement strand
CTGATCGGCCGCAAACCACAACAAAAAAAACGCCGCCCTCCTCTCTGGATGGCGGCGTTTTTTTGTGGTAGAGCTTGTTGTCGGTAGATTGGCGTTGGAATTTTTCAGCCCAAAAAATCTTTTCCTACCGCCTTGGGCGCCAGTCTCAACCGCCGCCCGCTTCCCGGTTGACGAGCAGCGCCAGGCTGAGCCTGCTGCCGGTGTCGGTTTTGCCGTAGATTGAAGAAAGGTGGGCCTTTACCGTGCGTTCGGTGATATTGAGGCCGGCGGCGATTTCGAGATTGGACTGCCCCCTGGCCACCAGTTCCGCCACCTCCCGCTCCCGGCTGGTGAGGCTTTCGAGCTGGGGGTTGTGCTTGGCAGGGGGCGGCGTGTTGCCGGCCGATGGGTTTTGGGTGATAACGGTTTCCTGGATAAGGCGCTGCATGATCTGGCGGCCGATCCACAGGGAACCGGCCAGCACGATGCGCACCGCCTCCAGAAGACGCGGCTCTGCGATATAGGTGTTGGAATAGCCGGAGATGCCCAGCCTGAGGAACTTGACCCCTTCTTCCTCGTCCGGCCGGTCCGACAGCAGAAAAATCCGGGTTGACGGCACGGCGCGGCGGATCGCTACCAGGGTATCGGTATCCACCATGGCGCGATGGAGAAGGAGAAGATCGAACTTCCGCTCCTTCAACCTCTGCCGCAACTCGGCAAGGGAGCCTGCCTGGCTTACCTGGTCATGGCCAGAAAGGAGTTTGTTCCAGCGCTCCAGGACCATGTCGTTGGCGCTGCACAACAGTATTGCCACTTTTTTCACCTGAAAAGAGAGAAGGATACACCCTCCGCCCGGGATTCCCGCGCCGTAAAGGCGCATAGCCCCGGAATTCTGCCTGCACCTTACACCCTAACGCTCCCGCAAAGCCATATATTTTGCCCGCAACAGCGGCTTGAGGAGGTAATTGAGCACCGTCTTTCTGCCGGTCAGGATATCCACCGTGGCCACCATGCCGGGCATGATGGGCAACGGATTGGCTTCGGTGCCGAGATAGTTCTTCTTGGTACGGAGCCGCACAAGGTAGAAGGCGTTGCCGTGCTCGTCGGTGATGCTGTCGGCGCTGATATTTTCGAGATTCGCCTCCAGCCCACCGTAAATCGTGAAATCGTAGGCGGAAAACTTCACCATTGCCTCCTGCTGGGGGCGCAGGAAAGCGATGTCCGCCGGCTTGACCCGTGCCTCCACCAGCAGGGAATCCTCCAGCGGCACGATCTCCATCAGGTTCATGCCCGGCTGCACCACGCCGCCCACCGTGGTCACCAGGATCTGCTTGATGGTGCCGCGCACCGGCGAGCGCACCGCGGTGCGTTTGAGCCGGTCCTCGATGGCCAGGGCCGAGGCGGAAATGCCATCGAGCTTGGCCAGGGTTTCGTTGAGCTCAAGCTTTGCCTTGTTGGCAAAGTTGAGTTCCGCTTCCCTAAGGGCCCAGCTTGCCTCCTGGTAGCGCGACTGGGCCCGGGGAATGGCAAGACGCGTGGCATCGTACTCGCCGCGCAACTGGCTCTGCTGCCGCTCGAGACGGAGGAGATCGACCTCCGCCGCGGCGCCCTGCTCCACCAGCGGCCGGGTGAGATCGAGTTCCTTCTGGAGCAGGGCCATACCGCGGGAGAGTTCCTCCTGCTTGGCCTTCAGCTCCCGGATCTCGTTGCTGCGCTGCTGCATCTGCTCACGCAGAATGCCCAGAGTGGTGGCAAGCTCCCTTTTCTGGGAATCGTAAAGGCGCTGCTCCCGTTCGCCGATCTCGGGCATCTCAGCGGCGACTTCCTTGGGCACCTGGAAAGGCGAATCGCTGGTCTCCGCCCGCAACCGGGCCGCCTTGGCCAGGAGCGCCAGGTAGCTGACACGGCTCTCCTGGTAGGACGAGGCGAAGCGGGTTTCGTCGATGCGCAGCAGCATCTGATCGCGCTCCACCAGATCGCCGACCTGGACCGGGATTTCGGAGACGATGCCGCCCTCGAGATTCTGGATAACCTGAACCTGGCTTGACGGAATGACCTTGCCGTCGCCCCGGGTGACTTCTTCGATTTCGGATTCATAGGCCCAGTACAGACCGACGCCAAAGAGCAGGACCACCATCCAGAGGATGGCCCTGCCGCCCCGGGGCGACTGACTGAGGACGGCAGCCCGGATATCGGTCACCAGATCGACATCCGACGCCGGCATGCGCTGGAAAATACGGGTCTGTGGTTTCTTTTCAGCCAAGGTGCTTTCTCCTTGCTCCCTTACGAGCGGTCGTGCCGCCCCTCAAACGCCGATCTGCCCGGTGCGCAGGGCCTCGAGCACGGCCCGGGTGGGCCCGTCGGCGACCACGGTGCCGTTGTCAATGACAACCACCCGCTCCACCAACTCGAGAAGAGAGGCGCGATGGGTGATGAGCACCAGGGTCTTGCCCGGCAGGATGGCGACCAGCTTTTCCTTCATACGCTGCTCGGTCTTGTTGTCCATGGAACTGGTGGGCTCATCGAGCACCAAGACCGGCGGGTCGAGAAGCAGCGCCCGGGCCATGGCCACGGTCTGGCGCTGGCCGCCGGACAGGGTTCGTCCCTGCTCGCCGACGTCGAGGTCAAGGCCCCGGGGATGGCGTTTGACGAAATCGGCGACCCCGGCAAGATCAGCGGCCCGCAGCACGGCGGAGTCGTCCACGTCGTGGGTGCCGAGCACGATGTTGTCGCGGATGGAGCCCTGGAACAGGGTGACGTCCTGGGAAACATAGCCGATGAAATGGCGCAGCTCGGCGGGATCGATCTGCCGGATATCGGTGTTGTCAACGCTGATCATGCCGCTCTTCGGCTCGTAGAGGCCGAGGAGCAGCTTGCCGAGGGTGGTCTTGCCGCTGCCGATGGGACCGATCACCCCCACCCGCTCGCCGGCCCGGATCTTCATGGTGACGCTCTTCAGCACCATGGTGTCCTGGCCGGGGTAGGTGAAGCCGACGTCCTTCAGTTCAATGGCGCCGTCGATCCTGCTCCGGTGCAGAAAAGCCTTGCCCGCCGGTCTTTCCTCGGGCAGGGCCATGATGCCGTTCAGGGTCCGGTAAGCGGTGCGTGCCTGGTGAAAACGGGTGGCCAGGTTCACCACCTGGCTCATGGGAGCGACGGCGTTACGGGAAAGGATCACCAGGGCGATAAGCCCGCCCTGGGAGAGATGCCCCTGGGAGATCATGTAGACGCCGGCCACCACCACCGCCACCACCACCATGTTCATGACAAAGCCGGCAAAGTGATTGACCGAGGAAGAAAAAAGCCGCGAGCGGGCGCTCCACTGGGAGATGTAACCCACCGCCTCTTCCCAGGCGCGTTGGATCTGGCTTTCGGCCCCCAGCATCTTGATGGTCTCAAGACCGCTCACCCCCTCCACCAGGATGGCGTTCTTCTGGGCCGAGGCCTGAAAGGACTCTTCCACCGCCTTACGGAGCGGAATCTGTACGAGCAGGGAATAGACAAGCAGGAGGAGTACGGCGGCGACATGAATGAAGACGATTTGCCCCCCCAGGTACCAGACGGCAAAAAGCCCAAGGCCCATGAACGGCAGGTCGATGAGAGCGGTGATGGAAAAGGAGGTGATGAAATCGCGGATGCTCTCGAACTGCTGCAGGTTCTTGGAAAAGGAGCCCACCGACTGGGGCCGGACCTCCATCTTGAGGCCGAGCACCTTTTCGAAGAGAACGGCGGAGATCACCAGGTTCGCCTTCTTGCCCGCCTCGTCGATGAAATGGCCGCGCAGAGCCTTCATGAGCAGGGTGAAGAGGTAGATGATGGTAACACCGATGGACAGCACCCAGAGGGTCTCAAAAGCGCTGTTGGGGATGACCCGGTCGTAGACGTTCAACACGTAGAACGGCGCCACCAGGCCCAGGGCGTTGATCAGAAAGGAGGCGACAAAAACGTCCCGGTAGATGCGCCAGGACGAGAAGAGGGTGCCCCAGAACCAGTTTTCGCGCCGCAACCTGGGCCGGCCTTCGTCGCCGGCCTTGTCGGCGCGGAACTTGGGGCGCACGAAGATGGCGTACCCGGTGTAAAGTTTTTCCAGCTGCTCCAAAGCCACCGACTTTTCGCCGGGCCCGGCCTCGGGTAGCAGAATCCGTACGGAACTGCTGCTGTCGGAGCCCACCAGCACACAGGCACGGCGGTCCTTGAGCAGAAGCACCACCGGCAGTTCGAGTTCTGAGAATTTTCTCAGTGGTCGCTTCAGGATACGTGAAGTGAGGCCAGCCCGGTTCGCCGCCCGCGGAAAAAGTTCGACAGAGAGCCGGTTGTTCACCAGAGGAAGGCCGGCCCGCAGTCCGGTGCGGGACATCTGCAGGCCATATATTTTGGAAAGCAGCAGAAGGCTGTCAAGAAGCGGGTCGTCGTGGGTGTCGGAATCACCGCCAAGCTCCCATTGATCAACGGCTCCCGCCGGGGTCGAATCTACCATAGGGTCGCAGTTCCTGAGACTGGAAATGAAATGAAAAGCGGCGCACAAACACCGGGGCAGGCACGTCTTCGCCGCCCCTGGCTGCCGGGGCACCACCTTTGGGCGAGGTCCTGGAAATCGAGCACAGCCATGCCCGCAGGCCTCTGTTCACCCTAACCAGTTAAAATGATTATCCGTCTTTTGTCGATAAAAACATTTTTCAGGTCAGACCGAGGAGCGGGCAACGGCGGTGAAGACGCCTGTGGTGCGCCATCGCCTGGCCGGTAACCACAGCCCAATCCCCATCTTTTCTTCCGGCCGGAAAAATGGTAACGTCTTCCTGACATTTTCAACCACGGGAAACCGATGAGCCTCTAAAAATAAACATCGTCGCGAGATCGAGAGAAAATTTTTCTGCGCAAGGATGCGTTGTGAAATCGCCCGAAAGCCTAGCTGGGCTCGGTTGAGGACGATTTCACGAGGAAGACGCCGCGCTGAGAATTTTTAACCGGTCGGAGGAGATGTTCATTTTGCGAGAGGCTCCGATACAAGCCGACTTCCCGCAAGCCTCCTCCCCACTCCCCGGAGGGTACCCCCATGTTGTATGTCGAACGGGACGCAAACGGCAGAATCACGGCAATCCGCCACAATCCCGCAGCCAACGCCACAGAAAAGAAATCGCTGATGGACGAGGAAATCCTCGAATTCCTCGACCGGGATGCCGGTTCCGACAGTTGGGTCCAGATGCTGTCGCTTTCCGACATCAGCATCATCCGCATCCTCGAAGACCTCATCGACCTGCTGATCAGGAAGAACATCATCCTTTTCACCGATTTGCCGCGGGAAGCTCAGCAGAAGATCCACGAACGGAAACAAGCCCGCCGGCGGGTCGGGGAACACAATTTCATGGTCGACGACATCCTGTGACTTCCCGGCGCTTCAGGAAATCGCTTCCGGCCGGCTGATGGCATAGCCCTGCAGGCCGTCGACATTGATGCTCTCGAGAATCGACAGCATCTGCTCTTCTTCCACTCCTTCGGCAATGACCGCGATGTCGAGACTGTGGGCCACGGAGCAGAGAGAGCTCACAAAGAAACGGCTGTCGCTCGTCTCCTCCCTGAGCTCTCCCGTATAGGCCCTGTCGATCTTCACGTGGTCGGGCCGCAGGGACTGGAGATAGCCGAGATTCGAAAAACTCTGGCCATAATGATCGAGGCCGATGCCGTGTCCGAAGGCACGGACCATGACGCTGAAATCGCGCACGTGGTCGAGATGCTGCACGGCGGCAAATTCAGCAAATTCGAAGACGATGCGAGGCGCCTGGGGAGAAAGCGCCTGCAGAGAAACGCGCATCCATTCCCGGAAAGAGCGGTCGGTCAGGGAGGCCGAGGCGATGTTGACGGCGATCTCATCGGCCCCGAGACGTTTGCGGTCGAGCCGCATCACCTCCTCGAGCACGACCCGGTCAAGGGCCGCCACCAGATGCAGCCGCTCCACATAAGGCATGAACACCCCGGCGTCGAGCAGGGAGCCATCTTCCTGAACAATCCGCAGAAAGACTTCCCGGTGCAGAATCCGGTTGCGCTCCCGGCTGTCCACCACCGGCTGCCCGAAGAGGACGATCCGCCGTTCCTGCAGGGCCCGTTCGAGGGTGGTCTTCCACTGCTGCTCGCCCTGGGGCAGCACTCCGCTGTCGGCGCTCAGGGCGCGGTGCTTCCAGCGATTGGGGCCGTCGGCCTGGGCGGCCCGCAGGGCCAGGTCTGCTTCGGACAGTAACCGCCCGAGGGACGTTTTGAAATCAAAGGAAACGGCACCCAGGTGCCCGGTGTTGCTGCCAAGGCTATATTTTTCCACCACCAGTGAGGACATTCTCTGGACCAAACCCTCGGCCAGGGAGTCCACCTCCCAGGGTGAGGCATCGGGCAGAAAGACGGCGAAATCGCCGCCGGTCAAGCGGGCGAGAACGGTGGAGGGGCCACCGCTAATTACCTCCTGCAGCAGAGCCGACACCCGGCGCAGCAGGTTGTCGCCCGCCTCCAGGCCCTTCTGCTGGTTGAGCTCCTGCAGATCGTGGACCTGATAGAGAAGAAGCGCTCCCTTTCCGCTGCCCTCGGGACTTTCCAAAACGGCCGTTACCTGGCTCTCGAAATACCGGCGGTTGCCGAGCCCGGTAAGCGTGTCGAGGTAGGCATGACGACGCAGTTGCTCCGCCGCCGCCACCTGCTCGGCAAACATATCACGGACCTTGCAGGTCATGCGGTTCATGGCCTCCACCACCCGCCGCAGTTCCTTGGTGCGCGGCAGCTTTTCCTGCAGGTCGTACTGTTTGCGGCAAAGGGCATCGGCCTGCTCCTCGACCCGCCGCAGCGGCCGGAGCAGAACGCCAAGCCCGACGCCACCAGCAACGGCCACCACCAAACCGGTGCCCAGAAACCACAGGCTCATGCGTACCGCCGTCTCCCACAGGGTTTTATAGGCATAACCCGGATGGCTGGAAACGAACACGGAGCCGGCATGGAACCAGCCGGCCATGACGTTGGCCGTCACCTCCGGGGTCTTGAGCGGCACCAGACGAATGAACCAGGCTGGCACCTTTTCGATCTTGACCTCGAGCTGGCGGTCCACCAGCACCCGCCCCTCGGTGTCTGAAAGGCGGATGATGCGGTAGTAGCCCCGGTCGAACACGGCGTTGATCATGCTCTCCATCGCCGGCATGTCCTGGTCCGCCATGTACTGCGACAAAGAGAGGCCGAGGGAGGTGGCGGTGTCCTGGGCATGGGACTCGAGCTGGTCCACCAGGAAAGCGCGGGTGCTCTGCAGCTTCGCCAGCCAGGTGCCACTGAACAGGATCAGAAAAAGCAGTGAGATGAAAAGAGCCAGTTGTCGGAAAAGCGTCATGTCAGCACACCATGTTTTTTCTTCCCCGCCGCGGGGTTAGCAATGGCGACCAGTTGACAGCCGCCGCGATTTCAGTGCCAGCCCGAGCCGGCTCAATGCAGCCCCTCGGGCATCCGTTCCAGAAGATCCTGCCAACGCTTGAGCCGGCTGCTGCTGCCCACCTGCTGGCCGCGCCCCCGCTGCTTGGCGAGCCAGAGGCCGAGACCGTTGAAACTGTAAATGGGCAGCAGGTCGCTGCGCTGGGAGGCGGGCTTGATGAACCCGATGAGATTGTCGAGCACCAGGGGCTCCGCTCCCGGCGAACTGTAGTAGGTCACCACCATGTGGTGCTGGTTGAGCCGCAGGGCCTTGACGTAGGTGAGGTTCAACCGGCTCTCGGGGACCCCCATGAGCTTGAGGGTGAAATACTTTGCAATGGAAAAATCTTCGCAGTCCCCGCCAGCGGAACTCAGAAACTCCACCGGGGTCGCCCAGTAATCCTCCTGACCCCAGTGCAGGATATCATCGACGAAATCCATCCGGTTGAAAAAATCGTTCACCTTTTCAAGTTTTTCCAGGTCGGAGGAGCTGGCGTCGGTCTGTACGAGCTCCTGCCACTCGAGGAGCCGCCGCCGTGCCCCACCGCCATATTTTTCCTCGGCCTTCACGAGAATTCTGTCCTCGATCCGAAAAGACTCGCCGGTGAGCACCGGAACCGCGACAACCAGCACTGCGAAAAAGAGAAGCGCCGGAAGAAACGATTTCTTGAAACGCGGAATCACTGGCACGGTTTTGAAGTGATGCGACGTTGAAAAGGAATCGGACGACCATCTTCGCCAACCGGCACAAGAGTGGTGGGGTGGCGAAAAACCCGGTCTCTGCCTTGTGGCGCTCGGGTGCTCGACATGCCCGATGCATGCCTCCCCGCCCTCGACATCACCCCTCGGATTCGCTCGCCGTGTGGGGAACTTTTCCCCCGGCCATCTCGAGCGGCATGATGGACAGTTTTTCCAAATCCACCAAGAGTCTCTCCCATAATAAAAAAAAGGGAGACAAAATGAAATGTCTCCCTTCTCGATGCGGCATTACCCGCTGCCTGTCACTAGCCAGACGCCCCTGCCAGCGCGGCCGTTCGACCTGCCACGGCGGCCAGACCTGTTGGCAACAGTGGCTTCGCCATGGCCGGGGTACGCAGGATCTCCTTCACAGGCGTCTCGTTACGTTCAGTTCTCGTTGCCCAAACGCACCCAAAACCCCGGCTCGCCGAGCCCCGCTTTCTTAACCGAAACCGGAGGCGTCGCGGCAGCAGGGGCGGTGTTTGAAGCGGGGGCGGCAGAAGCGCTGGCCACGGGGGCGGGGGCGGCTTCGGCGGTGGTGGCGCAGGGCTGCAGGTCGGGCACCTGGGCGGCCAGCGCCTTCATGAGCGTGCCCATGCCGTTCAGCACCCGGCACTGGGCATGGAGCTGGTCGTACTTGGTGTTGATGAGGTCTTTCTGGGAATTGATGACTTCAGCCTCGGTGTCGAGCACGTCGAGCATGGTCCGCTTGCCAAGACTCCACTGCTTGTTGTAGGCCTCGGCGGTCGCCTTGGTGGAGGAAACGTAGTCTTTCAGGAAGGCATGCTTGTCCTTGGCGGCCATCAGGGCCATCCAGGAAAGACGGATGGACTCCACCACCTCGCGCCGGGTGTTGTCGCGGATGGCCTCGGCCTCGCAGACCAGTTCGCGGGTTTCCTTGTTGCGGCCGGTGTTGGCCATGCCCGAGAAGAGATTGTAACGCAGGCGGAGCATGGCCATGGTGTTCTCTCCCCAGCCCTCGGCGCCATCGGTTTCGTCCTTCCAGTTGTGATCCACTTCGAGATCCACCACCGGCATGAACAGGCGCTTGGCCACCCGGTCCTGGGCCCGGCGCGCCTCGAGATCGGCCTCCGCCGACTTGAGCACGGGGTGGTTGGCCAGGGCTGCCTGCTGGGCTTCCTCGAGAGAGGCGGGGATGGCAAAATCAAAGGGTTCCGGGGTAACCAGGTTCTCGGGCAGTTTGCCGATCATGGCCAGGTAATTGGTCTTGGCATCGGCCACGTTGACCTCGGTCACCACCATGTTGGAACGGGCCAGGGCCAGGCGGCCTTCGACCTGGTCCTGGTTGGAGCGGTCGTCGATGCCCTTTTCGGTGCGGAGCTTGACCTGGTCGTAAATCCGTTCGTGGATGGTCAGGTTCTGCTTGGCGAGTTCCTGCAGCTCGAGATGGCGAAGAACATTGAGATAGGCCTTGGCCGCGTTGAGGGCATTGCGGTCGGCGTTGCCCTGCAGGGTATAGTCGGCGGAATCCACCCGGGCCTCCTGACGCTGCACCTCGTTGACCGTGGCCATCCCACGGAAGAGGTTCTGCCGCAGGCTGATGGTGTAGATATCCGGCTGGCTCTCATAACTGTGGGGTGTGCTGGGTGACGGACCGAGTTCGCCGTTGTCCCAAACCTTCTCGTAGCCGACCCCGGCCGAGAAATCGACCCGGGGATAAAAATCCGCCTTGGCCTGCACCACCTCCTGTTTAATGGCCTCCAAACTATGGAAATTGGCCTTTATTTCGGGGTGCTCCTGGAGCATGTACTGCACCGCCTCCTGCATGGTTTCCGCCCGTGCCCCGGCGGCCCCGAACAAGAGAGTGCCTGCCGCCACCAGTCCAAGTGTTCTGCGTATTCTCTGCATGGTATCTCCTTATGACGTCTCCGTGGACTTTTTCCAGAAAGAGGCGGTGACCGGATAGCGAAACTCTTCCCGCCAGAATCTCTTACGCCAGACTCTAAAAAGGGATTGTAACTCTTCTCCCCCTCGCTTCACGAATAAGCGGCAAACCAAATGTTCCCCGTAGCTTGAACCAAGGCGTAAAACGCCTGGATACAGAAACAACCGCGGAGGACCAAAAACATTTTCGCCACAGGCACCGCTCCCGGCGCCTTCTCCCTGACAGATCTTCGGTCCCACCTGATACCGTATCTACTGCACAACGAGAAAAAATGTCAAATGTTTTTAGTGGGTGGAACAAGGAGAGAGGAACCATTCCCAACCAGAAGAGAGGCCACGTCACTGCCCACCGGGAAGAAAGAGCAGCCCACCGCCGGCTCTCCCAGACCAGCCAAACACCATTCAACGGGCAGGGGTGACCACCCCCTTGACCCCGTGGGATTTTCTCGAGCTGGGAAAAAATCAGGATTTTCGTCCCGGCCCCCAGAGGGGATCGTCGCCGAAGCGGTCCATCCACCAGTCGTCGGGCTCCACCTCTTCGCCGGCCGGCGGCACGAGGGGAAAGTGGAAACCCGAGCAGTAGTCGATGAGCTCCTGGTAGGCCTCGGTGAGGCGCCGCATCAGGTCCTGGCGGCGGTGGAGGTCATCGCCGGCGGCGCTCAGGTCGGGGTGGTGTTGCTTGCAGAGCTTACGGTAGGCGCCCTTGATCTCGGCCAGGGTGGCGCGCTCGCCAAGGCCAAGCAGCTCCCGGGCCGCCGCCAGCCGGGCCCATTGCTCGCCGGTCATGGCCGCTCTCCGGGAGCGGCCCGTTTCCAGCTCTTCTCCTCGCCCCGCAGCAGGCGCCGGATGTTTTCCCGGTGCGCCCACCAGATGCAGGCCGCCACCATCAGGGCCAGCAGCAGTTCGCCGCTGGAGCCACCGAAGATAAAGATCCACAGGGGCATGAGAGCGGAAACCAGGAGCGAGCCAACCGAAACGTAGCCGGAGAGCGCCACCACCGCTCCGAAAAGAGCGATGCTCAGAACAATGGCGGCCGGATCGATGAACAGAAAGACGCCGAGGGCTGTGGCCACCCCCTTGCCACCCTTGAAGCGCAGGTAGAGGGGGAAGAGGTGGCCCAGGAAGGCAGCGCCGCCAGAGAGCAGCACCACCGCCTGCTGGTCCGGTTGGCCGGCGGTGAGGTGGTTTGCCGCCACCATCGGCAGCAGGGCCTTCAGCATGTCGCCCACCAGGGTGAGGATGCCCAGCTTCTTGCCGAGGAGGCGTGTGACGTTGGTGGCGCCGATATTGCCACTGCCCTGGCGGCGGATGTCGACGCCGGTGGAGCGGGCCAGCACCAGCCCGGTGGGAATGGAGCCGATCAGGTAGGAAAGGAGGACGTAGAGGAGATGCAGTGGATTCATGCGCAGGACCTGTAGAGCTTCACGCCTTGTTTTCCCGGAAAACCGGCTCCAGTTCGCTCTGTTCGGCAAAGGAGATTATTGCCTCGCGGTGCTCCCGGACATAGGGGCAGTCCCAGACGGCCAGCACCTTGCGCCGCACGGTATGAACGATTTCGCCGTCGCGCTCCTCACCTTCGAGCAGGTAGGGAAAAATCTGGGGCCGGCGGCAGACCTCGGGTCGCTCGGCATAGCTCCGGCAGCGCCCCTCGGTGTCGAGCTGCGGGCAGCGGCTGCTTCTCGGCAGCACCAGGCTCCAGCCCCGGGCCCAGCGAACGAGCCGGGGCGCGGCCGTCCGGTAGAAAGGTTTGCCGGCCACGGAAAGCGGTTCTTCCTGGTCCGAGGCTGCAGCCCGGCTGGCTTCACTGTCGACCCGCTCCACGTCGAAAAGACCGGTTTCCCGGGGCCGCAGGGGAATCTCGAAAAATTCCTGCTGCATGCTCTTCCCTTCCGAATCCTCGGGGCCGACGCAGCAGAGCACGCAGTTGCACGGGCCGCAGAGCAGGGTGTTGATCCGTTCCAGTTCCCGGGTGAGGACACGGTGACTCACCCACTGGTCGAGGGCGGCAAAAAAGTCGAGGGGAGCGCCGCCCTCGTCCTCGATCCTCGGCAGGCTTTCCCCATCGGGATCCTCTTTTTTTAAGCGCTCGAAGAGCCGCAACTCGTCGAGATAACCGGCAAGCAGGACAGCCGGCTGCTCGTAGACGGCCGCCGCCGTTTCGATGGGTTCCCGCAACTCTGCCACCACTTCGGCCACGGTGTCGAAGGGACCGGTGAGGTAGAGAAAATGGACGATGCGCACCAGAGGCAGGATGGGCCGGGCCAGGAACCAGAGGCCATCCCGCTGTTCGGTTTGGGGTGCAAGTGCCGAAGTCATGTCTTCCCGCGGCCCACAGGGGAACCGCTTTCAAAATTCACGGGCAACCCGGAGATTCATGTCCCAGGGTCGAAAGGCAAACAGACCGAGAGAATACACAAATTCAGGGGGAAGCACAACAGAAGCGGCGCGGGGGAGAAGAAGCGGGAAGGGGAAAAGGGGGAAGCGGACGCGGACGGGGAGGAGATCCCGCGTCCGCTTCCCTGGGTTTGCCGGCTAGGGGGTTGCCAGCTCCTGGCCGTAGGCCAGAATATCGACGATCTGCTGTTCGGAGAGCCCTGCGTCGGCCACCATCGAGGGCATATCGCTGCCCGCGTCGCCCCAGCGGTACTTATGCAGACTTTCCCAGGGGTTGTCGAGGGCGTACCAGCCGACGCCCTGGATGCCCTCCTTGTCTTGCTTGAAATCGATGGCGTTGCCATCGGCACCGTGGCAGGAGAGGCAATGCTGCTCGTAGAGGGGGCGACCCGCTTCGGCCGAACCCTTGGCCCGGGCCTCGGTGTCGAGGGCGCGGGCGATGTCCCGCTGGCCTTCGCGCAGAAAGCGGACGAGATCCCAGAGCTCCGCTTCGCTCAGATGGGCCGCGAAGTCGTGCCCGCCCTCCCCGTTGGTCAGTGTGCCGTAGACCTCGCCGGGGCTCTTGGTGATGGCCGCCTCGACGCCGGCGATGCCGGTGAAGTGGGAGCCCGAGGCGTAGCGGCCGGCCGCGCCCTTGTAGTCCCAGCCATGGCATTCCTTGCAGCGCCAGGTGGCGGCCCCGGATTTTTTGGCGGTGGCCGGATAGAGGGCATGGTTGTCGGCGGGTTTGACACCCTTCAGCTTCGGCCAGTTGTCGTAGAGCAGGGCGCCGTTCTTGGTGCTGGCGTCCTGGTAGGCGGCCGGAGCCGCTTCCTGGTCGGCCCGCACCGACTGCACGACAAGGGGAGTTGCAACAGCCACGGCCAGCAGGGGAAAGAGAAGACGACGACGCATGTTTTTTTCCTTTGACTGATATTTTTTTCGGAGTTTTTCGTTGTTCCATGCCGGAGAAGTCCGGCGGTTGGTTCAGTGCTGCAGGTTGTTTGCCTCTTTCTGCAGGCAGGAGGGCCCCGGGCAGCCGTTGACCTCGACGGTGACGTGGGCCACCTCCGGGATCACATGAAGCAGCTTTTTGTAATGCTCCGGCGGCCGGGGGTGGTGGGTGACCACCGACAGCACCACCGACAACCGGCCCGGCGCCACCCGCCAGACGTGGAGGTCGGCCAGCCGGTTGTCGCTGTCGTTTTCCACGGCCGATCGCACCGCGTCCAGGGTTTCCGGCTCCACCCCGGAGTCGAGAAGCACCCGGCCGGTCTCCCGCAGGAGCCCCACGGCCCAGCGCGAGATGACCAGCGCCCCGACGATGCCCATCAGCGGGTCGAGCCAGTTCCAGCCCCAGCTCCGGCCGGCGAGCAGCGCCACGATGGCCAGCACCGAGGTCATGGCATCGGCCAGCACATGCAGGTAGGCGGCCCGCAGGTTGTGGTCATGGTGGTGGCCGTGCTCGTGCTCGTGGTCATGGTGATGACCGTGACCGTGGTGGTGACCGCCGTGCAGCATAAAGGCGCTGGCCACGTTCACCGCCAGGCCCACCACGGCGACAGCGATGGCCTCGTCGAAGCGGATGGCCACCGGCGTCACCAGCCGCTCCACCGACTCGACGGCCATCAGGAGTGCAGCGATGAGCAGCGCGATGGAACTGGCGAAACCGCCCAGTTCGCCAACCTTGCCGGTGCCGAAGGAGAAGCGCGGGTTGTCGGCGTGGCGCCGGGCGTAGCGGTAGGCAAAAACCGTAATGCCAAGGGCCGCGGCATGGGTGCCCATGTGCCAGCCATCGGCCAGGAGCGCCATGGAGCCGAAGAGCCAGCCGCCGCCGATCTCCACCGCCATCATCACCACGGTGAGCAGGATGACGCGCACGGTACGGCGCTCGTTATCCTGGCTGTCAGCCAGGAAGGGATGGTCGTGCTGCCAGTTATGCAGGTTTTGGCTGTGCATTTTTTCTTTATTTTTTTCTATGAAATTGGCTGTCTATCTTCTCGCCGGATTCCCCCGCCCTTCCCGCTCAGGCATAGAGCAGGGAGCCGATCTGGAACACCCCCACCGCGAACAGAAAGGCGAAGACGGTGTTGAAGGCCATGGCAAAGGCACCCCACTTCCAGGAGCCGGCCTCGCGGCTGATGCAGACCACGGTCACGAAACAGGGCGCGTAGAACATCACGAAGACCACGAGGGCCAGCGCGGTCACCGGGCTCCAGCCGGGATCGGCGGCCAGGGTCTTGGCCAGGGAACCGCCGCTCTCCGGATCCACCTCGCCCAGGCTGTAGGCGGTGCCCAGGGTGGAAACAACCACCTCCTTGGCCGCAAAGCCGCCGACCAGAGCGATGTTGGTCCGCCAGTCGAAGCCGGCCAGGTAGCTCACCGACTCGAGAGAACGGCCGAGACGGCCGGCCAGCGAGTTCTTGAGCGCGGCCTCGGCCTCGAGGCCGTCGATGGCGGCCAGACGCTGCTCCACCCGTTCCGCTTCGCCGCCGGCGGCAACCACCGAAGCACGGTCGGTCTCGAAGCGGGCCACCTCCCCCTCCGGCAGGCCGGGGTAGGTCATCATCGCCCACAGCAGCACCGAGATGCCGAGGATGACGGTGCCCGCCTTCTTCACATACTGCCAGGTCTTCTCCCAGGTGTGGATGAGGAGCCCCCGAAAAGTGGGGAAACGGTAGGGCGGCAGCTCCATGACAAAAGGAGTGGGCTCGCCGCGCAGCACGGTGTGGCGCAGGACCTTGGCGACGAGAAGGGCCATGACCCAGGCGAGCGCCGTCAGCCCTAACAGGAAGACTGCCTCGTGCTCTGCAAAGAAGGCGCCAATCAGCAGCGCCAGCACCGGCAGTTTTGCGCCGCAGTTCATGAACGGCGCGGTGAGCAGCGTTGCCAGCCGCTCTTTGGGGGAGCGCAGGGTGCGGGTGGCGAGCACGCCGGGCACCGCGCAGCCGCCGGCGATGCCGCCAGAGACGATGTAGGGCATGACCGAGGAGCCGTGCAGGCCGAACATGCGGAACACACGGTCGAGCATGAAGGCCACCCGGGCGAGATAACCCGAGTCCTCGAGAAAGGCGATGCCGAAGAACATGAACATGATCAGCGGCACAAACCCCAACACGCCGCCCACCCCGTCGATGATGCCGGCCATGAGCAGCGACTTGAAGGGGCCGTCGGCAAGGAAACCGTCGACAACGTCACCGGCCCAGGCAAAAACATTTTCGAGCCAGGCCACCGGCAGTTCGCTGTAGGTGAAGGTGAAGTGGTAGAGGCCGAGGAGCACCGCCACCATGACCAGGGGGCCCACAAAACGGTGGGTGAGCACCAGGTCGATGCGGTCCGAGACGTACAGGCGGCTGGCGTCGAACTGGCGGCGCACCACGTCCTGCTGGAGGATCGCCTTGATGAAGCCGTAGCGGTGGTCGGCGATCACCGCCTCGGGATAGGTATCCAGGGTGTCCCGCAGATGGCGGGCGGTCTCCTCCACCTGGAGACGAAGCGCCCGGTCGGCCTCGGGATCGGCGGCAGCGCCCTGGCTACAGACCTCGCCATCGCCCTCCAGGTACTTGAGGGCAAGCCAGCGGGCCGGGTAGGTGGCGGTCAGGAAATTTTTTTCCTGGATGATTTCCACCATGCCGAGAAGCGCCCGGTCAATGTCGTCGCCGTAGGAGAGCACCGGCCGCTTCGAGCTGGCGCCACCGGCCGCCACCCTGCCGGCGGCGGCCATCAGCTCGTCGAGCCCCTTGGAGTTGCGGGCGACGATCGCCACCACCTCCACCCCCAGAAGCCGGGAGAGCTTACCGAGATCGATGTCGAGGCCGCGGCTGCGGGCCACGTCCATCATGTTGCAGGCCACCACCATGGGCACGCCGAGCTCCATGAGCTGGCAGCTCAAGTAGAGATTGCGCTCCAGGTTACTGGCGTCGACGATATTGATCACCGCGTCGGGCCGCTCGTCGCTCAGATAGTTGCGGGCCACCACCTCCTCCACCGAATAGGCGGTGAGGGAATAGATGCCGGGCAGGTCGACGATGCGGCTCGGGTTACCGCCCAGGGAGCAGGTGCCGACCTTTTTCTCGACGGTGACGCCGGGGTAGTTGCCAACGTGCTGGCGGCCGCCGGTAAGGGCGTTGAAGAGCGTTGTCTTGCCGCAATTAGGATTGCCGGCAAGGGCGAAGGTGTGTGTGCCCATGGGAGTACTCCTGGGATTACTCAAAAGAATTCAAAAAAAATCAGGAAGCGGTTTCCACTTCGATATAATCGGCTTCACTGTTTCTGAGGGTCAGGGTGCAGTCGAGAACCCGCAGGGAAACCGGGTCGTTGAGCGGCGCCCGGCCCTGGATGGTGACCTGGGTGCCGGGCACCAGCCCCATGTCGCGGATGCGGCGGCCGAGCTCGCCGGCCACCTTGACGGCGACGATAATGCCGCTCTGGTTGCGCTGCATGCGGCGAAGCGATATGCGGCTCATCGAACACCTCCTTCCTGATCGGAACACGGGTTGGCCGGGCCGCTGGCGGACGAGCAATTGCCGTTCTTGCAGCAGCCGCCGCAACCGCCGGCGCCGGTGGCCTGGCGAAGGAACCTGCGGCCGATGACAACGGCGCAGACCAGCACGATGAGTGCGATGACGATGTTTTCCAGCATGGCGGCGACAGCCCTCTATTATTTTATTAGGCAGCCCTAACCCGCAGGGCGTGAAAAAACCCGCAGCAAGGCATACTTCACAAGATACTGTGCTGCGGGCACAGAAACAGCATGACTTGTTAGATACAACTAATTCGCTTCGGGGTCAATAAAAATGTGCGCCAGACGCAAGAAAAAACAGCCTGCCCTCTCACCAGACGCCATGCAGGAGGCTGCCGTGGCGATGGCCGAAGCGGCTGCCTCCCCCTGGGCTCAGGCCTTGCCGCCTTTTTTTTCTCTGATCTTCTGCAGACAATCCGGGCAGATGCCGTGGGAAAACTTGGCGGTGGTGCGGGAGGCGATGTAGGTCTCGATCTCGGTCCAGGAGTCCTGGACCAGCGGCTCGGCCCCTTCCCGGCGGATTTTCTTGCAACTGAGGCAGATGGGCACCAGGCCGCTGATGGTGCGCTGGATCTCCTCGAGCATGCGGGCGTGCAGCTGGAAACCCAGGAAGACGAAAAGAGCACCGGCAAGGAAGATGAGGCTGGTGAACAGTTTTCCGACCAGGGGGTGGTCGGTGGCGTAACTGAAGGCCACCGCCAGATAGCCCCAGAAGAAAAGGGCCATGAGCGCCCGGCTCACCGAAAGCAGGCGGCTCAGGCGGCTGCGGCTGGGCTCGGCAAGGAGCGGCAGGGCAGCGAAGAGCGGCCGGGTCTTCCAGACGGTGACCAACAGGATGACAGCGCCGGCCAGGATGGCCAGGATGCTGAAGGTGGTGTGCCAGTCGGCGCGGCCGGGGTGCATGAGGTCTCCTTAAAAACAAAAGCTCAGCGGCGGCCCACCGGTAGCCGGACGAGCACGGCGCCGCTCTGTTTCTCCCAGCGGTAGTCGACAACCCGGCCGGCGAGCCGCAACTCCTCGAGGGTCTCGCTCACCACCCCGGGCAGCACGGCGATACCGGCCGGCGAATGGGTGCCGCGGCCGGTGATGAGCCGCACCACAAGCTTGCGGTTGGCCCGGGCCCGGTCGAGAAAGAAACGGGTACGGGCCGCCGCCTCCTCGGCCCGGCAGCCGTGCAGGTCGAGCTCCGCCTCCACCGGTGTTTTCGCGCTGCGGCTGGGACGTTTTTTTGTCTCCCGCCCGGCGTCGTGCGCCTTTTCCTTCAGCACCTGCTGAAGTTCCCCGGCCGCCAGGCTCTCCTCGACAAGATCGGCAAAGCACGGGTCCGTTTCGCCGCCCTCCTCCCAGAGGGCCGCAAAATCATCACCCCCGCCGGCGCCGCCCGGGTCGGCACCCCGCCGCCGGAGCGATGTGTGGCGGGCATACTTCTTGCGGACCATGGCGGCGGGAAAAACAGGGAAACTGCTAGACAAAGCGCATGCTGATGTCGCAGGCCGGCGCCGAATGGGTGAGGCGTCCCACCGAGATGAAATCCACCCCGGTACCGGCTATTTCCCGCACCGTTTCGAGGGTCACGCCCCCCGAGGCCTCGAGAAGCGCCCTGCCGCGGGCGATCTCCACCGCCTGCCCCAGGGTGGCCGGATCCATGTTGTCGAGCAGGATGAGGTCCACCCCGCACTCGAGGCAATCCCGTACCTGATCGAGGCTTTCAGCCTCCACCTCGATCCGCAGGGTGTGGGGGGCGCGGGCCCGCACCCGGCGGACGGCCTCGGCGATGGAGCCGCACTCGGAAATGTGGTTGTCCTTCACCAGCACGCCATCGGCCAGGGTGAAGCGGTGGTTGTGGCCACCGCCCACCCGCACCGCGTATTTCTCGAAGATCCTGAGCCCCGGCGTGGTCTTGCGGGTATCGACGACCCGTGGCGGCGGCGGGCCGCAAGCGGCCACCGCTTCCACGTAGCGCGCGGTAAGGGTGGCGATGCCGGAGAGGCGCTGCACCAGGTTCAGAGCGACCCGCTCGGCCTTCAGGAGATCGAGCACCGGGCCGCGCACCCGCAGCAGCTCGGAGCCGACCTCTGTCCTGAGACCGTCCGGCGCCGCGCCAAGCAGCTCGATGGCCGGGTTTTGGGCGAAAAAAACCTCGGCGGCCACTTGTTCCATGCCGGCGGCCACCATGGGCTGCTTGGCGCGGAACAGGGCGGTGCCCAGCTGGTCCGGAGAAAAGATGCTCTCGCTGGTGATGTCGCCGCCGGCGACGTCCTCGGCGAGAAAGCGGGCAATGGCAGCGCGTACGGTATGGCGGTCCATGTGTTTGAGGGCAAAGGTTGACGGCGAAAGGCAAAGCCCCGGGACGGCGCAAAGGGTCCGCCCGACCAGCCCGACAGGTCAGACGAGCCGGGCAACGGAGCAACCGGCCCGTGGGACGGCCGCTGCGTATTTCAGGGTCTTTTTCCCTTTTATCCCTTCAGCTCCGCCAGCCGCTTCATGCTCTCGTCGAGCTTGCCGAGCTTGGCGGCCAGGGTTTCCTGTTTTTCCTTCTCGCCGGCCACCACCTCGGCCGGCGCGTTGTCCACGAACTTCGGGTTCGACAGCTTGGCGTTCACCTTGTCGAGCAGCACCTGGGTCTTGGACTTTTCCTTGTCGAGCTTGGCGAGTTCGGCGTCGAAGTCGACCAGGCCCTCGAGCGGCACGAAGATGACGATATCGTTGTAGATGTAGGTAGCCGCCCCCTTGGGCCGCTCGCCGGCGACCCTGGCGGTGAGGTTGCCCACCTTGGCCAGGGCCCGGATCGCCTGCTGGTGACCGGCAACCATCTCCTCCGTCACCTGGTCCGGACAGTGAACGATGGCGGTAATCTCCGCCGACGGGTGGATGCCGGTTTCGCTCCGGATATTGCGAAGCCCGGTGATAACCCCCATGAGAAGCGCCGCCTCCTTTTCCGCCGCCTCGCTCTGCCACGCGGCCCGCGGGGCCGGGTACCCCTCGGTCATGATCGTCTGTCGATCGCCCGGCAGGGCGTGCCAGATCTCCTCGGTAACAAAGGGAATGAAGGGATGGAGGAGCTTGAGCACCGTCTCCAGCACGGTGAAGAGCACGGTGCGGGCCGCCTCCTGGCCCGGGCCCGGCTCGGCGTAGAGCTCGGGCTTGATCCACTCCAGGTACCAGTCGCAGAACTCGCGCCAGACGAACTGGTAGAGGGCGGCGGCGGCATCGTTGTAGCGGAAGTTGTCGAGCGCCGCGATCACCTCGCCGGTGGTGCGGTCGAGGCGGGCCAGGATCCAGCGGTGGGGCAAGTCGAGGGCGGCGGGCTCGAGGCGATCGGGCTCGGGAGGTGCACAGGTGCCGATGTGCATGAGCGAGAAGCGGGCCGCGTTCCACAGCTTGTTGATAAAGTGGCGGTAGCCCTCGATCCGTTCCTCGGAGAGCCGGATATCGCGGCCCTGGGCGGCAAAGGCGGCGAGCGTAAAGCGCAGCGCGTCGGTGCCGTACTGGTCCATGACCACCAGCGGGTCCATGACGTTGCCCTTCGATTTGCTCATCTTCTGGCCATGCTTGTCGCGTACCAGGGCGTGCAGGTAGACGTCGGCAAAGGGAGCGCGGCCCATGAAGTGGATGCCCATCATCATCATCCGCGCCACCCAGAAGAAGAGGATGTCGAAGCTCGTCACCAGCACCGAGGTGGGGTAGAAGAAGGCGAGCTCCTTGGTGTCGTCGGGCCAGCCCAGGGTGGAAAAGGGCCAGAGGGCCGAAGAGAACCAGGTGTCGAGCACGTCGGTTTCCTGGTGGAGGGAGTTGGCGCCGCATTTGGAGCAACTTGTGGGGTCGATCCGGGCGACGATCAGCTCACCGCACGCCTCGCAGGTCCAGGCCGGAATCTGGTGGCCCCACCAGATCTGGCGTGAGATGCACCAGTCGCGGATATCGCGCATCCAGGAGTAGTAGGTGTTCTCCCAGGATTTCGGGTGGATGCGGGTTTCGCCCTGTTCCACGGCGCGGATCGCCTCTTCGGCGAGCGGCTTCACCTTGACGAACCATTGTTTCGAAAGGGCCGGTTCCACCACGGTCTGGCAACGGTAGCAGTGGCCTACGCCGTGCTGGTGGGGTTCGATCTTTTCGAGCAGCCCCGCGGCCTCGAGGTCCGCCACCACCTGCTTGCGGCAGGCGAAACGGTCGAGCCCGGCATAGGAGCCGGCCGCCTCGTTCATGGTGCCCGAGTCGTCCATCACCTTGAGAAGCGGCAGGTCGTGGCGGCGGCCGATCTCGAAGTCATTGAGATCGTGGGCCGGGGTGACCTTCAGCGCCCCGGAGCCGAACTCGCGCTCCACGTGGGCATCGAAGACGATGGGAATTTTTTTGTTCGCCAGCGGCAAAATGACCGCCTTCTCGGGCAGGTCACGGAAACGCTCGTCCTCCGGGTGCACCGCCACCGCCGTGTCGCCCAGCATGGTCTCGGGGCGGGTGGTGGCCACCACCAGGTGGCCCGACCCGTCGGCCAGGGGGTAGCGGATATGGTAGAGCTTGCCGTCGGTGGGCTCGTGCTCCACCTCGAGATCGGCCAGCGCCGTGTGGCAGCGCGGGCACCAGTTGATGATGTAGTCGCCCCGGTAGATGAGGCCCTCGTCGTAGAGCCGGCAGAAGACCTCGCGCACCGCTTTCGACAAGCCCTCGTCCATGGTGAAGCGCTCCCGCTCCCAGTCGCAGGAGCAGCCCAGGCGCTTCAACTGGTGGATGATCTGGCCGCCGGACTCCTCCTTCCACTTCCAGACCCGCTCCACAAAAGCGCGGCGGCCGATCTCGTGGCGGCTCGTGTTCTCGGCCGCCAGTTGCCGCTCCACCACGTTCTGGGTGGCGATACCGGCGTGGTCGGTGCCGGGCAGCCACAGGGTGTTCATGCCCTGCATCCGGCGGAAACGGATGAGCACGTCCTGCAGGGTGTTGTTCAAGGCATGGCCCACGTGCAGCACGCCGGTGACGTTGGGGGGCGGGATGACGATGGAATAGGAGGGCCGCTCCGGGTCCATGCCGGCCCGGAAATTCTTGTGCTCCAGCCAGGCCTGGTACCACTTGTCCTCGACGTCGCGGAACTCGTAGGCCTTGGCCAGATCCTTGGCGGCGGTTTCGGTCGTGTCGCTCGGTTGCATCAAAAAACACCAGTTATTTCAGGTTGATAAAAAACAACAACTCTTCGCTTTCAAAACAAAAAACGTGACATCAGCACCGCCCCGCAACTCTTCAGCAGTGCCGCAGATTGCGGCAAGCGGGCTGGCGATGCCTAGTGGCCTGTTTGGTTAATCCTGTCATATAATTGTTGGCCCTCGCGGCCCCTCGCTGTGTTGCGAAAAACTCGACATAACGCTGCTATGCCATCGTTTTCGCGCCTTGCGAGGCACCACGATTGCTCAACAATTCCCGG
>JBFHWX010000040.1:0-22397 GCA_041599275.1 Desulfobulbales bacterium | reverse complement strand
ATCTCGGCCCGCTCCCTCGACACCCTGGTCGGCACCTGGCAGGTGGCGCCGCCGGTGGAAAAGCGCTTCATCAAGCTGCCGCCGCCCACCATCGAAGACAACGTCTCCGACATGCAGCGCCTCATGCGGGCGATCAAGAAGGGCTGCCATGACTGCAAGGAACCTTCCTACGACCATCCCGAGCTGCTCCAGGACCTGTCCATGACCCTGCGGGAGGCGAACTGGGAAGTGACCATCATCCTGCTGCGCGGCAAGCTGGCCGAGGAGCCCGACCGCATCATCGCCATCGAGCCCGGCGACACCACCAAGGAATTCTATGGCCTGGCGGTGGACATCGGCACCACCACGGTCTGCGGCGTGCTCCTGAACCTCAACACCGGCGAGGTGATCGCCGAGGCCTCGGCCTACAACGCCCAGATCTCCTACGGTGAGGACGTCATTTCACGGATCATCTACTCCCAGCGGCCGGGCGGCCTCAAGGCATTGCAAGAGAAAGTGGTGCGCACCATCAACACGGTGATCGAGACGGTGTGCCGCAAGGTGATCATCAGCCCCAGCGACATCACCTACATCATGGCGGCGGGCAACACCATCATGAGCCACCTGCTGCTGGGGCTCAACCCCAAATACATCAGGGAGGCGCCCTACACGCCGACCAGCAGCCAGTTTCCGCTCACCCGGGCGGCGGCGCTGGGGATCGCCGCCCATCCCTCGGTGCGGCTCTTTCTGTATCCTGCGATCGCTTCCTACGTGGGCGGCGACATCGTCAGCGGCGTGCACGCCTGCCAGATGCACAAGAGCGCGGAGCTGACGCTGTTCATCGACATCGGCACCAACGGCGAGATCGTGGTGGGCAACCAGGACTGGATGGTGTGCGCCGCCTGCTCCGCCGGCCCCGCCTTCGAGGGTGGCGGCATCCGCCACGGCATGCGGGCCAGCGCCGGCGCCATCGAGAATTTTCACATCCAGCCCGAGACCTTCGACCCGATGCTGGTCACCATCGAGCTCACCAAGCCCCAGGGCATCTGCGGCTCGGGCCTGATCTCCATCGTCGCCGAGCTCCTGGAAGCAGGGGTCATCGACCAGCGCGGCAAGTTCAACCGAAGCATCAGCCACCCCCGCATCCGCGAGGGCGAGGACGGCTACGAATACGTGCTGGCCTGGGGCCGCGACTCGATGATGGGCGACGACATCGTGATCACCGAGGTCGACCTCGACAACCTGATGCGGGCCAAGGGCGCCATGTACGGCGGCTACCAGACGCTGCTCGAATCGGTGGGCATGAGCTTCGCCGACCTCGACCGGGTAATTCTGGCCGGCAACTTCGGGGCCTACATCGACCTCGAACGCGCCATCACCATAGGGCTCTTGCCCGACATCGACCGGGAACGTTTCTTCTACCTGGGCAATGCCTCCATGCTCGGGGCCCAGATTTCGCTCACCGACCACCGCCGGTTCCGGGAACGGACCGAGGTGAGCCGGCTGATTACCAATATCGAACTCTCCGAAAACCCGCAGTTCATGACCCATTACATGGCGGCTCTCTTCCTGCCCCACACCGACATGAGCCTGTTCCCGACGGTGCGCGACAAGCTGGAAGCGCCATAGCCGCACAGCGCGCAACTTGAGGTTGACAAACCGCGCCGATTCACGGTATTAAGGCAGATTGTACGAATTTTTCGGATACCAGTGAGGCACTTCCTTCGCCTCCCGGGGGCTCTTTTCACCCTGCCCCGCCGGCCCTTCGACAACATGGAGTCACCGGTTTCCCGCCCGGGACGCAGCTCCCGCCGGGAACGGACTTCGCACTATATACTTCTAAGGAAAGGAGCAGACCATGTCGCTGAAAGTTGCAGGAATCGCCGAGAGCATCAACATCATGGGCAAGAGAAGCGGAACCGCGATGAAGGAGCGGAACCCGGCGCCCATTCAGGAAATGGCCAAGGAAGAGAGCGCCGCCGGCGCCGCCTATCTCGATCTCAATATCGGCCCGGCCCGCAAGGACGGCACCGAGCTGCTGCCCTGGGTGGTGGAGACCGTGCAGGCGGTGAGCAACACCCCGCTCTGCCTCGACACCACCAACACCGACGCCATGGCCGCCGGCTTCAAGGTGGTGACCAACAAGACCGGTGCGATCATGAACTCCATCTCCGCCCAGCCCGAGCGCATGCAGAAGCTCATTCCGGTGGCCGCCGAGATGGGCTGCAACGTGGTGGCTCTACTCTGGGGCCCGGACGGCATGCCGCGGGACTCCAACGAGCGCGCCGCCATGGCCGTCGACCTGATGATGGCTCTGAACGAAGCCGGCATCGCCAACGAGAAGATCCTCTTCGACCCCATCGCCACCCCCATCACCCTGGGCCCGGACCAGATCGCCTCTGGCCTCGAGTTCCTGATGATGCTGCCCGACATCGCCCCGGGCTCCGGCACCACCATCGGGCTTTCCAACGTGTCGAACGGCGTGGCCGAGCATCTGCGCAAGTACCTCGACCGCACCTACCTCATCATGCTGATGAAGTACGGCATCTCCACCGCCATCGTCAATTCCTACGACGCCGAGCTGATGGCCATCGCCAAGGGCGAGCGCGGCAACCTGGTGGAGCTCGTGCACGGCATGATGGACGGCAACGACCCGGATTCGTCGAAGCTGTCGCCGCTGGAGCTCGAGCACTACAAGACCTACAAGGCGCTGTCCGGCCAGACCGTGTTCTCCGAGTCCTGGCTGCAGCTCTAAGCCGCCGCCTGCCGGGCAGCTCGAACGGACGAAAAAAAGGGGGCGGCAAGGCCCCCTTTTTTTCGTTGGAGCATTTCTTTCATGGCCGACATCCCGTCCCACCACTTCATCTACGGCACCTGCACCGACTTCGTGAGCGGCCAGGTGGTGACCGACACCGACGACGAGCGCTACCGCCAGAAGCTCGCCCGCATGCTGGTGGAAGAACTGGGCTTCGCCAAGGAAGAGCTTACACCGCGACGCACCATCGACACTCTGTTCGCCGGCCAGTTCGTGACCTCGGTCATCGACCTGACCGTGGCCCTCGAGGGCCGCACCTGCCTGCTCCTGCGCTATGGGCCAGGGTCGCTGGTGACCCGTGAACGGCCGGCCATCGCCGCCGCCCGGGTGCTGGAGCCCGGACACCGGATCCCGCTGGCGGTGGTCACCAACGGCGAGGACGCCGAACTCCTCGATACCGGCACCGGTCAGGTCCTGGCCACCGGCATGGCGGCCATCCCCGGCCGCGACCAGCTCTTGGGCCTGCTGCCGAGCCTGGCCTTCGAGCCCTTCTCCGATCCGGCCCGCCGCGAACGGGAGCTGCGGATCCTCAACGCCTTCGACCTCGAAGTCTGCTGCGTCGGCGGCCCCTGCGCCCTGCCCGGCGCCCAGGAAGGATAATCTTCAAACCGTTTGAGAGGTTTGAGCCGTTTGCGCCGTCTGAACGGTTCGAGCGGTTCTAACGGTTTTAAAAAAGTCAACACGGAGTACCACCATGGCCGACACCACCTGGAACAAATCGAGCTGGAAGAATTTCAAGACCTGGCAGCAGCCCAACTGGCCGGACCAGGCGGAGTACGAACGGGTGCTGGGCCAGCTCGCCACCCTGCCGCCCCTGGTTTTCGCCGGCGAGATCCGGCGGCTCAAGAAGCTTCTTGCCAAGGCCGCGGCCGGCGATGCCTTTCTGCTGCAGGGCGGCGATTGCGCCGAGGATTTCGCCAACTGCACGGCGCCTGCGGTGCGCGAAACCCTGAAGGTCATCCTGCAGATGGCGGTGATCATGTCCTACGCCGGCGGCAAGCCGGTGATCAAGGTGGGCCGCATCGCCGGCCAGTACGCCAAGCCGCGCTCCGCCGACACCGAGACGATAAACGGTGTCGAGCTCCCGAGCTACCGGGGCGACATGGTGAACAACCCGGAATTCACCGCCGAGGCCCGGCGACCCGATCCCAACCGCTTGCAGCAGGGCTACTTCCTGTCCGCCGCCACCATGAACATCCTGCGGGCCTTCACCCGCGGCGGTTACGGCGCCCTGCACCGGGTGCACGCCTGGAACAACGAGTTCGTCAAGACCTCGCCCATGGGCCGCGACTACGAACGGCTCGCCAAGCACATCGACGACGCCATCAACTTCATGCGGGTGATCGGCATCGAGACCGACATCCCGCAGATCAACCAGGCCGAGTTCTTCACCTCCCACGAAGCGCTGCTCCTGGGCTACGAAGAGGCTCTCACCCGCCAGGACTCCACCACCGGCGACTGGTACGACTGCTCCGGCCACATGCTGTGGATCGGCGAACGTACCCGCCAGCTCGACGGCGGCCACATCGAGTTCTTCCGCGGTGTGCTGAACCCCATCGGCGTCAAGCTCGGCCCCAACCACACCATCGACGACGTGAAGAAGCTGGTGGCCGCCCTCAACCCGGAAAACGAGCCCGGCCGCCTCACCTTCATCACCCGCTTCGGGGCCAGCAAGATCGGCAATCATCTGCCCCAGCTCGCCCGCGCCATGAAGGAAGAAGGCTTTCACCTGGTGTGGAGCTGTGACCCCATGCACGGCAACACCTACACCACGGCGAGTGGCTACAAGTCACGGAACTTTGACAATATTCTCGCCGAAATCCGCTCCTTCTTCGAAATCCACTGGGCCGAGGGCACGGTGCCCGGCGGCGTGCACTTCGAGCTCACCGGCAACAACGTCACCGAGTGCACCGGCGGCGGCCGCCAGTTGCTGGACGAGCACCTGAAGCAGAATTATCTCACCAACTGCGACCCGCGCCTCAATGCCGAGCAGAGCCTGGAACTGGCCTTCCAGATCGCCGAGATGCTGCGAAATTGAAAAAGATGTTTTCTTGCGAAGTCGGTCAAAATGCTTTTAACTGAAAAGGTTTGAGCTGGAGAAGAAACGGGGCGGGCCGGGTACTGCGGCCGCCCCGTCGTGCAATGCGGCCGGCCCCACAAAGGCCGCCACTTCCATCTGCGAGCCTGCCTGCGAAATGACCGATAGCCCCCGCCCTGCGATCATCTGTGTGGACGACGACGAGGAGATCCTTACCTCGTACCGGAGTGTTCTGTCGCCGGCCGACACCGGCAGCGAGCTGCTCGATCTCCTGCAGGAGCTCGGGGATGAGCCTGCCGGCGGGCCAAGCACCGCTCCTCCAGAGTACGACCTGCTCTTTGCCCGCTCAGGCGAAAAGGCGATCCGCCTGCTCGAGGAACGGTTGGCCTCCGGCCGGCCGGTGATCGCCGGCTTCTTCGACATGCGGATGCCCGGCGGCATCGACGGCATCGAAACCATCCGCCGCATGCGGGCCCTCGACCCCAATCTCTACTGCGCCGTGGTCACCGCCTACAGCGACCGCTCGGTGGGCGAGATCCGCACCCTTTTCACCGGCGACCACCAGGACGAACTGCTCTACTTCAACAAGCCCTTCCTGCCCGACGAGCTCGAACAGGCGGCAATCAACATGGTTTCGGCCTGGAACCGCAAACGCCAGATGGAAGAGCAGTTGCGGACCATAGTAAAGCACCGGGCCGGCCTCGCCCAGATCCTCGACGCGGTGACCGAGCTCTCGTCCATGCCGCCCTCGTCGCTCAAGAAGCTGCTCAAAGGCATCCTCATTTACCTGGAAGCCATCGCCGGCGGCGACGACGGCCTTGCCGTGCTGCTGCCCACCGCCCGGCATGCCGCCCTCAGCGAAAGCACCGGGCGCTTCGGAGAAATCTCCGACCAGCTGGCCCACCTGAGCACCCTGCCCTTCTACCGCGAGGCCATGGCCCGCAACGAGATCTATATAGAAGGCAAAATCTGCTTCGTGCCGCTGGTCTTCAACACCGAGCTTCTGGGCGCCATCCTGGTGGAGGCCCGCCAGGACCTGAGCTGCGGCCCCCTGCGGGAGATCCTCGCGGTGTTCCGCCACCAGATGACCCATTTGGCCACCAACAGGATCCTCTACGAGAAAATCGTCGAGCAGGACCGCCAGGTGGTCACCGACCCGCTCACCAATCTCTACAACCGCCGCTTCATGCTCATGCGTCTCGAGCAGGAACTGGCCCGGGCGGCCCGTTATTCCCTGATCGTCGGTGTGCTGATGATCGACCTCGACGACTTCAAGCTGATCAACGACACCTACGGCCACGCCGCCGGCGACATCGTGCTGCAGAAGGTGGCCGACGTGCTGCGGACCACGGTGCGCGGCTACGACATGGTGGGCCGCAACGTCGACGACTCGGGCGGCGAGGACGTTGGCACCTTTGCCATCCGCTACGGCGGCGAGGAGTTCTCTCTCATCCTGCTGCAGACCGAAGCGCAGGGCGCCGCCATCGTCGCCGAACGGGTGCGATCCCGGATCGAGGCGGCGAGCTTCGAATTCCTCGGTGAAACCGTCACCATCACCGCCTCCATCGGCGTCTGTGTCGAGCTCATGACCCCTGACCGGCTGCAGGAAAAGAGCCTGCTCGACACCATGATCCGCAACGCCGACAAAATGCTCTACCGGGCCAAGATGAACGGCAAGAACCGGGTCGAGCTGTTCGGCGGCGGATAGCGCCTCTTCCCTCCTGCATCCGGGCACCCGGCCGGCCGCTTTCCTGCCACCGAACGCCCCCGCCCCTGGCCGCTTCCCTGCCGGCCCCAAAAAACCCTTCCCCTTGACAGGAAAATCCTGTCTGATAAAAGGAGAAAAAAGCGGCTGCCTGCCCGGCAGCCTTCGCCAACTCCACCCCCCCAGGAGGGCCTGCTATGTCGTTTCCCTTTTTCGGAGAGGAATTCACCTTTACCCAGCCCGATGGCTCCCAGATCACGGTACGCGGTTACGGCGACCAGCATTTCGCCGTGTTCGAGACCCTGGACGGCTACACCGTGACCCGTAACCCCCTGACCGGTTTCTTCGATTACGCCGCTCTCAGCCCCGACGCCGTGGAATTCCGGGCCACCGGCATACCGGCGGGGGCGGCCGATCCGGCAGCGGCCGGCCTCGGCCGCCGGCTGCGGATCAGCGCCGCAGCGGCCCGGGCCAAGGCTCTGAGCGGCTACCACCTCATGGGCCAGAGCCGCCGCTGCGAGGTGCGCCGGGAACGGCAGCGTTCCTTTCTGCGCGCCATGGCAACGGCCGGCGGATTGATGCCGGGCGGCCCACTCACCGCGCCCCCCAGACGCACCATGACCGGCGACTACACCGGGCTCTGCCTGCTCATCCGCTTTCCCGACGTGCCGGCCACCATCCCCCGGGAAGAGGTGGAGGCCTTCTGCAACACGCCGGGCTACCGGGGTTACGGCAACAACGGCTCGGTATGCGATTATTTCCTCGACAACTCGAACGGACTGCTGCGCTACACCAACATCGTGCCGGCCTACTACACGGCAAAAAACCCGCGTTCCTACTACACCAGTCCATCGGTGCCCTTCGGCAGCCGGGCCCGGGAGCTGATCCTCGAGGCCCTGGCCGATCTCAAGGCAAAAGGATTCGACTTCACCCCGCTCTCCGCCGACGACGAGAACTACGTCTATGCGGTCAACATCTTTTACGCCGGCCCCAGGGTCAACAACTGGGGCGAGGGGCTCTGGCCCCATTCCTGGAGCCTGGCCCAGCGCCTCGAGCTGGCCCCGGGTCGCTACGCCTACGACTACCAGATCACCGACATGGGCAGCGAGCTCTCGCTGGCCACCTTCTGCCACGAAAACGGTCATATGATCTGCGACTACCCCGACCTCTACGACTACGGCTACGAGTCGAACGGCGCCGGCGGTTTCTGCCTCATGGCCTATGCCGGCCCCGACCGCAAGAACCCGGTGCAGATCGGCGCCTATCTGAAATACAAATCGGGCTGGGCCTCGGAGGTGGTGCCGGCGGCCGACGGTCTGCAGGCCGAGCTGCCGCCCACCGGCAACCGCTTTCTCATCCGCAGCAAGAGCCGCACCGAATACTTTCTGGTGGAAAACAGGAAAAAAGCCGGACGTGACGCGGCCCTGCCGGGCGAGGGCCTGGCCATCTGGCACATCGACGAACTGGGCAGCAACAACGACGAGGCCATGAGCCCGGGCAAGCACTACGAGTGCGCCCTGGAGCAGGCCGACGGCCGCTACGACCTCGAGCGCGGCGCCAACTCCGGCGACCCCACCGATCTCTTCCAGCCGGGCGCGGGAAAAAGCTTTTCCGAAACCACCGAACCCTCCAGCCGCTGGTGGGACGGTTCCTCCTCCCTGCTGTCGGTCTTCGAGATCAGTGCCGCCGGCGACGCCGTGCGTTTCCGCACCCAGCTCTCCGGGGAAGGGGGAGAACAGACGGTGCTCAGCCGCAGCTCGGCGCCGGCTGCCGCCATCCCGGACAACGACTCCACCGGCGTCATGGATGTCATCTCCTTTGCCGAACCTGGGCTGGTCGAGGCCATAAAGGTCACCCTTGACATCAGCCACTCCTTCCGGGGCGATCTGCTGGCCACTCTCTACGCCCCGGACGGCCCCTCGGTGGTGCTCCATAACCGCCAGGGCGGCTCCGGCGACGACCTGAAGACCAGCTTCGACCTCACCAACCTGCCGGACCTCGGACTTCTGGCCGGCGCCTCGCTGGAAGGCGCCTGGACCCTGCACGTCCAGGACCTGGCCCGGCAGGACACCGGCACCCTCAACCGCTGGCAACTGGAGATCCAGATACGGGAATCGGCCGTGACCGACGGGCCGGTGGAGGCGGAATCCGAGCCGGGCATCCGCATCCCCGACCAGGACCCCACCGGCATCTCCGACACCATCCGGCTCGACGCCGGCGGCACCTTGCGGGACGTGGCGGTGGCGGTGGACATCAGCCACACCTATATCCAGGATCTCGTGGTCAGCCTGGTTTCGCCGGCCGGCACCGAAGTCTTCCTGCACCGGCGAAGCGGCGGCTCGGCGGACAATATCATCACAACCTACGACGCCAACAACACGCCGGCCCTCTTCCAGCTCCTCGGCCAGCCCCTGACCGGCGACTGGCGGCTCAAATGTTCCGACCACGCCCGGCGCGACCGGGGCAAGCTCAACCGCTGGGGCCTGCGGATCATCAGGTGATTTGCGGAATCCAGCAAGCCCTTTTGGGGCATAAACAAAAAAGCCTGTCCACAGCGGACAGGCTTTTTTGTTTTGTCATTTTTTTTAAAACTAACCGCCGAACAAAATCTTCTGCATGCCCTCCTCGGGCTGCACCGGGTAATCGCCGTTGAAGCAGGCCAGGCAGAACTTTTCGCGGCCCATGCCGGTGGCCTCGACAAGACCGTCGAGGCTCAGGTAGTGCAGCGTGTCGAGCCCCAGGAAGTCACGGATCTCCTCCACCGATTTCTTGGCGGCGATCAGTTCGCCGCGGGAGGCGAAATCGATCCCGTAGTAGCAGGGAAAAGAGGTGGGCGGACAGCTGATCAGCATGTGGATCTCCTTGACACCGAGCTCCCGCAGACTCCTGATCCGGCTGCGACCGGTGGTGCCGCGGATGATGGAGTCCTCCATGATGATGATCCGCTTGTCCTTCAGAAAGGAACGCACCGGGTTCAGCTTCACCCGCACGCCAAAGGCCCGCATGGATTGGGTGGGCTGGATAAAGGTACGGCCCACGTAGTGGTTGCGGATCATGCAGATCTCCAGCGGGATGCCCGAGGCCTGGGAATAACCGAGCGCCGCGTAGTTGCCGGAGTCAGGGAAGGGCATGACGAAGTCGGCGTCGATGGCGCACTCGCGGGCCAGGATGGCGCCCATGCGCTTCCGCGCCTCGTAGACGTTGATGCCGAAGATGTTGCTGTCGGGCCGGGCGAAATAGACGTGCTCGAAGATGCAGAAGGAATGACGCTGCTTGGGCCAGGGAAAGAGGGAACGCAGACCGTTTTTGTCGATGACCAGCATTTCGCCAGGCTCGATGTCGCGCACGTACTGGGCCTCGACGAGATCGAGGGCGCAGGTCTCGGAAGCCACGATATGGCCGCCATTGGCCAGCTTGCCAAGACAGAGGGGGCGCCAGCCGCCGGGATCGCGCACCGCCACCAACTGGTCCTGGGTCATGAGCAGGATGGAGTAGGCGCCTTTCACCACCGAGAAAGTTTCGCGAATTGCTTTTTCGAGGCAACCCTCGGCCAAAGACTTGGCCAGCAGATGGACCACCACCTCGCTATCCATGGTGGTCTGGAAGATGGAGCCCTTGTGCTCGAGGGCGTCGCGCAGGGTTTTGGTGTTCACCAGATTGCCGTTGTGGGCCACGGCGATGGTACCGCCCCGGTGGGTGACGGTGAAGGGTTGGGCGTTGACGATGTGGGAGCCGCCGGTGGTGGAGTAGCGCACGTGCCCCACCGCCAGATGACCGCTCAGGCCCTGCAGGATCTCTTCGGAGAAAACCTCGGGAACCAGGCCCATGGCCTTGTGCTGGGTAACATGCAGGCCGTCGGAGGCCACGATGCCGGCGCTTTCCTGGCCCCGATGCTGCAGAGCGTAGAGCCCGAAATAGGCGAGCTTGGCGGCGTCCTCATGGCCGAATATCCCGCACACACCGCATTCCTCGCGCGGTCGGTCGGGATAGAGTTCTTGGTGCATTGTTCGTCCTCACGATGTCGTACGGATCTGCCTTTCTCCGGCCGCCAGCCGCGACCGGAAAAAGATGTGGACCCGAAAGATCAGGCTGCTCTGCAGCGGCTCTCTTTCGAATCCATCAAAAAAAGAAAGTATATTTATAGTTTTTACACAAAATGAAAAGCACTTTTTCACTCAAAAACGACAACATACCGAAATAACGCCCCAAAATATCTCAGCCCACTTCCCGCCTGGCCGCCGTGTGGTCGCGGCCGCGGAAAAAATTCACCCAGGACGAGCTGTCGTTCAACGCCCAGTTTCGGGGCGGCACGTAGCCCTCGCCCATGATTCCCTCCAGGCCGTGGGTCTTGAGCCGTTCGTAGGCCAACACATAGAGGCAGCGGCGCTTGCCGGGATAGACTTCGCACCAGCCGTCGCGGCTGCCGCCACAGGGGCCGTTCAGGATGTTCTTGGCGCAGCCCGACTGCGGGCAGAGAAAGGCAAGCTCCGAGAGTGTGCAGTCGCCGCAGTTGCGGCAACCAAAGAGGAGCATCTTCACCAGGTGCTCGTAGTGTTGGAAGAGCCCCTGAAAACGGCTCTCGTCGAGGGCCAGACAGGCCTTGCGGCTCAGCCCGAAGAGAGAGCCGCCGGGCGTGAAGCAGAGATTGTGCACGGTGCGGGCCGCCTCGTAGGCCGGAACAAAGCGGCGCCCTGCCGGCCGTGGGCCGGGTTCCGGCTCGTTCAAGCCGGTGCGGGTGTTCTTGGAAAAATACCAGAACGCCTCTTCGGGCCAGTCGGCAAGCTGCGGCACGAAGAGCCGCCAGTCGGCAGCGATGGCCTCGGTCTCGGCCAGCAGAAAATCGAGATCCTCGCCGGAGAGGCCAGGCCCGCCGATATGGGCGCCGGCATAGCCCAGGCCCTTGAGCACGGCCAGGAGCTTGGCGGCCCGGATGAGCCGCGCCCTGCGGCCGCCGTCCCGCCCCCTGGCCTCCTCCCGCATCTCTTCGAAAAGGGCCCTGCTCAACACGCAGCCCGGCACCCGGCCCCGGTACATGTGCTCGGCCACCGCCAGGCTCGGCACGAAGACGTTGCCCAGCACCGGCACCGCAAGGCCACTGTGCTTCATGAACAGCAGGAGCTCCTCGAACTTGCGGGCGTCGAAACCAACCTGGGTGATAACGTAGTCGGCGCCGGCCGCCACCTTGCGCCGCAGCTTGTTGTACTGCATAACGAGCTCGGCCTCGTGGAGCTTGAAGGGCGAGACCGCCACTCCTTTACTGAAGGAGGTCGGGGTAATGTCCTCCATGCCGCGGCAGATCCCCGACTCCCCCCGGTTCATGGAGGAGATCATGTCGAGGGCGTGCACCGTGTCGAGGTCGAAAACCGGCTTGGGGAAACCCTGGTAGCCCTGTTTCGGGTAATCGCCGGCCAGCACGAGGAGATTGTGCAGATTCTGGCGGTCCCAGGAAAAGAGCATGGACTCCATCTGGTTGCGGTTCTTGTCCTTGCAGGTGAAATGGATGATGACCTCGAGGCCCATGGCCCGGACTTCCGCGCCCAGGGCCTCGGGCGAAAGGGCCGGATGGCCGCCGGCGTTTTCGGTGATGCTCATCGCCTGGAACCGGCCGCCGGCGGCGAGCCGGGCCGCCAGGTCCAGGGTGCGGGTAAGGGCCCGGCTGCGGCCGCCACGGCCAGGCACGAGCTCGAAGGTGAGGGTGAACTCGGCAGGGTCGTGCAGCGAGCGAAGAAGAGCGGAAGAGGTGTCGAGGGTCATGGCTGCGCATTCCTGGGAAAAGAAAAAACCGGCACGGCCGGCGCGGACTGTCTTTACCTGCAAGCACTATAACCAGCTTTTGGCCGGGACCCAAAACAAAAGACCGCCGATGGCGGCGGGGATTCTTCACCGGAAGGGACACGGTCACGCGCACGGAATCCTTCTTGCGGCAAGCGCGATCCTCGGGTATCGAGTCAGGGATACAATTGTCTCGACCGGACAAGGAGGCGGGTAATGCGCGAAAAAGAAAGGCCGCTCCGGGACTGGCGTTCCGGAGCCCTGGTGTTCGAGGAACGGGCGGCGGAGTACGACACTTGGTTCGAAAAGAGCCTGCTGTTCGGGATCGAACTGGCGGCGCTGCGTCCCTTCGTGCCCCGGCTGCCACAACCGCGGCTCGAGGTCGGCGTCGGACCCGGCCGCTTTGCCAGGGAGCTCGGCGTGGCCTTCGGCATCGATCCCTCCCTGTCGCCTCTTCAGCTCGCCGGAGCACGCGGCATCTCCTGCTGCCGGGCCATTGGCGAAGAGCTTCCCCTGCGGAGCGGCAGCATCGGCAGTGTGCTGCTGCTCTTTACCCTCTGTTTCGTGGCCGACCCGAGCCGGGTGCTGCGGGAGACGCACCGGGTGCTGCGGCCCGACGGCCGCCTGCTCCTGGGAATGGTGCCCGCCGCCTCGAGCTGGGGCCGCCACCTGGCCGGAAAAAAAGCGGCGGACCAGCCCTTTTATCGGCACGCCGCCTTCCGTACCGTGGCCGAGGTGAAAAACCTCCTTGCCGAAACCGGTTTTCAGCCGCTAGAATCGACGTCGACCCTTTTCCAGCCACCGGCAAAATTGACCGGCCCCGAGGAGCCACGCCCGGGCGCTTGCGAAGAGGCCGGTTTCGTCGCCCTGCTTGCCGCCAAGCTGGCGTAGCTTGTCGGCAAGCAAGCCCCCCAAAAAACCGCAGGCCACCAGCCGCCCGAGGAGACCATGCCCCCGATCATCACCCTCACCACCGATTTCGGTCTGTTCGACGAGTATGTCGGCGTCATGAAGGGAGTCATCCTCTCCCGCTGCCCTTCGGCGGCCATCGTCGACATCTCCCACAACATCCCGAGCCAGGACGTGGCCGCCGGCGCCTATCTGATCCGTTCGGCCTACCGCTACTTTCCCCAAGGCACCATCCACCTGCTGGTGGTGGACCCCGGGGTCGGCACCAGCCGCCGGCTCATCCTGGTGCACACCGACAACCACTATTTCCTGGCCCCTGACAACGGCCTCCTCACCCTGGTGCTGCAGGAGGCGCCCTGCCAGGTGGTCTACGAGCTGAGCAACACCGATCTCTTTCTCAAGTCCTGGTGCCAGACCTTCCACGGCCGCGACATCCTGGCGCCGGTGGCCGCCCACCTGGCCTCGGGCATCACCCCGCCCCAGGTGGGCCGGGCCCTGGAGAGCTGCGACCTCATCCTCCTCGACCTGCCGCAGCCGATCATGGACATCGAGAAAAACCAGATCCGCGGCGAGGTGGTGAACGTCGACCACTACGGCAACCTGCTCACCAACATCTCCCGCCGGGATTTTCTGTTCGTCCGCGGCCAGCAGCCGGAAGCGAATCCGGTGGTTTCCGTGGGCAACCTCGAAATCGACAACATCCGCACCTCCTATGCCGAGGTAAGCCCCGGCGAACTCCTCGCCCTGTTCAGCAGCCGGGATGACCTGGAGATCTCCGTCAACCGGGGCAGCGCCGCCGACTTTCTGCGGGCCGGCCGCAACACCCCGGTGATCGTGCGCTTCCGCTGATCGCTTTTTCCCAGAGCCACCGCCCCTCCGGACAAGGACCGTTTCATGGAAAAAATGCGCATCGCCCAGGTACTCGCCGACCAGCCGCTGGGCCAGAAACTCGAAATAAACGGCTGGCTCCGCAGCCGCCGCGACAGCAAGGGAAATTTCTCCTTCCTGGCGATACACGACGGCTCCTGTCTTGCCACCCTGCAGGTGGTGGCGGACGAAACGCTGGCCAACTACGAAAGCGAGGTCAAGAAACTCGCCGCCGGCTGTTCGCTGCGGGTCCGGGGACGGCTCACGGCCTCGCCCGCCGCCGGCCAGCCCGTGGAGCTGCGGGCCGAGGAGCTCTTCGTCTACGGCTGGGCCGATCCGGAAACCTACCCGCTCCAGAAAAAGCGCCACTCCTTCGAATTCCTGCGCACCATCGCCCACCTGCGGCCCCGCACCAACAGCCTCGGCGCCGTGGCCAGGATGCGGAGCACACTCGCCTTTGCCGCCCACTCCTTCTTCCGGGAACGGGGCTTCTTCTACCTGCAGACGCCGATCATTTCGACCTCCGACTGCGAAGGGGCCGGCGAGATGTTCACGGTCACCGCCCTCGACCTGGAAAAGAGGAGCGCCTCCGGCCCCGTCGACTTCAGCCGCGATTTTTTCGGCCGCCGGGCCGGGCTCACGGTGAGCGGCCAGCTCGAGGCCGAGATCTACGCCCTGGCCCTGGGCCGGGTCTACACCTTCGGCCCCACCTTCCGGGCCGAAAACTCCAACACCTCGCGGCATCTTGCCGAGTTCTGGATGATCGAGCCGGAGATCGCCTTCTGCGACCTGGCGGAAGACATCGACCTGGCCGAGAGTTTCATCCGCCATCTGGTGAACACGGCGCTGGCCGAATGCAAGGATGAAATTGCCCTCTTCGACGGCTTCGTGGCCAAAGGCCTGCAGGCCCGGCTGGAGGCGGTGGCGGCGGAGCCCTTTGCCCGCATCACCTACACCGAGGCGGTGGAGCGGCTGAAAAAAAGCGGCCGCGCCTTCGAGTTTCCGGTGGAGTGGGGCACCGACCTGCAGTCGGAGCACGAACGGTTCCTCTGCGAGGAAATTTTCAAAAAACCCCTGGTGGTCGCCGACTACCCGAAGAGCATAAAACCCTTCTACATGCGACAAAACGACGACGGCCGCACGGTGGCGGCGATGGACATCCTGGTGCCGGGCATCGGCGAGATCGTCGGCGGCTCCCAGCGCGAGGAGCGGCACGACCTGCTGGCCGCCCGCATGGTGGAACTGGGCCTGAACCTCGACGACTACCAGTGGTATCTCGACCTGCGGCGCTACGGCTCGGCGCCCCATGCCGGCTTCGGCCTGGGCTTCGAACGGCTGATCCAGTTCGTCACCGGCCTGCCCAATATCCGCGAGGTCATTCCCTTTCCGCGCACCCCGGGCTCGGCCGGCTTTTAGTTTTTGAAAAAAAAGAGCCTCGTGCCAAAGAGACGACGCCCTTCGCATGAGGCTCGAAAAAAAACCGGAGCGGCGAGTGCTGCAGAGCCATTGCCCAGGCCTGGACTGGGCCACGACGCTACACCGGGGGAGCCGCCCCGGTTAAAATCCTTTCAGTGCGGACCGCACTGAGAATTTCTAGCCGCTTCAGCCGCTGGAAGCGGGTTTTTCCTGTTTTTCGGTGCTCCCGGCACCTTCCTTGCTCCCGCTTCAGCCGCTACCAGAAGCGGGTTCCGCTTTTTCGACGCCACCGGCATCGGACGTGGTCGCCGCTCAGCCGCTGCCGGCGCACCCCTGCAGGCCGAGGCCGCCGGCCGCCACCAGACCGGCGATGCCGAGACCTGCCAGTATCTTTTTCAGTTCTCTGCTGTCCATCCACTGCCTCCTTTGTGGGGATTCCGGGTGGAACGGGCGCCCTCTCCCCCAGGCAGGAAGCGGCCGCCCAAAGACAAAAACAATCTGTTTCCAGACAACCATAGAAAAACCACGGCCGCAAGTACAATATGTCAGGCATGCACAGCCGGGAGGCGCAGTCGCCGGATCCATCACGGCTGGCTCCCAAAACCGCAATCAACTCGCTGGAATTCTAGCGTATCCGCTTGTCTTGCAGGGAGTGGCAAGTGCACCTCGTGGCCTGTTTGGTTAATCCTGTCTCATAATTGTTGGTCCTCGCGGCCCCTCGCTGTGTTGCGAAAAACTCGACATAGCGCTGCTATGCCTTCGTTTTCGCGCCTTGCGAGGCACCACGATTCCTCAACAATTTCCGGCCACGATTAACCGCACAGGCCACTAGCCGCCTGGCAGAGCCGCTCGACAGGGAACGCAAGGGGCATCCGGACAACCTGTCGCCATCTTCCCCGGTGGTTTTTTCGATTGCCGCCCAGGCTCCCTTCGGGTATCGTATCGGTTTGAAACAATGGAATTTTGTCGATTGCCGGGCACCACAAACAACCGTTTCCCCCGAACACAGACAGGGTTCTGCATGATCGAACACCGCAAACACATGCGCCTGCCACTGGTCTTCCCGGTGGACCTGATTCTGGCCGACGGCCGAAAGTTCAGGGGCAAGACCAGGAATATCAGTTTCGGCGGCATCCTGCTCGACCTGCCAGAACCGCCCCCCCAGCTCAAACCCAGCGACCTCTGCGGGCTCGTCCTCATCCTGGCCGAGGGCGAAGAGCCGGTGGTCATCCCCCTGGAGGCGGAAGTCCGCCATATCAGCGCGTTCGGCATCGGCCTGCAGTTTGCCCGTATCCAGCGCTTCGACCTCGACGCCTACCGCCGCTTCAAGAAGATCATGGTCTTCAACAGCCCGGACCCGGACCAGCTCGAGGACGAGCTCCTCGCTCATCCCTGCCTGTTTTCGGAAGACTAGCAGCCGGTGCCGCCGAGCGCGCCCCGGAATCGTTCCGGGCATCGCGATTCCTCCCAAGCCGCGAAGACCCAGGCATAACAGCGCCATGCCGAACTTTTCGCAACAGAGCCAGGGGCCGCGACGGCCAGCAATGAGGAGCCGGAACCAACCATACAGGGCACTCACCTCCCGCTTCACCCCAGCGCCATGAAATATCTGCCCTCCCAGATATCCGTCTTTCTCCTCAACAAGAACGTGCGGCGGAACTTCAAGCTCCTCATCAGATTTTTCCTGGTGCTGGCCGGCATCATCAGCGTCTACTCGGTGTTCTTCCACGTCCTGATGCTCTTCGAGGGCCGGGAATACAGCTGGCTTACCGGCTTCTACTGGACCCTCACCGTCATGTCCACCCTGGGCTTTGGCGACATCACCTTCAAAACCGACCTCGGGCTCTTTTTTTCCATCATCGTGCTGCTCACCGGCATCGTCTACCTGCTGGTCATGCTGCCCTTCACCTTCATCAAATACTTCTACGCTCCCTGGCTGGAGGCCCAGTCGAAGGCCCGCACGCCCCGGGAGTTGCCGGCGGAGAGCCGCGACCACGTCATCCTCACCAGCCTCGACCCGATGACCGAGGAGCTCATCAAGAAGCTCGACCGAAGCGGCCGCCCCTATGCCCTGCTGGTGCAGGACCAAAGGGAGGCCCACCGGCTGCTCGACCTGGGCTATCGGGTTGTGCTGGGCGACTATGGAGACCCTGCCACCTACCACCGGCTGCGGGTGCACCAGGCCGCCCTGGTGGTGGCCACCAGCGACGACATGCTCAACACCTCCATCGCCTTCACCGTCCGCGAGGTCTGCCCCCATGTGCCCATCGTCACCAACGCCGACGAGGAGCACTCCGTCGACATTCTGGAGTTCGCCGGCAGCACCCATGTTCTGCAGTTCATGAAGATGCTCGGCAGGTCCCTGGGCCGCCGTACCCTGGGGGTGACCATGGGCGCCAACGTGATCTGGCGCCACGACCGGCTGCTGATCGCCGAGGCCCCGGCCATGCGCACCGCCCTGGAGGGTAAGACCATCGCCGAGACGCGCTTGCGGGAGAAGACCGGGGTGACGGTGGTGGGGCTCTGGCAACGGGGCAGCTTCGAAGGCGCCCTGCCCCAGGCCCGGATCACCACCGCCACGGTCCTGGTGCTGGCCGGCACCGAAGAGCAGCTCAAGAAATTCGACCTCCTCTTTACCATCTGCTGCGAACGGTTTTCGCCCACCTCCCAGGCCCTCATCCTGGGCGGTGGCCGGGTGGGCAAGGCGGCGGCCGAAGCCCTGGACGAGCAGAACATCCCCTACAAGATCGTCGAAAAGAGCCGCTCCCTGGCCCGGGACGATGCCCACCACATCCTCGGCAACGCCGCCGACCTCACGGTGCTGCAACGGGCCGGCATCATGGAGGCGCGCTCGGCGCTGGTCACCACCCACAACGACGACATCAACATCTACCTCACCATCTACTGCCGCCGGCTGCGGCCCGACATCCAGATCATCAGCCGGGCCAACGACGAGCGCACGGTCTCCAAGCTGCACCGGGCCGGCGCCGACCTGGTGATGTCTTACGCCTCCATGGCCTCCAACAGCGTGATGAATCTCCTGAAGCCCGAGCAACTGCTGATGGCGGTGGAAGGACTGAGCATCTTCCGGGCCCGGGTCGGCGGCGCGCTGGCCCGCAAGACCCTCATCGACAGCCGGATACGGGAGGCAACCGGCTGCAGCGTCATCGCCCTCTCCCGCGACGGGGAACTGATCCTCCCCCTCGACCCGGCCGAGCCCCTGGCCGAAGGCGACGAACTGCTGCTGATCGGTACGGTGGAGTCGGAAAAGCTGTATCTGGAAAAATTTCAGGAAGCTTAGCCCCGCCGGCTGAAGAGGCAGGAAGGAACGTTCAGCAGAACCGAAAACACGAAAAGCCGGCCCGGAGTTCTCCGGCCGGCTTTTCCAATTGCCCCCTGCCAACACAGAAACGTGGGGGCTCGTTCTTTACAAATGTCCGAATAAAAACAACGGGTATACCCCCCAAAAGAGGCCTAGCCAACAGCCTGTCCATGGCCAAAAGGGAGACCTGCTCACTCGGCTGTTCCCTGCTCGGCATCAACGGTATAGAACTGCCCAGGTATTTCAGCATTTCCCGACCATCGGTCTCGAAAGCGGCGCAACGCGGTGAAACGCGCATGTGAAGGAAACAGAACCCAAGGCAATAAGTGCCCCCGCCCCACAACACCATCAATAGGTCATGCCAAACAGCCACAAGGGGATCTGCCCGGGGGAACCAGTTTCGATGTCATCGGAGACGAGGTAGCTGTCGGCCCGGCCGTCGAGTTGGCTGCCTGTCTTTCCTGCGCCGCCGATTTCGAACACGAAACGGTCATCCACCATGAAATCCCCACGGTCATGGTAATGGACCTGGTGGCCGGGGGTGAGCTGCGAGACAAAAAAGCTCTCGCGGATCGTGCCGGTATTGGGACTGGCGCAGAGGACTTGAAAAAGATTCGGGTTGGCGAGAAGCAGCTTGTCGGGCCGGTTGACCGTGCGCATGCCGGAACCGGCACGGATGAGATGAATCAGGGAGCCGGCCTGCATCCGCTCCAGATACCTGGCCAGGGTCGGCCAGGATGCGCCCACCGCGGCGCTGAGCTTGGACTTGTTGAGCTCGACCGGCGGCGTGGTGCAAAGCATGTAGAGTATTTTTTTCAAAATATCCACTTTCGCCGGATCGATCTGAAAAAGCCCGCAGAGGTCAGAGTCTATCGTGATGTTGACGACTTCCAGCAATTTCTGGGCATAGCCCTGCAACGACTCGCGGAAAAAGGGATAAGCGCCGTAGCGGATATATTTTTGGAAATACTCGATGGGACGGATCCTCGCGCAGATTCCAGCGGCAATGCCTTGATGGCGCGCAAGAATTTCCTCCAAGGGATGACTCTCGAAACGAAGACCGCTTTCCAGCTCGATGAACTCCCGCAGAGAGAGCGCCGGCAACTCGAAGACCACGGCCCGCCGCGACAAATCGGCCAGTTCATGGTCGAGGCGCAGGGCCGAAGAGCCGGAGAAGATGAGCTGCAGGTCGAAAGTATCCCGGATCGCCTTGAGCTCCAAACCGAAACCTTTGCATTTGTGGATCTCATCGACAAGCAACAGGCGACCGCCCTCCTGGTAAAAGGACTGGGCCAGGGCGAAGAGGCTGGCCCCTGCCATGGCCGGGTGGTCGCAAGCCACATACAGGATTTTCTCCACCGGAATGGTGCTGGTCTGGGCATATTGCAGGATCAGGGTTGTTTTGCCGCTGCCGCGCGCCCCTTTGATGCCGATCAGCGGTTCGCTGAAGTCGATTTTCCCGTGCAGAAACCGCCGGTAGCCGGGCAGGCTCCGGGCCAGGATGGTAGCGGAAGTCTGCCGGACGATTGCGGGAAGATGGGCCATGGTATAAGTCAACTTGAGAGTTTTCAGGATATTACCTGAAATAGGCTTTAGAGCAAAATGAATTTCATGTCAAGTTCATTTAATACCAAACACAGAAGTTGACAGGGTGCGTCCAGCCGGTCTCCTCTCATGGCAATCCGCACGGAGTAGTTCGACAACAGGAGGAACTTTCTGCAGATCGGCTCAAAAAAGTGGTGCTGCCCAACGGTGGCTGGACGACCACGAGCTACGGCGACAGCGCACGACCTTTTTACGTGCGAACAAAAACACTCGAAAATTCAGCGAACGATACAGCAAGCGCGTACGAATATTTCGACGGTATGGGCAGGAGCATCAAGACGGTCCGGTACGGGGAGGACGGCAAACAGATCACCACCGAGAGCCATTACGACGAAATGGGCCGCAACTATCTGGTCGAAGGGCCCTGGAAAGGCGGGAAACCGGCCATGGTTCCGTTCGTGGAGACCCTTTTCGACGGCATGGGCCGGCCTCAGATGGTCATCGCCCCGGTCGAAGGCGGCCGGACCGGCACCACCGAGTTCGTGTACCACACTTTCAGCACCACGGTCATCGACCCAGACAACCGGGCAAAACAGGAAATCAAAGACTACCTTGGCCGCCTGGTCGCCGTGGTCGAAGATCCCGCTGGCGATGCCCAGACAACACGCTATACCTACAACGCGGCCGGCGACCTGCTCACGGTGACCGATGCCAAGGAGAACCTCACCGCCATCTCCTACGATTCCCTCGGCCGGAAAACCGCGATGCTCGACCCCGACATGGGGGAATGGCTCTACGAGTACGACGAAAACGGCAACCTCGTCGCCCAGCGGGACAACAAGCACCAGACAACCACCTACTCCTACGACGAGTTGAACCGCATCACGCGAAAGGAATACTCCAGCGGCGAGCCCACGGTGACCTACGCCTACGACCTGGCGGTAAACGGCATTGGCAGGCTCTACTCTGTTTCCTCCTCAGTGGCCACCACCACCCACGTGGACTACGACACCATGGGCCAGCCGCTCACCGTGAGGCGGCAGATAACCGGCGACGAACCGCGGGAAACCGGCTACGCCTACGACCTCGTGGGCCGCACCACCTCGGTCAGGTACCCCGGCGGCTACACTGTCTACAACAGTTTCTATCCGGGCAGCGGCCTGCTGCGGGCGGTGAGCGACAGCAACGGCCTGGTGCTCGCCAGCTATTCCGGCTACGCGCCGAGCGGCAAGATGGGCCGGATCACCTACGGCAACGGGGTGACGACCGATTTTTACTACAACACCGACTCCACCCGCCTGACCGATATCGTCACCGCCGGCCCCGCCGGCCAGTTGCAGTTCCGCTCCTACCAGTACTCCGACGCCGGCAACATCGCCGGCATCAATGACCGGCAGCATGGCGCGTTCTACGAATACACCTACGACAGCCTGCACCGGTTATCTGCCGAGCGCAAAAACAACGACCCGGACCAGAACGCCACCGTTTACGACGCTATCGGCAATATCCTGAGCAAGCAGTCCGGCGCCACGGTGATGCACTACATCTATGGCCCGAACCCCAACGGCGCCAACGACAAACCCCACGCGGTGAAGGTGATCCTGATCGGCAACAACGAGTACCCAATGGCCTACGACCCCAACGGCAACATGACCGCCGGTTGGGACTTCTCCGATCCGACCAACCCGGTGGCCCGGGAAATGGAGTACAACGCCGACAACATGCCGGTGGTCATCCGGCACGGCAACGGAGAGGCCCGGAAAACCACGCTTCTCGCCTACGACGGCAACGGCGCCCGGGTCAAAAAGAACGTGTCGGACGGGCCCACCACCTACTATGTCGGGGCCCACTTCGAGGTGGAGAACGGCACGACGGTGCTCACCGTTTTCGGTGGCGGCCAGCGCATCGCCCAAATGAAGAACGGCGCGCTCACCTACTTCCACCAGGACCACCTGGGCAGCACCACGGTGATGACCGACCACCAGGGCAACATGGTGGCCAGCCAGAACTTCACCCCCTACGGCGAGAT
>JBFHWX010000039.1:0-22398 GCA_041599275.1 Desulfobulbales bacterium | reverse complement strand
TGATCGAAGGGGCGGTGGAAAAAACCAAGAAAGGTACTGAGATCGCGGATAGGACGGCCCAGGCTTTTAATGAGATCCGCGAAGGAATCGGCCAGGTTTCCGGTTTGGTCACCGAGATAACCACCTCCTCCGACGACCAGGCAGTGGGTATTTCCCAGATCAATAATGGCCTCGAGCAGATCAACCATGTCACCGCCCAGAACACTGCCAACGCTGAAGAATCGGCGGCCGCCACCGAACAGTTGTCGAGCCAGGCAGCACTGCTCCGGGAGATGCTGCAACGTTTCATCGTCCAAGGCGCTTCCTTCGAGAGGATGCGGGAAGGAACCAGCAAGGCGGTTCTGCCGCCTGTATAGGGCTTTGCCCCCCCAAAGCCAACGCAGAAGGGCCGCCTATTGGACGGCCCTTCTGCGTCCAAGGGCAGAGAAAGCATCCCTCTTGCCCAAAGCTCCGGCCTCCTCTAGAGTGACGCCGGATGCTGACCGGTCCCCGGTTGGGCTGAAAAACCCTCCGGCAACCGGACCTTCCGAACCGGGCTCCCCCTCAAGGCACCCTCTGCCTTGCTCCGTGGGCAGTGCTTCTTCTCTACCAACGACTCCGGGACAGGAAAATGAACAACCTGGACAGATTTCTACTGGCAGGCGGTACGGTGCGCGGCACGTTTCTCAACGGCACCGTCATGGTCCAAGAGATGCGCGCGGCCCACTCTCTCGGCATCCTCGAGACCCTGGTGCTGGGCCACGGCTACCTGGGTGCGGGCCTGCTCGGCGCCACCCTCAAGAACCGGGACCGGCTGAGCCTGGTTATCGACTGCTCGGGGCCCATCAAGGGCATGGTGGTGGAGGTGGAGGCCGGCGGCATGGTGCGAGGCTATCTCAAACAGGTGCCGATCCCCCTGGACCGTGAGCTCGATTCCTTCGACCTCTCCCCCTTTTTCGGCGCCGGCTTTCTCAGCGTCATCCGCCACCTCGAAGGCGCCAAGCATCCTTTCGAGGGCAGGATCATGCTCGAACACGGTAATATCGCCCAGGACCTTGCCCATTACTGTGCGGTCTCCGAACAGATCCCCACCGCCCTCAACCTGAGCGTTCGCTTCGCCCGCAACGGCGAGGCGACCGGCGCCGCCGGCCTGCTTCTGCAGGCCATGCCAGGGGCCAACCAGGACCTCATGACCGAGCTCGAGAACATCGTCTCGAAGCTCCCCTCTCTCGGCCAGTTCGTCGAGGAACGGGGAACGGCAAAGGAACTGCTCGTTGGCCATTTTTCCCACCTCGCCCCAGAGCCCCTCGCCTCCTCCACCGTCGCCTTCGTCTGCTCCTGCAGCCGGGAACGGTTGCAGCGGGTACTGCTCTCCCTGCCCGCGAAGGACCGTGCAGACCTGACGGAAAACGGCCCCTTCCCAATGGAAATGCTCTGCCACTATTGCGGCAAAAAATATCTTTTCGAACAGCGCGACCTCAAAGAGCTCTTCAGCGAGGGGATTGCTTAAAGCAGCTGCCTTGCGGTGGGCCTGCAGAGGCTTTTCCGGCGCCCGCATGCCTGCTTTGATCCCGGAAGACAGAGATTTCCCGGAGCCAACAGCCCGTCGAACTTTTCGCAACACAAAGCACGGCCGCGAGGAACAACAATTATGAGCCTTTTGCAAAATGAACGTCGTAACGAGATCGAGGAAAAAATTTTCTGAACAAGAATGAATTGTGAAATCGCCCGGAAGCGTAGCTGGCCTCGGTTGAGGACGATTTCACAAGGAAGACGCCGCGCAGGGAATTTTTAACCGATCGGAGGAGATGTTCATTTTGCAAAAGGCTCTTATGTAACGGGATTAACCGCACCGCACACTAAGGGGTAACGTCGGTGAACTGGGCGTAAAAGGCCGAGCGGTCGTACACGCTCTGGGCGTTGGTATTGGAGTCCCGGAGAAGTTTTTCGATCCGCGGCAAAAAGTCGAGAACCACGCCGACATGCAGCCGCATGAGCTGGCAGTACTGGTGGAGCCGGCGGTGGTCGTCCACCTGGGCCTGCACCGGGCAACGCCCGCCGCAATAACCGTGCACACCGCACCCCCGGCAGCCGAGGCTTTTTTTGTAGCCAACGAGCCCGCTGAGGTCATAGCCTTCGCGAAAACGGGGACTGCCGTCTTCATTTATTTCGCCGATGGCCAACTCCAGGGGCAAATCGGCGCAGGAATGGATGCGGCCGTCGAGCAGGTCAAAGTTGCGGGCCGTTTCCACGGCGCAGGCCGAAGTGGTGCGCCGCCGCCCGGAAAGGGCGTAGAGCAGCAGCTCGTTGAGGTGAACGATGGAGAGCAGTTCGCCGCGTTCGAGAAATTCGAGAAAAGTTTCGAGGATGAAAACCAGATCCCGCTCGTAGCGGTTGCCATAGCCGGCAAGGTCGACGAGGGGTTCGTGGCCCTCGGCCCAGTGGTAAAAAAAATGTTCCACCAGCCCCTGGCCGCGCAGCAGGAGAAACTCCTCGAAACAATCGGCCAGGGACTGTTCCTCGCGCAGGGTCGACCACATGAGCACCTGGCCGCGCCGTACTTCCCGCAGCCTTTCGAGTCCGGCATGGATGCGGTCCAGACGGGTGCCCAGGCGGATCGCCTCGTGCTGGGCGGCGGTGCCGTCGATGGATACCGAGGTGAGCCAGAGCCTGGCCATGAATTCGGGATGCTCGGCCACCGCACGGCCGAGCAGATCACCATTGGTGTAGAGCATGTAGCGCACGTCTTTTTCGAGGCCCGCTTCCTCTATGCCGCGCACCACCTCCACCATCTTGTCCGTGGCCAGGAGAGGCTCGCCGCCGTAGAAACAGACGATTCCTTCTTGCTCGGGCTGGGAGCGGAGAAGCTCGGCGATACAGGCGGCGTCGCGCCGGGGCACGGTATCGCCGATGGGGGCCTGGATCCTGCGGTCGGCATCCCCCATGAAAGTCACCGCCGCGTTGATGCAGCCCTTGCAGCGGGCATGGCAGCGGCCGGTGACCGAGAGGTGGATGTATGGCGGGGTGCGGGGGTGGTGGCGCCAGAAGGTGGGGTCATGCGGTGCGCCCAGGCAAACGGCACGGTGGCGGGTGAGCTCGCCATGGCGGGGGTGGCGTATGGCGTTTTCGGTGTTGCTGCTGCCGGAGGATGATGCATCGACCTTGCGGTTCATAACTGGTCCATAAAATATATATCCTTCGATTTTTTAGTAACAGATTCAGCAAGGCCAATTCTGTCCTTGTCCTACAAACACAACTCTATTTTGCACTACAAAAAGAGCTCGTCCAGTAGTTTTATAGTGCGCGCTCACTTCCCCTTGAGACCGGCCAGGATACCGAAAGGAGAGGAGGACTGCTTGCCGTGACAGCCACAACTTTCCTCGTTGAGATCGGCGCCGCAGAAACTGCACAGTCCGCGGCATCCTTCGCCACACAACCGTTTGTCGGGCAGAGACAGAAGAAGCTGCTGGTGAAGCAGGTCGTCAAGATCGATCTCGGGCTGTTCAATAAAAACGGTGTCCATCTCGAAGTCGCTGCAGTTGTGTTCGCCGCGCACCTGGGAGACTTTTTCGGTATATTCGAGATCAATCCGGAAATCCCGGTCGATGCCGACTTCATACTCCCGCAGGCACCGGTCGCAGCCAAGCCCCACGGTGGCCAGCAGGCGGCCCGAAAGCAAAACCCGCTCAGACCCCAGGCGCTCGAGAAAAAGCTCGACCGCGACGGAGCCGTGCTGCGCGACCTCCTCGCGGGGAAACCAGTCATCCTCGGTGGAGTGCAGCCGCAACCCCTCCGGCAGGATCTCGTCGAACCGAATTTTCTTCATTGCTCTTCATCCTCTTGTCGCGCGCCGTGCCCCCTGCCCCAGGCGGCGCGAAGACTCTTCTCGACCAGGGGCTGGATGCGCTCCAGAAGGTCCTGGCGCTCCAGGTACGGGCAGGATTCTCCATAGGGAAAGCGCCGGCACTGGGAGGGGCGGGCCAGGTGCACAGTACAGCGGCGGGTCATCCGGTCGGTGGACTGAAAGAGACAGGAACCGTCTTCCCTGACCTTGAAGGTGTATTTGTTTTCCAGATACCGTTTGCGGACTTCGCCATCGGTGATGTGAAAATGCCGGGCCAGACGGTTGACGTCTTCGGCGGTCACGAAGAGCACCGAGCCCTGCAGGCGGTAACAGCAGTATCCGGGGCAGTGGTTGCAATAGATCATGAGGCAAGGAATAACCGATCGTCTCGATGCCCTGCAATCTTTTTGTCCGCTTGGTTACAGAGTTTTCCCAATGAAAAAAATCGATAACCCGGAGAGCGCGGCGGAAAGGAGAGAGCCAAAAAAATATCTCTCATGCACTACATTTCGAACTCTTAATATAACGCGTAACGAAGCTACAATGTGACAGCATAACTGGCCTCTTATTTCTCTGCAGGCAGGCCAAGATTAGCCCTTCTCAACATCCTGCAAAGGCTTGCCAACTGGCTCTAATTCGGCTATGCAGGTTATCAGAAGAGAAAGGCTGCCTCCTGCACCACGGAGTTTCCCGATCCCCTCAACCGCCCCCCTGCCCTCTTCCCCCGGGGCCTTCCCCTGCCAATGCCCATGACCGCCGTCGAATTGCTCCGCCTCGAAAAGACCCTTGCCTGCGAGCATGCCGATTTCATGGAGAAATACCTGGCCACCACCAACCTTTCGAGTTACGCCAGGCTCACCCCGGAAATCATCGACCGACGCACCATCACCACCCTGGCCGAGGTCCTGGAGGACCCCGTGGTTACCAGCGAGCGCCAGAGCCTCACCCTTCTGCGGGAGGCGGCGGGCGGCCTCACCGCGGTTTTCACCGGCCACGGAAACCGCGAGTTGGCCGAGTTGGCCTTCGCCACCCTGCTCTCCTGCCTGGGCCGGGCCCGGGGCAGCACCCACCAGGCGATCACCGAAGCCCTGGGCTCTCTGCCCCTGAATATCGGCCAGGGGCCGTGTTTCCCGGCAGCGCCCTGCATGGCGGAAGTGAAAGAATGGCAGGAGCTCTTCACCGCGAGTGGCGTATCAACCGCGCTGCCGTTTGCCTTTGCCGGCCGCAGCCTGGTCGCCCCCATCGGGCGCGGCGACCGGCTGCTGGTGGTGAAGCTGGCGGCCGAGAACGACACCGAGGCCGGCCTGGCCCGGGAAATTCTCTGGATGGAGCATATCAGAAAAACCAGCCTGCACGGAGACCTGCCGTTTCATGTTCCCGAACCGCTGCGGGTGGGCGCTTCGCCCCTTTTCCGCTACCCCCCGTTGCCGCGCGGGCTCATTTCCGGCCGGCCCCTGCACCCGGCGCGTTTTGCCATCGCCTACCTTACCGACCGGCGGTATTTCGACTACCCCAACGACCCTGCCGGCAACGGGCTGCCCGATGAGAACCACATCGTCGACATTCTCGGCCTGGCCGCCGAGCTCTTCGGCCGCTACACCGGCCGGGGGATAATCCACACGGCACCCATTCCCCTCTTCCACAACCGGGTGCAGAGCCAGCGCCGAGACGACATGGGGCTCTACGACTGGACCCTGGGCGGGCGGCTCGACCAGTGGCTTTCTTCCTGCCGGCATCCGAACTTCGGCGGTTCAGGGCTGCGGGACTTCGAGCATTTCGAATTTTTCCCGAGCAGCGGCTATTCGTTCTACTGGCACATGGGTGCCCAGTTCCTCAGCCTGCTGCTGGTGGCTGGCAGCTACTTCCGGGCCCAAGCCCCGGAGCAGATCGGCACCGCCCCCGACGGCCGGCCGGTAGACGTCCGCCACCTCTACGACGAGCCACTGCTCGCGAGCCTCATCGATACGGTCTTCAAGAGATACCACCTGGGCTTTGCGGGCGTCCCCTTTCAAGGCCGGCCGCCTTTCGACGCCGGTCGCCTGGCCCGCCGCATGATCGAGGAGATGGGACGGGACCTGCACATGGAGGAGGTTCTTCGCCTGGTGGACCAGGAGCGGATGAGCGATCTCGAGTTCCGGGAATTTCTCACTTCCCGGGGCTACACGCCAAAGGCGGCGGCTGCCTTGAAGCGGGGCCGGGACAATGTGGTCATCTTTACCGGTCCCCACCTGGGCGGCTTCAACCAGCCCATCTCCCTCCCCGAACTGGTGGAAGCCATCGCCACCATGGCGGCCACCTGCGTCGTGCAGCGCTACCGTGCCGAACGGAGCAACTGAAGAACTCGGGCGATACCTCAAGCCGAACTTTTTTCTCCTTTTCCCCCAACCGGATCGGGTTTCTGCCGCTCCTCAATCCTCCGGCTGGGCCCCCGCAGAGGCGAGCACACCATCTGCCACCAGCCGCTCGACAACGGCAAGCCCATCCGGGGTGAAGAGGTGTCGCCCGTGCGGTGCCAGCACCTGGTCCACGGTCATGAAAAAACCGTCATCCACTTCCTCGGCCTGCAACACGAAGGGCCCCTCGCTTCGGCAGAGAAAGATGCGGCCCCATACCCTGTTGCCCTCATCCTCGTGATACTGGTCGAGAACGGGTTCAAGCGCCACCCCAGAGATGCCAAGCTCCTCGGCCAGTTCGCGCTCGGCGGAAACCTCGTAACTCTCGCCGGCCAGCACCACGCCGCCGGCGGCCACGTCGAGCAGCCCTGGATAAACGTCCTTGCCCATGCTCCGCTTCTGCACGAAAAGACGACCCTGCCGGTCCAGCACGATGATATAGGAAGCTCGGTGGATCAGGTTTCGCCGCCGCATCTCCCGGCGGCTGGCGCTGCCGATGAGGACATCGTTCGGGTCGACGATGGCGACCTCCTCGTTGGCGGGATCGTGTTTTTGGGCGCTGTTTCGGGATTCCATCGCCTCCACCTGGTTAAGGTTTTTTCGGAAAACAGCGGGCCGCTGCGGGCGCGGCTCCGCCCTGCTCTGCCACGAACTTCCCCTGGAAGTAGCCGGCCAGAGCCATGCGGCGGGCGAGCAACGGGTTGAGCTGCGGCGCCGGGATGTTCCAGCGCGGTGCCAGAAGCAGATCAGGTGCGGCCCAACTCCACAGCCGGTGCACCACCACTTTCTGCGGCAGATAACAGAGCAGCCGGCCCAAAAGGTCAAGGTAGGGCTCGGCATCAAAAGTGGCAATGGGCTTCCTGCGGTGGCGCAGCGCCAGTTCCGTGCCCTCGATGATCTGCAGGTTGTGAAACTTTACCGCGTCGATGCCGACTGCCGCAACCAGCCGCACGGTGTGCAACATGTCGAAATAGTCCTCGCCGGGCAGGCCGAGGATGAGATGGGCCCCCACCTGCAGCCCTGCATGGTGGCGGATGCGCGCCACGGCGCCGGTGAAATCCGCCAGGGTGTGGTTGCGGTTCATGGCTTGAAGAGTGCGGTCGTGGGCAGACTGCAGGCCAAGCTCGAGCAGCAGTTCCTTGCCGCCTGACTGCCGGACGAGCCCGGCAAGCCCGGCGAGCAGTTGGTCTTCGAGGCAATCGGGCCTGGTGCTGCAGATCACCCCCAGACAATCGGGTTCGGCAAGCACGGCGCGTACCTGTTCGAGCACCTGGGATAGAGTGCCGGCGGTGGAGCTTTCCTGTTGGAAATAACCAAGGAAACTCTGTATTCCCCGCCGTTTCAGGAAATCCCTGCCCCGCGCCAGTTGCACGGCAAGCGAACTTCTGGGGGCCAGATAGTAGGGCGTGAAGCTCGCCGGGCGACAGAAATGACATCCCCCATGTTCACGGTTCGGGCAGACAACGCTGGTTGACAGGGCTATCTTGCCTACCGATCTGCCGTAACGTTTCTTGTAAAAACCGCTGAAAGTGGTGACCGGAGCGTTCATGGCGCCTTGCCTCCGGCTCCAGGTTGAAGCGGCTTCCCACTCCCAGAGGGGACGGCTGTGTTTCGCCTTTCCCGCCCAGACTCGCCCATAGGCCCCTCTGTTTTGAAACCCTGCGCTCCAGGCGGGAGATGCCCTTTTCTTCTCTGGTTGGGAAAAATGCCAAGGAGCCAGAAACAGTCTATAGACGAAAAAATATCGTTTCGAATTTTCTCATAAAGAAAAGCCAAACAAATAGACATATAGCCCATATTGAATCCAAAAAAACCAGCGACAAACTAATATTGTAGCGCATGTTTTACTGCAAAAAGAGCTACAAATTAACTGCGTCAAACAACTCCCTCTAGCGCCAGGACGCCCGCTTTTTCAAAAAATCGAGAATGCCCTGGTGAAACGTCTCGGCGTGGTCGAGATAACAGGGATGGGGCGCTTTCTCGATAACCAGGAGCTCGGCTCCCTCAACCTTCTGCTCGAGAAGCTGCCCGTCCGCGACGGGTGCGATGGCGTCGGCCCCGCCCCAGACAACCAGGGTAGGAACCCGCAGCTCTGCCAGCCGGTGTTCGTTGGCACGAACACCGACCGGCCCCACCAGGATGAGACCGGCAAGTGTTTCTCCATGGGCAATGCCATATTCCATGCAGATCCGCCCCCCCATGGAGGGGCCCAGCAAGACCGGACGAACGCACTCGGTTTCCTTCAGAAAGTAATCCACCACTTCAGTTGGGCTTGCCCCGCAAGCCGGTGATTTTCCGAATCCGGGACAATCGAGGGCCAGGGCACGAAAGCCATTTGTCGCGAGATAGTCCAAAGTGCCGAGCTGTTGCCAGGTGGCAGCCTGAAATTTCATACCGTGCAGAAGAACCACAGCAGGGGCATCGGCCTTGCCCGCTTCCAGGTAATGCAAGGTACACTTCCCACACTGGACCGATTTTTCGCTCACCGTATGCATAAACCATCCTTCCGCCCCCTTGCCATGAAGTTAGGGCGTGCTAATTGTTTTATTCAGGAGACAGGAAAAGCGACCAACTGCCGTTCTCGAAAAAACCTGTCCCGCTAGTGTGCTGTGCGGTCGATCGCGACCGGGAATTGTGAGACATCGTGGTTCCTCGTAAAGCGAGAAAGTGAAGGCATGGCAGCGTGATGTCGAACTTTTCGCCACACCGCGAGTGCCACGATGGACAATCAGGTGACGGGATTAACCCAAAAGGGCGCTCGTTGCAAGGGAACCACAGCGGCCAAGCAGAGCAGGCAGAAGAACAGCCTGGCACCATCTGGCCCGGTGCTCCCAGAAGACCAGAACGGCACTTATAATAAGGAGAGACGCCATGAAGAGCAATGATCTGTGCACCACCATGGGGCGGGAACTCGCCTCCTGGCGGCAACGGCTCCTCGATATAACATCAAAAATCGACCGGATGCCTTCCATCGAAAAGTACAGACTGACCCCGCACATCGAAGGACTTCACATTCTGGTTGCCGAGCTTGACGACCGGATCAACCTTCTCCACGACGACTGCCTCGCCTCCCTGGAAGGGGATGAACGGGCGGCCGACACCCTGCTTGCCCAGCCCGTCTTTCATTTCAAGGAAGACAGGGGGGTCTGCCACGATTACGATTTCGGCGGCTGACCGAGAGTGGCGCCCGGTTCCGCAAGGCACCGGGCGCTGTCTTGTGTCCCCCCTCTTCCTCTTTCCGCCTCGCTTGACAGCCGCTCGCCAAGTTTCTATACCTATACACCGTGTGATTTCGTGCGGTTGGTAGCCTCGAGCCCTACCCCGCTCCTCTCCCCGGAGAGGCGTCTCGCCACGGCGGATCCTGGCCTTGTCGGAGCCTGTTGGGCTTTGCGTTTTGCAGCCGCGGATAGGGTTATTTATGAAAGGAAATACAAAAGAAACAGCTCTCAAAAATAATCCCGACAAAATTTCATAATTTTTTGTTACAAATCATCAATCTAAAAATAATGCGCTACATTTAGAGTTAATTAACGAGTTCTTTTTCCACTACACATCAAGTGCAACAGACCCAAGAGATGACCGCAGAGCACGACAGAAATCTCATCCTCAACCTCCACTGTCTCGCCGGCACCAACCCCACCCTGGAGCGCAGGTTGCGCCTGCCGGTGCTCGGTGGGCATCTCGCTTTCGACGAGGAGGGCGTGCCGCGCTATTTGCTGCACAGCTCCTGGCACGAGTTCCGGGTCGCCGATCAGGACCTCGCCGGTTCGGTGGCCACGGCAGGACGAGACGACAACTTTTTCCTGTTCGGCATCGGCCAGGGTGAACAACTCCGGCATCTCATGGACACCGTGCCCGGCGCCCGGTTCCTGGTCTGGGAGCGCGATCCCTTTCTGCTGCGGGAAGCCCTCAGGCTCCACGACTACAGCGAAGCGCTTCTTGCCGGCCGCCTGCGGCTGCAACTGGGAGTCGACCTGCTCGACGGGCTGCGGGCGGGATTGCCCGAAAGAGTCGTTCTTCACCCTTTTTTCTCACGGGTTTACACCATCGAGCTCGGCCTGCTGGGAGGGCCGCTGCCAGAGCAATTCGTGGCCCTGGGCCTGGGCGGCCTCTTTGTCGATGACCTGGCCCATTGTTTACGGAAAGAAGGCTATGGCGTCATGCCCCTGGATTTCGTCAACTGGTCCGCCGAAGAGCTCGATTACTCCATGCTGCGTCTGGCTCCCGAGTTCCTCGCCTGTATCAACTACACCCATGGTCTGGCCCAATTTGCCGAACGCCACAAGCGCGATCTGCTCTGCTGGGAGATCGACCCCAATCTCGAGCCGCCGCCAGAGAACCCGGGCAAGACCCGGCGCACAAAAATCTTCACCTACCGCCGGAAAAACGTGTCACTCTACCGGCAGGCTGGATTCGAACACGTACACCACCTGCCCCTGGCCAGCAACACTGAAAAACGGCATCCCGTGATTCTGCAGGGAGAAGACCGGCGGCGCTACCAGGTGCCCCTTGCCTTTGTCGGGGCCAGTATGGTGGCCGAGGCCGGCCGCTACCGGCATCGTTTCGTCGCGCTCTACACCTCCTGGCATCCCGAGGGCAAGAGCGTTACCGCCAACTGCGAAGAACGGGTGCAGAAAATTCTCGACCTGCAGCTCCAGGAGCCCGACCGTTACCTGTTGCCGCAGCTCTATGACGAAGAATTCGCGGATTTCAAAAAGTCCGCCGTGGCCAGGTCAGCCAGGGAAGATCCCCTGAAGCTCCTGGCCCAGGTGGCGGCTGCGGAACGGCGGCTGGCCTACGTCGCCGGTCTTGGCCCTCTTGGCATGCACGTCTGGGGCGACCAGGAGTGGCAACGCACCGAGGAGCACGGCGCCCGCTACATGGGTTACGCCGGTCATCACCGGGAACTGACCAAGATCTACTGCGGGGCCGAGGTAAACGTCGATATCGGCCGGCTCTACCAGCTCGATATCGTCACCATGCGGGTTTTCGACGTGCTCGCCTGCGGCGGCTTTCTCATCGCCGAATACTCCGACGAGTTGGGCAGTCTTTTTGATATCGGCAACGAAATCGAAACCTACCGAAGCTTCGAGGAACTCAGCGCCAAGGTGTTTTACTACCAGCAGCGGCCAGAGCAAAGGCTCAAGATCGCCCAGCGCGGCCTGGAAGCCGTCCGTCAACGCCACGATTTCCGCCAGCGGCTGCAGCATATGCTGCGCTTTCTCGGAAAGCCTTCCATGACGCCTTGACTCCCTGCGAGCGGCCCGATACTATAGCCTCCTGCCGCAACCAATCGGGAGCCCCAAGTCCCCTCCCGGGACCATGGATTGAAGGCATGCCCACCAAAACAAGTCGCGACGACGCCCCTGCATCCGAATAAACACCATGGACCAGACTGCCAATACCTTTCTCGACAGCGTCCGGGAAGGCTCTCTCAGTTTCCTCGACCACGAGGGTGCCGTCATCTGCCTGCCCTGCGTGGTGACTGCCCACGACCTGCCCTCGGTGGATCTTGAACTGCAGGTGGACGATCCCGGCGAGGGGCCAGTCAACTGGAACCAGGAACAACTGCCCGACGAGTGTTTGCTCCACCTCATCAGGGGCAACCACCTTGCCTGCCTGCTTCTGGCAATAACCGACAGTCAAACGGGTGAAGGGCAATGGCGCGGTGTCGTCGTTGAAACCTTTGTCAAGGAACAGCAGCGCCGCTACTTCCGGGTCCAGACCAGCCTTCTGGTGGAGGCAAAATACTTCAACCCGGAGTTCGTGAAAGGCGGCAGCGGTGTGATTACCGGCACCAGCATCAACCTCAGCGGCGGCGGGGTGCTTGCCTCCTTTCCCCTGCCCTTGCGGGAAGACACAGGGATCAGGTTGAGTATTGATCTCAGCGGCCACAAACAAGGCACCGTCACCTGCCTGGCCCGGGTCGTGCGCCTCGGCCCTCGCCAGGACTCTTACGAAACAGCCCTGCAATTCACCGATATCCAGGAATCAGCCCAGGACCGGATCATTCAGTTCTGCCTTGCCGAACAGCGCCGGCAATTGCGCAGCCGCGTGCGACTCGCCGGGCACTGAGCTTTTCCCTGCAACCAAAAATAAGGATTTTGCATGCGCCAGCCCGTCGTGGATCTAGGAGCCTGCACCCTCTGCGAAGGGTGCATTGCCATCTGCCCAGAAGTGTTTCGTCTCAACGACGCCGGAGGATATCTCGAAGTAGTTGAAATGGATGAGTACCCCGAGGAGGATGTCAATGAGGCAATCAAGAACTGCCCCGAGGACTGCATTTACTGGGAAGACGCATAGAACGCCCGCTTTTGGAGGCAGAGGGAGAACAGAGCAATGTCCCCCTCGCCTGAGGCTTGGCCCAAACAGAGTCAACCGCTTTCAGGCGCCCTGAGATTTACGAGATAGATAAAAATATTGTGTTCTTATCTCTTCTGTGGTAACCAAAATTCCAGTTTGCAGCCGCTAACGCTTTGCCCGCCAGCGGCCGCACCGCCCGAAATGGAGCGCGCGGCCCTTCGAAAACCAGGTGAGCAGCGTGCCACCTGCCGGCTGCGCCATCCAGAAACGGTTCCGAGAGGGAATCAACACAGAGGGTCAGCACGGAAATGAAACAAGGAACGGTAAAGTGGTTCAATGCAAGCAAAGGGTTCGGATTCATCAAGCAAGATGAGGGCGGAGACGTTTTTGTCCATTTCTCCGCCATCGCGATGGACGGATACAAGTCACTCAACGAAGGGGACAGAGTGCAGTTCGAGGTTGCCGATGGCCCGAAAGGCCCCGCCGCCGAGAAGGTGACCCTTCTGTAGGCAGCTGTTATCCCCAGAATTGACAAAAGAAAAGCCCCGCCGCAGCGGGGCTTTTCTTTTTCTGGCTGCGGAACCGTCCCGCAACCTTTCTTACCAAAAAATCTTCAGGCGCGCCCCAGGGTGACGTCGTTCTCCGACTGGTAATATTCGCTGTCCACCGCCAGGTCCTCCACCAAGCGCAGCAGTTCGGCCAATCGCTGCTCCGGGGTGCTGATCGGCTCGCACTCCATGCACATCGGGCTGCCGCACGGTTGGCGTGAAAAAAGCCAGTAGTGCACAGCCCCCGCCAGCAAACCATCGGAGAGATCCCACAGATCGGCTTCGGGATGGGCATCGGCCATGGTGTTGGCCAGCTCTACGGCCTGGTGGGCCGCTTCGTCGTAAATAGTGTCGTCGGTTTCCATAATTCCGGTTTCCTCGTCTTCCCCGAACCTCGTGGCCTTGTTTGGTTAATCCTGGCTCATAATTGTCGGTCCTCGCGGGGCCCCTCGCTGTGTTGCGAAAAACTCGACATAGCGCTGCTATGCCTTCGTTTTCTCGCCTTGCGAGGCACCACGATTCCTCAACAACTCCCGGTCATGATTAACCGCACAGGCCACGAGAAGCAGGACCGGAGAGGAGGCGATGGGCCTCCAGGATAATGAACAAGAAAGTCCCTTCATATACACCGCCGCTGGAGATGATTCAAGGTTGGAGTCTTTTCAGGACCAGAAAGAACAGGAGCGAAAAAAGGGTGGCGGGGTAAAAAAGGGCCACAACAAACTACATGTTTAGTCCTTTTAAGCACTACAATCAACAGTATGTTTTTTTTAGTAAAACACCTACATTATGCAAAAAACAGGTAAAAAACTTTTACCACAACAACTCACAAACCTTTAGCATTTTCCGTAAGCGCTCCCCCCAGTTCCACCCGGTTCAGAAGAGCTTCGGTCAGATCGGCACCGCGCAGATCGGCGCCGGCAAGGTCGGCCCCGGTCAGATCCGCCCGCCGCAACAGGGCTCCCCTCAGCACTGCTCCTTTGAGATTGGCCCCTTTGAGGTTGGCTCCGGTGAGATCGGCGTCCACCAATTGGGCACCGGCCAAAACCGCCCCCGCCAGATCGGCACCGGCGAGGTCAATGTTGTCGAGGCGACACCCTGGGCAATGGCGGGCCATGTCACGGTACAGGGCCAGGTTGTCCTGGCGCAGATAGGGGCTGGGGAGCGGTTCGAGTGCAGGCCGAAGCGGCTCTGGAGCAGAAACCGCTTCCCTCTCTTGTTTCTCCATGGGCGCTGCCTTCCGCTTCCCGACCTCTGGACGATGAACAGCCGCCGACCGGCCGCTGTTGCCGGACCTGATCCTGCCCTTTTTCCAAATCGCCCCGCCGGAAGAAAAATAATAGGTTTCTTCGCTTCGGGAGACCTCATAGCAGGTCGGGTCGCCGTGCCCCCATTTCCTGAAACGCAGGCAGAGTCTGTTTTCATCGTCGATCCGCCAGAAGCCCGATTCTCGCTCTCCCGCATGGTTCTCGGCAGCAAGCCTGCCACCGGCAAAAAATTCGAGGTCGGCCCAGCCGTTCACCTCAACAAGGTGCAGGGTGTTGCCAGGCAACAGCTCGGAGAGCTCACTGGCGAAAACCTCGGTTCTTGCTTCGTTCCCGGAACCGCCGAGCTCCTGCCTGCCTCCGCAGCCAACCCCCAGAGCCAGCAGAATAACGGGCACCACTGCACGAAAAGCTCTTCCCATGACGAATACCTTAATAAGAAGATTAGTCGAGGGCACTCCGCCCAAGGAGGACGAGCGCTCTTCCCTTGTCTCTTCTATTTCTTGAAAAACTGCTGCAACGGTATTTCGGCGCCGTTCACCTGCAACCGCCCTTCGGCCAGGGTGATTGAGCTCTGGAATTTGCCGTCTTCGAGCCGAAGCAGGCCGTTTTGCATCAACCTGGCCAACGACTCCCGGCCCAGCCGGGCGGCCTGCACTTCGAGCTCTGCCTCCGGCAAGGGGGCGCCGCCGCTCTCTTCGCCTCCTTTTTGCAACTGTTCCAAGGCCCAGGTCTTGGCGGTCTTGGCAAGAAGGGTTTCATCTGCCCCGAAGCTCACCTGCAGGGAAAGGGCATTGAGGAGAAGCAACGGATTGAAGGGCGCAGCACTGGTCCGATCTCCCGCCACGGTGAGCAGTGCCTGGGCCTGCACGGCGCCATCGGCAGTTTCGAGACTCATGCTCTTGATATCGATCTCCGGCGAGCGGGCCAGCAACTGCAGGAGCAGCGCCGGCAACTCACCGCCGCCGGCAAGAGAGGCTTCATCCCCCTGCCTGCTCTTGGCGCCCAGGCTCCGAAGCTCCTTCTGGATACTCAGGAGGGTTGGGCTGTGGATGTTGCGCAATTCGAGCTCGTAGCGCAAGGGGCCGCCGCGCCAGTCGTCAAAGTGCAGGGATTCCAGTTCCAGACGCTGGGAAGCGGCAACGGTTTCGCCGCTTTCGGAGGTGGTGCCGCTCAAAGAGAGGTTGGTTCCCTGAAACCGATGCTCTTCCTTGCCGGCGGCAACCAGCTCCATGCTCGCCATGGAAGAGGTGAAGGTGCCGAGGGCGACTCCGCTCTCTCCAATCCTGGCCTCAAACTGGCTGCTCAGGCCGTGGACCTTAAAGCTGCCTTCCCCTTGGGTCATTTGCATGCCAGGTCCCTTTCCACGTGCAGTGACGGTGGCGGTGGCGGAATCATAACTGCCCTCCCCGGCAAATCCTTCCCAGGAAAAAGTTACCGGCCCCTGCTCGCTCTCGATGGTATCCTGCCAGGCCGGCGACGAGAAGACCGAGGCGGCCCGCCCGTCGAGATGCACAACCGTGTGGTCTTCCACGACCATGTTATCGAAAAGCTTTCGGGCCGGCCCTGCTTCAGCACCTTCGGAGAGACGCAGGGAAAGGCGGCTGTCGGCAAGGGCCAGAACCGGCGCCACGTTACCCCGCCGGAGTCTGGCCAGGGGCAACGGGCCATGGCTGATTTCCTGGGAAAAAATCAGTTCGAGCTGGCCGCCAGGTCCCTGCATGTTCATCCGCAGCACGGTGTCGGCCCTGGAGGAAAAAACGCCCCGGACATAGTCGCGCTGCACGATCTCCAGGTCATCCCGCCAGGGTTGACTCTGGAGGTATTCCTTGAAGTAGTCTTCGGTGCGGCCGCCGAACCACCAGGAGGCGGCGGTATAGGAACCGAGCACGCCGAAAGCCACCGCTGTTGCCAGAAATTTCTTGTTCATTTCCAAGTCTCTGTGTGAAGTGATCGATATCGCGGGGACAACATCGTGCCGTCAAAGCAGGCAATTTCGCGTGCTCCAGACGCCAGGCGGCTACTGCAGCTTGGCGGTTTCTTCCTCGGTAAAGAGCTGCCGAGTGCCGTGCTCCGCTTCGAGTTCGGCGACCGTTTCCAGGGCCTCGGCCCTGGAAACTTCCAAGGCCCTGGCCAGGTCTTCGATACGGTAGCAGGGTTCTCCTGTCCCAGTGAAGGCCGTGGCCTGCAGATCGGGAAAGTGTTCTCGGGTGGCGCAGCCTGCCGCTTGCAGCAGCATTTCGCGCAGTTCCTCTGGCCCATGGAGCAGGAGCCATTTGACGGCCTCGGACCAGGTTGACCCGTCGATGGTATCGCTTGCGAGAACGGTCATGGCCATTTCGAGGTTCCAGGTGTTCTGGAAATCTACCGGAGTCATGGTTTTCGGTTTCTTTTCTTTCTTTCGTTGCGGTGGTTGGCTGATCCCGGGCTAAGGCTTGGGAAAACAAAAAGAGTCAATGGCGAACAATCAATTCTTCTTGATCACCAGTTCCTCGCCGATCCGGATGGGCTGTTTCGTATCCCGGTTGTTCCAGGCAGCCAACTCCGAGAGGCTGACACCGAACCGGGAGGCGATATTGGTAAGGGTATCCCCTTCCCGCACGACATACACGGTGGCCGGTTTCTTGCCCGTGCTCTGCCAATTTCTTCTCATAGTTTCGAATCGTTCCTGGAACCCAGGAGCACCCTGTTTGGGAACCAGAAAAAGAAAGCTTCCAGCCGGCAGGTTGGTATCACGGATTTCCGGGTTCAGGTCACGGATCATCTTATAATCGGTGCGGGCCGCATCGGCAAGCAGACGAACCGGGGTCTCGCTGGGCAGGGAGACGCTCACCCTTTCGAAAAGAGGCAGTCCGTAATAATCGTCTGCGTTCAGTTGAAAACCATATTTGCCGGGGTTGGAGAGAATCATCTTGGCAACCACGATCTTAGGAACATAACGCTGGGTTTCCTCGGGCAGGTAGAGGCGGTAGTAGTCGGTGACGCCCTGCTGCTCGATTCTCCTGCCAAGACCATCCTCCCCCATGTTGTAACCGGCTGCCGCCAGGGTCCAGGAGTTGAACCGAGAGTGCAGATCGGTCAGGTAGTCGAGCGCGGCCCTGGTGGATGCGAAGATGCTGCACCGTTCATCGATGGTGTCATCGACCCGTAAAGCGTATCGGCGGGCGGTGGGGGTGATGAATTGCCACACACCACGGGCTCCCTTGGAGCTGCCGATGGTCTCGACGAGCGAACTCTCCACCACGGCCACGTATTTGAGATCGTCGGGAAGCCCTCGCTCGGCAAGTGCTGCCTCGATGATGGGCATGAATTTACCGGTGCGCTTCAACCAGAGGATGACCTGGGGGCGGTTCCAGAGAAAGAAAAGGATTTCCTTCTCCAAGCGTTCCCTCACGTCGGGGTCCTCGGTGCGCACCGGCTCGTTGCAGAAGGTAAGCGGTTGCTCAAAACGCAGTGCTTCGAGCAGGTCGGGAACAAACTCCTGGCCCATGCTTGACGGTTGCGTCAGGGCATGCGCAGGAGACAACAGAGAGAAACATAAAAACACGGAAAAGCAAAACTTTATAAACATATCCACAAGCAATACTTTAAGACTGTTGTTTTTGTCTCTTTCCACGAAGAAAAAGAAGCCTCAGACACGAGAAGAGACCGCGAAACCGGCCCCTCGACTTTCTTCATACCTCAGCGTTGAAACGGACACGAGAAATTTCGAAGAAAGAGCCTCTACCCGAAAAAAAAGCGCGCCGCAGTAGAAAGGCCAAAGTTCCTCGGTAAAGTTCGAGAGAAGGAGTTCAATGGGGCAACCCCGCTCTAACGCCGAAGTGTACCATGCTCTGCGGCCTGCTGCCAGGCAAAGGCGGCAATGGCGCCAAAATGCCTGGCTGGGGCCCTGATGCTACTTGACCAGAAAGGAAGGATGCTGGATGTGGGATTTTCTGCAACGCGGACAGCGGCCCGGAGGTGTCATCCTGCTCCGCTCGCTGAAAAGAAAACCGCAGGAAAGACAGGCTGCTGGCCGCACCAGCAAGTGCTGCTGGTGGTGGCGCAGGGAACGGCGGAGGTGTTCGAGGTGGGCGTAGACATCCTTTTCCGAAATGCCGACGGCCTGGGAGATGTCACGCACGGTGCACTCGCCCTCGCCGAGGAGGGTGAGAATTTTTTGCCGGACGGTTTGTTGGCTAACCATGGACAAATGACATCGTTCGGGAGAAGCCGGAAGCGGCAGGCCCGCCGGCTCGCCAGGCTGATTTTTCCGCTCTCAGACAGAAAAGAAACAACAAAACACCGAAACTCCAACCACAAGAACGAAACAGCAAACAAATTACATAAGAATTTTTCAGTCAAAGAAAAATCCCTTCTCGAAAAGACGCAGGGAGGCATTGACCACCTCCGGGTCATAGGCCGTGCCGCTTTTCGCGGTGATTTCGTTTATCGCCTTGTCCAGGCCGAGGGAGGCGCGGTACGGCCGGTGTGAGGCCATGGCCTCCACCACGTCGGCGACGCCAAGGATACGGGCCTCGAGCAGAATATCATCACCTTTCAGGCCGTTGGGATAGCCGCTACCGTCCATCCGCTCGTGGTGCTGGAGCACGATCTCCGCCACCGGCCATTGAAAATCGATGTCCCGGAGAATCTCAAAGCCAGCGGTGGGGTGATTTTTGATCAGACCGAATTCGATGTCGCTGATCCGCCCTGGTTTGGAGAGAATTTCGGCGGGCACCGAAATCTTGCCGAGGTCATGGATGACGCCCGCCATGCGGATGCCGTCGATGCGGTCAGGCTCGAGCCCCATTTCCTGGGCGATGGCCCGGGCCAGAACCGCGGTGCGCCGCTGGTGGCCAGCTGTATAGGCATCCCTGGTCTCAACGGTGCGGGCCATGGCCTGAATGGTACCAGCGAGATTTTTCCGCATCTTCTCCATATTACTCTGCAACTGGTCGCAGGCCATCTTCTGGGAAGTGATGTCCTTGCTGATCTTTATCACAGCCTGGGGCTGGCCGTCGTCGCCCCAGATCGCCACGTTGGCGGTGCTGGCAAAATAAATCACCTGGCCCTCGCCATCGACAATCTTGCTCTCATGCCGGTGCAGGCGGCCATCGCTGAAGGATTTGAGCGCGATGCAGGGATAGGGCTCACAGGGAGTCGACCTGCCGCAATAGGCTTCGTAACATTTGCGCCCCACCAAGTCAGAACCAAAAATAACCTGGGCGGCGCGATTTGCCCAGATGATGGTGAGGTCCTCCTGCAACAGGCTCATGTGGTCGTCGACCACGGAAAGCATGTTTTCCAGCGAGCCCTGCTTCTCGAGAAAGAGCTCGCTCGTCAGTTTTCGGCACTGCCCTACTTCCTGCTCCAGTTCACGGACCTGTTGCTCAAGATCGCGATAGGTGGGTTTCCTTTCCATCATCCCTTCTCCCTTTCTGTCCCCTTACCGGTGATTCCCTCTTTCCTCTTTTTCTGCACGGCCGAAACCGGCTTCACCCCTTGGTGTCCCGCTCAACGATTTCTGCAATGGGCAGCGTTGCGATATCGACAAATTTCCCAAGCCGATGATCGGCACTGTCGAGGAGGTCGATCACCCGGGCAAACGAATTGCGGATAAAGGCATCCTGGTTGTTCTGCCGGCGATGGATGCCAAACCGGATCCGTCTGCGCTCCTCGGGGCTCAGTTTGCTGATCAGATTCTTGGTGGTCCAGATGGCGCCGCCTCTGCCGAAATCAGCAAGGTGGCTGGTGTTGCTGGTGGAATCGCCAATGGCCGTAAACTCGATGTTGGCGGCGGAATTGATGCTGCCGAAGAACTCCTGTCCTTCATTGAGCCCGATGTTGAGGCAGAGTTCGTGCCCCCAACCTTTGCGGGCTTTCCACTCACCGCTCATCTTCTTCATATTTTCGCGGAGTTCAAGCGCACAGTTGATTGAATTTTGAATATAATTTGTACCGGATTTGCTAATGAAGTAATACACCATGCCGTTACCGGCCTGCCGGCCATAGATCCCGTGGTGCCGTTCGCAGCAAGGTACGACGAGCTGCCAGAGTTCGTTAACCAGCAGGAAGTATTCTTCCGGCAGAAGCTCAGCGGAGATCTGGACGGCGTTTTGAAGATTGGCCACCAGCACGCAAAGGGAGACCAGGGCGGGCATCCGGTTCTGGAGAAGTTCGCGGATGATGTTCTGTCGCCGCTTGAGAAAGTGCAGCAGTTCATGGTTGGCAGTGTCCACCGGCAACAAGACGATGAATTTGCCCTCCCGGAAGGAGAGCGTGTGGACGCGAAAAGTCTTCTCTCCCTTCCCTTCGCCGCTGAAATGCAGCAGTGGGCCATTCTGTTCCACGGTCTGTGCAAATAAACTCTCTGGGCTATCGAGCTCCTTGAGTAACCGGATTTCTTGGGAAGTGATGCCCTGGAAGAGCGATTCGACGCCGATGCTTCCAACCTCCTCGCGAAGGATGCCGAGGTGAACCCGGAGGATGTCCTGCCAGTTGGTTTGGGAGGCATGAAGCTCCCAGGAAAAGAAAAGCTTAAAAATGTTGCGGGCCTCAACCTCGCTGATTGACGAAATATTCTTCTTGAAAACCAGGTCTTCGGCGTGCCGGTTGATCCATTCGATCTCACAGTCGGGGTTGACCAGATAAGCGGGGTACCCGATGGAGTCCAGGGTGAGCCGCACACCGCCCATGGCCATGCTCTTGCCAGTCGGTTCAGCAGAAACTTCGCGAACGGGCTTGGCAGAAGGTTCAGGAGCGGGAGGGGGAGAGCTCTCTTCCCCTCCCCCTCCCGGCTTCGAGCCACCGTCCTGTACTCCTCCCCACGGCAGCCCCCTGAGCTCTCTTTTCTCTTTTGCCTTTTTCCCTGCCCTTTCGCTGACAGGTGTGTACACCTTGCCCTCTTTCCCTCTATCGTTCGGAGCACCGGGCTTGCCACCCACCCTGACGGCGATGTCCGACATGGACAGTCCTGATTTTTTCAGTTCCTGAACCTGTTGAACCCGGCCGACCATTTCGATGGGAAAATAACCGATCTGCTTCACCCCGCTCTGTTCACCTGCTCCCCGTGCCACCACTGGCCTAGGCAGGATTCCAAGCTTGATGTAGTTGTTGAGCGTAGCCCTGGATATACCCGTTATTTCGAGTATGTCCTTGCTTGTCACCCAATTGTTGGAAGCGAGATCCATGCTGAGTTCCCCGGGTTCTTTTGGTAACGAGGAGGTGCAAACGAGATGTCTTGGCCACACAAGTCTTGCGCCTGCCAAGGTGTCTATGATGTTCACTTGTACAGCCAAGACAGTCACTTCGTCAAGGTTTTTTTGTAGACAGTTTAAAATATATCCACTCACTTCGTTTCTCGCTCATTACATGATTGTTTTTGCATCAATAAAACTGACAAACCCAGCCACTCCCAAAAACTCCATAAGTGGCAAATTAGACACGCACCGCATCAAACTTGTACACCTAGGCAGAATTGCCAAGGTGTGCAAATACGCGTGGCGCGCCCCTTGGTCTCAACGTTTTTTCCAAAAACCTGAGCAGGCGAGATGAAGGATATTCTGACGGAAAAGAGAGGGCGTGATGCCCCCTTCTCAGGGTGGTTAAAACTTGTCTGGAAAGCTCACCAGGAGGCGGACCGGCGTTTGCCTGCACAGATGCTTAAAGGCAAGGATCGTGGACCGGAGACGGTCACGGCTTGCACTCCTGTTGGCGGAATTGTCCGGATGTGTCCAGTTGGGGGAGAGGGTGAAGAGAGAAGAACGGGTGGAGAAAAAATCAGGGGCATGCCTCGTCATAGAGAGGACTGTCGAGACGAAAAACAGTGGTGCGGAAGAAATCGATGAAAGCCTGGCGGCGGCCGAGAATTTTCATCTGCTCTGGGATGAGGTCGGAGATATGGGTACGGATCACCGACATTTTGTATTCGATGTGGCAAACGTGCCGATTGTCCAGATACCAGGCATAGGTGAGGCCAAAGAGAAGGCCGGGGGGAGTGAACCCCTCCTGGCCGTTAACCAGTCGGGTGTAAAGCAAAGGTTCCTGCTGCGACTGCACCATCCGGCTGAGCTCGAGATAGCGGT
>JBFHWX010000038.1:0-22489 GCA_041599275.1 Desulfobulbales bacterium | reverse complement strand
CGGACTGTTCATTCAGGAAGAAGACCGGCACAAAGGAGACGGTGATCACCAAGAGGGAGTAGAACAGGGTCGGGCCCACCTCCTTGGCCGCGGCCAGGATGATCTCGTGATGGGGCTTTTTCCCCTGGTCCCGTTCCAGGTGCTTGTGGGCGTTTTCGATCATGATGATGGCCGCGTCGATCATGGCGCCGATGGCAATGGCAATGCCGCCCAGGCTCATGATATTGGCATTGATTCCCTGGCTGTACATGATGGCAAAGGCCATGAGGATGGCCACCGGCAGGGTGAAGATGGCAACCAGGGCGCTCGGCAGGTGGAACAGGAAGACCGCGGTGACCAGCGCCACCACGATGGACTCCTCGAGGAGTTTTACCTTCAGCGTGGCTACCGCCCGCTCGATGAGGCCTGAGCGGTCGTAGACGGTCTTCACCGTCACTCCTTCGGGAAGCCCCGCCTGCAGGTCGGCGAGCTTCTTCTTCACCCGTTCGATGGTGGCCAGCGCGTTCTCGCCGAAGCGCATGACCACGATGCCGCCCACCGCCTCGCCGCGGCCGTCGAGCTCGCCGATGCCGCGCCGGAGTTCCGGGCCGATGCCAACCGTGGCCAGGTCCCGGAGCAGGATCGGGGTGCCGCGGCCGTCCACCCCGACCACGGTCTTCTTGAGGTCGTCCACTCCCTTGATGTAGCCGAGTCCCCGCACCATGAACTCGGTTTCGCCCATTTCCACCAGGCGGCCGCCCACGTCGTTGTTGCTGCGTTCGATGGCCCGCCGGATCTGGGGGATGGTCATGTGGTAGGAGAGGAGCTTGGCGGGATCGATGGTGACCTGGTACTGCTTGACGTAGCCGCCGATGCTGGCCACCTCGGAGACGCCCTCGACGGCGGTCAGTTCGTAGCGCAGGAACCAGTCCTGCAGGCTCCTGAGCTCCTGGAGATCGTGGCGGTCGCTCTCCAGCACGTACTCGTAGACCCAGCCCACGCCGGTGGCGTCGGGGCCGATGGCCGGCGAGACGCCTTTCGGGAGCTTGCCCGAGGCGTAGTTCAGGTATTCGAGCACCCGGGAGCGGGCCCAGTAGATGTCGGTGCCGTCTTCGAAGATGATGTAGACGAAGGAGAGGCCGAAGAAGGAATAGCCGCGCACCACCTTGGCGTGGGGCACGGCCAGCATCTGGGTGGTGAGGGGATAGGTGACCTGGTCCTCCACCACCTGCGGGGCCTGGCCCGGGAACTCGGTGTAGATGATGACCTGGACGTCGGAGAGATCGGGGATGGCGTCGAGCGGCGTCTGCCGCAGGCCGTGGAGGCCGGCGGCGATGGCGAAGGCGGTGGCCAGCACCACCAGGAACTTGTTGCGGATCGACCAGTCGATGATTTTCTCGAGCATGAGCGGGGTTCCCGGTTCGGTTTAGTTGAAGAGGTCGTCGAGTTCTTCTTTAACCGCCGGTGGGGGGGGAGCGCCGGGCGCCGGGGCTGGGGCGGCGGGCCGCAGCTTCTGGACCGCCTCCCGCAGCTTCGATTCGGAGTCGAGCATGAACTGGGCCGAAACCACCACCTCCTCGCCCTCGTGCAGGCCGTCGAGCACCTGGATCATGCCGCCGTCGGCCTCAAGCCCGGTGTGCACCGGCCGCGGCTCGAAGCGCCCCTCGCCCAGGGAGACGAACACCGTTTCCTGGCGGCCGGAACGCAGCACCGCCTCGGCCGGCACGGTGAGGGCTCCCTTCGCCCCTTCGCCGGCCAGCACCACGTTAACGTACATGTCGGGCTTGAGCGCCCGGTCCCGGTTGTTTACTTCGATCCGCGCCTTCACCGTGCGGGTGCGCGGCTCGACAAAGGGGTAGAGCAGCGAGATCCGGCCGCTCACCGGCTCCCGCGGGTAGGGAAAGGAGACGGTGACTTCCTGGCCCTCGCGCACCCAGGGCAGCTCGTACTCGTAGATGTCGGCGTAGACCCAGACCCGGCTGGTGTCGGCGAGCTGCAGGAGCTCCATGCCGGCCTTCACGAAGCCGCCCTCGTTCATCAGTTTCCTGGTCACGATGCCGGAGTGGGGCGCGTAGAGGGTCAGCGTCCGGCTGATCGTGCCCCGTTCTTCGATGGCCTGCACCTGGGCAGGCGTGATGTCCCAGTAGGAGAGGCGCTTGCGGGCCGCGGCCAGGAGATCGCGGGCGCCGGCGGCGATCTCCGGAAAGGGGCTCTGCGCCAGAGCCCGCTCGTTCTCTACGGCGAGCAGGAATTCCTCCTGGGCCGCCACCAGATCCGGGCTGTAGATTTCGAGCAGCGGCTGGCCCTTCTGCACCCAGTCGCCGGTGCGGCTCGTGTGCAGCTTTTCGATCCAGCCGTCGATCTTGCTGGTGACGCTGTACTGCCGGGCCTCGTCGTAGCCCACCGTGCCCACCGTGCGGATGGTGCGGGCAAGATCGGCGCGGCCTACCTTGGCGGTCCGCACCCCCATATTCTGCACCGCCGCCGGGTCGATGGCGATCACCGTCGACTGCGCCTCTTCTTCCCGGCGGCCGCTGGCTGCCACCGGCACCAGGTCCATGCCGCAGATCGGGCAGGTGCCGGGGCCTTCCTGGATGATGAAGGGGTGCATGGAGCAGGTGTAGAGCTGCCTGGCCTCTTCCGCCGCGGCGTTCTCCTCGTGGAGGTGAAAGTCGCGCGCGAGAAAATTTACCCTGGCCGAGGCCGGAAGGAGGACGAGGCCTGCGGCGACCAGAACGAGCACGGCGGTGGCAAGGGGGCGGTGGGACATGGGGATGGGCTCCGGGGCTCGGGTTGATGGTGAAATTCTTTTTGAGGCCTGCAAGGGCGGTAGCCAGAAAATCAGTCGTGGCTTTCGGGCATACCGAGTCCGGCCTCGGCTTCGAGCCGGGCGATGGCCCGGCCGTAGTCGGCCAGGGCACGCTGGTGCTCGATCTCGTAGCGGTGCAGGGCAAGGGTTGCGTCGAGGAGCGGCTGAAAACCGGCTTTGCCCGCCTGGTAGCCGGCCAGCGCCGCCTGCAGGCTCTGGCGGGCCTGGGGCAGGATGCCGGTGCGGTAGAGCAGCACGAGCTCTTCGGCGCGGCGCATCTGGGCCTGGTTGTCGGCGATGGCGAGCCGGGTCTTGTTCAGGAAATCGTCGAGCTGCCGGGCCGCCAGCTCCCGGGCCAGGGCCGCCTCGGCCGCCGCCTCTCTTCTTCTTTCGCGATTGAGCGGCAGGGTCATGCCGAGTTCCAGAGAAGCGAAGTCGGTGCCGTCGTCCGCCGGGTTCTGCTGGCGCACCGTGTAGGCGGCGCCGGCGAAGAAGTCGGGGTAGAAGTCAAGGCGGGCCAGTTCCTTCTGGGCCTCGTACTGGCCGGCCAGAGCCTGGTAAGCCCGCACCATGGGCCGGTTTCTGGTGGCGGCCTGAAGGAGGTCTGCCGCCGAACGGTCGAGGGGCAGGGGATCGATGCTGGCAGGGATGTCGATGGCTTCCGCGGCCGGCCGGTAAAGCAGGGCGTTCAGGGCGGCCAGCGCCGTTTCCCGCTGCTGGCGGGCCGAGAGAAGTTTCTCGTAAAGGACCGAGCGCTCCAATCCGGCCCGCAGCACCTCCTGCTGGCTGCCGCGGCCAGTCTCGTAACGGATCCGGGCCAGGCGGATGACGTCGTCCATGAGGCCGAGGGAGGCGCCGGTGCGTTCGATGACCCGTTCCTGAACCGAGAGCATGTACCAGGCTTCCTTCACCTGGCGAACCAGTTGCAGCCGGGCGTCCTCGTAGACCCCACGGTACCAGAGGGCCTGCTGCTCGGCGACCCGGCCCTTGGCGGCAAGCTTGCCCGGGAAGGGCAGGGCCTGGGAGAGCCGGAAGATCTCGCCGCTCATTGGCGTCTGGTCCCAGGAAAAAGTGTCGGTGGGGTAGTTGGCGAGCGACAGCGACAACCGCGGGTCATCGAGGGCCGAGGCCGGCACGATCTTCTTCTCGAACATGTGCCAGCGGGTTTCCGCCGCTTTCAGGTCCGGGTTGGCGGCCAGGGCCATGATGGCCAACTGGTTCATGTCGGCAGGCTGGCCGGCAACTGCGCTCCGGTTGGCTCCGGGAACCAGCAGGGCCAGCGCGAGAAGGAGGGTGAGAGGTCTTCCTGCCATGGTATTTCTCCCTGTTGCAGGGGAATCTGGAAAGCGGGGTACCTGGCGCCATCCTAACCCATGGCTGCCCGGAGGGGAAAAAGATTCTGATCAGCGAGGGTCAGCAAGGTTCATGCCGAAATCAGGGAAAAAGAGAAAAAGACGTGAATCGCCTGGTGCAGCAGCGACACGTTGCGGCAGGAAGGGGAGGCGCGAAGAAACGAGCTGAAGACTATTCTTCAAAGCGTGGGGAATAGTCTTCAGGTGCGGAGTGCGGGCGGGGCGGATCAGCCCTCGAGTCGTCCGCCGGTGAGGGTCAGGCAGCGGTCCATCTCGTGGGCCAGTTCCCGGTTGTGGGTGACCATGACCACGGCAAGGGAGGACGTGGCGCTCATCTCCCGCAGCAGGTCGAAGACCCGGCGGCCGGTCTTGTCGTCGAGGTTGCCGGTGGGTTCGTCGGCCAGCAGCAGCGCGGGCTTCATGACCATGGCGCGGGCGATGGCCACCCGCTGCTGTTCGCCGCCGGAGAGTTCGCCCACCTTGTGGCTGGTGCGTTCGGCAAGACCCACTTGGGCGAGCAGATTGTGGGCCGCTTCTGCCGCTTCGTCCTTCGGCAACCCGCCGATGAGGCCGGGCATCATGACGTTTTCGAGGGCGCTGAATTCGGGCAGCAGGTGATGGAACTGGAAGACGAAGCCGATGGCGCGGTTGCGGTAGCTCGCCAGCTCTGCGGCCCCCAGGGCAAAGACGTTGCGCCCCTCGTGCAGCCACTGGCCGGAGTCGGGCCGGTCGATGGTGCCGAGGATGTGGAGCAGCGTGGTCTTGCCGGTGCCGGAGACGCCAACGATGCTCACCATCTCGCCGCGGCCGAGGTCGAGATCGACCCCCTTCAGCACGTCGACCCGCCGGCCGCCTGCTTCGTCGTAGCTCTTTTCGAGCCCCCGGGCCTCGAAAACGATCTGTCTCGGGTCACTCATAACGCAGGGCCTCGGCCGGGTCGAGTTTGGATGCCTGCCAGGCGGGGTAGAGGGTGGCGGCCAGGGTGATGACCACCGCCGACACCGCCACCAGGGTCACGTCCATGGGGATCACCTTCACCGGCAGGGTGGTAAAGGGATAGACGTCGCTTTCGAGCTTGATGAACTGGTAGCGGGAAAGCAGCTCGCAGAGGGAGAGACCGCCCAGGACGCCGAGCACCGTGCCGGAAAAGCCGATGATCAGCCCCTCGTAGACGAATATCCGCAGGATGCTCGTCGAGGTGGCGCCCATGGATTTCAAGATGGCGATGTCCTTTCCCTTTTCCATGACCACCATGATCAGCGTGCTGATGATGTTGAAGGCGGCCACCAGCACGATGAGGGTGAGCACGATGAACATCGCCGTCTTCTCGAGCTTGAGGGCCGAGAACAGGTTTTTGTTCATGGTGATCCAGTCCTTGGCGAGATAGGAGTAGCCCAGATCTTTTTCGATGCGGCGGGCGATGACCCCGGCCTGGTAAATGTCCCGCACCCGTACCTCGACGCCGTCCACCGCCGTGCCCCGGTCCATGAACTGCTGGGCCGTCGCGATCGCCGTGTAGGCGAGCGACGAGTCGTACTCGTACATGCCGGACTCGAAAACACCGGCCACCCGCAGGGTCTTGATCTTGGGGATAACCCCCATGGGGGTGAGCGGCCCGCCGGAGGGGGAGATCAGTCGCAGCCGGTCGCCCAGGCCGACGCCGAGCTGGCGGGCCAGTTCCTTGCCGACGATGATGCCGGGCAGCCCATCCGGCGAGGCGGAAGGCAGCAGGTCGTCGAGGGAGCCGGCGGTGAGCTGGTCCTTGAGGCTCAGCACGCCGCCGGCGGATTCCGGCTCGATGCCGCGGATCACGGCGCCGGTGCCACCGCCACTGCCCGAGGAGATCATGGTCTGGGAATAGATGTAGGGAGTGACCGCCACCACGCCCTCCATGGCGCCGATCTGCGCCGCCAGCTCAACGTGGTTGTCGACCAGGCCGCCCAGCCGCTGCACCACGATGTGCGAGTTGATGCCGAGGATCTTGTCCCGCAGGCCGTCGGTGAAGCCGGTCATCACGGCGAGCACGGCGATCAGCGCCATCACCCCCACCGTGACCCCGGCCACCGAGATCAGGGTAATCACCGAGATGAAGCCCTGCCGCCGCTTGGCTTTCAGGTAGCGGAGGCTGATGAACCATTCGTATCGCAAGGTGGTGTACCCTTGGAGGTTAAAGGCGAAAGGTTAAAGGAAAGCCAGCATAATTGGTTTTGTCAGACTGGCCGGACGGCCGCCTGCGCGGCCTCCTGTTTTACTCTTTATCCTCACTTCTCACTTTCTCCGGCTTCAGGTGCGGGAAGAGGATGACGTCGCGGATCGAAGCCGAGTCGGTGAGCAGCATCACCAGGCGGTCGATGCCGATGCCCTCGCCGGCGGCCGGCGGCATGCCGTATTCGAGGGCACGCACGTAGTCCTCGTCGAGCTCGGGGTGGATCTCGTCGTCCTCGCCGCGCTCGGCGATCTGCTTCTCGAAGCGGCGGCGCTGGTCGATGGGGTCGTTCAATTCGCTGAAGGCGTTGGCGATCTCGCGGCCGGTGACGAAGAGCTCGAAACGGTCGGTTACCTCGGGGTTCTCGGCGTTTCGGCGGGCCAGCGGTGACACCTCGGTGGGGTAGGAGGTGATGAAGGTGGGGTTGACCAGTTTTTCCTCGACCAGCAGTTCGAAGAGTTCGGTCTTGGCCTTGCCCGGCCCGGCTGCCGGCTCGAGCTCGATGCCCTTTTCCCTGGCCAGGGCGAGGACAGCTTGCGGATCGGCGAGCTGTGCCGGGTCGATGCCCGCCACTTCGACCAGGGCCTCGTCCATGGTATAGCGTTTCCAGGGCGGCGCCAGATCCACCTCCTGGCCCTGGAAGGAGACCTGCATGGTGCCGTTCACCTCCTGGGCGAGCCAGCTGATCATCTCCTCGGTGAGGTCCATGAGGTCATGGTAGGTGGCGTAGGACTGGTAGAACTCGAGCATGGTGAACTCGGGGTTGTGGCGGGTGGAGAGCCCTTCGTTGCGGAAGTTGCGGTTGATCTCGAAGACCCGCTCGAAACCGCCCACCAGAAGGCGTTTCAGGTAGAGCTCCGGGGCGATGCGCAGGAAGAGGTCCATGCCGAGCGCATTGTGGTGGGTGCGGAAGGGCTTGGCCGTGGCGCCGCCGGGCACCTGCTGCATCATCGGCGTCTCCACCTCCATGAAGCCGCGGTTGGTGAGAAACTCGCGGATGAGGCGGATGATCTCCACCCGTTTGCGGAACACGGTGCGCACCTCGGGGTTGACGATGAGATCGACGTAGCGCTGGCGGTAGCGGGTCTCGACATCGGTGAGGCCGTGGTATTTTTCGGGCAGCGGTCGCAGGCTCTTGGTCAGCAGCCTGATGGCGCGCGCCATCAGGGTGAGCTCGCCGGTCTTGGTCTTGAACAGCCGTCCTTCGAAGCCGACGATGTCGCCGATGTCCCACTTCTTGAACTGTTTGTAGACCTCTGTTCCCACCGCGTCGCGCTTCACGTAGATCTGCATGCGGCCGGTCTCGTCCTGGATGTGGAGAAAGCTTGCCTTGCCGAAGCTTCTGCTCATCAGGATGCGGCCGGCGATCCGGTAGATGGTGGCCGGGCCGTTTTCCTCGTCGCTCTCGCCATCGGGGATTTCGGCGGCCAGCGGCAGCAGGTCGTTTATGTGGTGGGAGGGCCGGAAATCGTTGGCGTAGAGGGTGACCTCCATCTCTTCGAGTTCCTGGGCCTTCTGAAGGCGTTGCTTGATTACCTGGTTCAGTTCGCTCATTTTTTCTGTCTTTCGTGTTGCAACCGCTGCCGGCAGAAGCGGTTTTATGGGAACAGGGAGCCGTGGAGTCGGGGGGGGCGAAAAAAAGAAGCCGTGCAGAACCCTGCACGGATTGCTTCTCCAGCAGCCGATAAAAACGCAATCGTAAGCCGGCTACTCTACACCCCGCCAGGCGGAATGTAAAGAGGCGGTTCGGCGTGCTTATTCCGGCAGATACTTGCGGCGCAGAACAAAGGAAACTTCCGAGGTCAGAAAGAGCACCCGGCGGGCGGTCTCGAGGTCCAGGGCGCCGGTGCCACAGCTCGGGGTGATGAAGGTGCGGCGCAGAAGAGCCGGCAGGTCGTAGGCGTTGCCCGCAAGTTGTGCCGCCTGTTTTTCCCAGAGGGCAACCAGGCTCTCCACCGATTCCTTTTCAACCAGTTCGCGGTTGCCGGTGGGCACGATGCCCCAGGCGATCATGCCGCCCCGGTCGAGGTAACGGTGGATGGCTCCCCGGCAGGTGGCGAATCGGTCGAAAAAACCGTGGGCATCGAAGCTGATGATGTCGAGCTCGGAGTCGAGGAGCAGCATCCAGTCGGTGTTGGCGCAGACGTGCACGCCGGCAAGGCCCCCGGCATGGTGGATGGCGGCCACCGATTCGGCGAGGTCGGCGCCGATATCGTTCAAGCCGATGGAGATGAAGGCCGAGGAGCCGAGGCCGGCCAGGGCCGGTTCGTCGAGGAAGAGGATGACCGGCAGGGGAGCGGCTTCTTTCAGGAAGCCCACCTGCCAGGCCGCCTTCATGGCCACTGTCTTCACCACCAGGTCGCGGACCGTGGGGTCGTAGTAGCCCAACCGTTTTGCCCGGTCGGTGATGCCGGTGAGCATGGTGAAGGGGCCGGTGATCTGGCCCTTGAGGGCCACGGCGCCGTTGTTGCGGCTGGCAACCAGGTCATGCAGGCCATAGAGGCCGGCGGCCCGCCCGGCGCTCACCCGGAAGCGCGAACCGGCGAGCAACGCCGGGTTTTCGCTCACCGTCAGGTATTCCTCGTAGAAACGGAGCTGTTCGTCCTCGAACCCCGGCAGACTGGTGTCGAAAAAGGTCTTGCCCGGCTCCTCGACGATGCCCGGCAGGCCCTCGTTGAACTGGACCAGCATGCCTTCCAGGGGATTGGCCGGCAGCTGGGGCCAGAGCGGGATGGCAGGGGTCGACTCGAGGATGAGGGCCAGGGCTTCCCGCACGTCGTTCACCGGCAGGCTGCCGATGAGGAGCGGAAGGCCGTTGGCCTCGAAACGGCTGGAAGAGGAAGTGGTCTTCGGCATGGCCTTTGGCGTTTTTTGTGTTTTTCGGGCAGAGCTGTGGTGGAGTCCGTGCCCCTTGGTAGCACCTGTGGACGGAGCTGTCAATGGAATTGCGACGAATCCGGCAAGGTGAGCGGCCGTCCGCCCGGGCGGGCTCAGAGATCTCGCTTGCCCAGGTAATGGAACAGCAGTTCCTGGTGGTCGGCGCTGCCGATGGCCTCGATGATCGCCTGGTTGAGGGGTTCGCGCAACCCACTGCCCTGGGGCAGGGCAAAGGCGTAATCCTGGCGTTCGAAAAGCTGGGGAAGCACGGACACTGAATTTTTCATGGTGTGTTTGGCCAGATAGCGGAGGATGGGGGCGTCGTGGACCAGGGCGTCGATGCGGCCTGCGGCCACGGCTTCGAGACCCTCCAGGGGGGTGGTGAATTCGTGAAAGGCGATGTGCTTTTCCTGGAGATGAAGGGCGGCGGTGGAGAATGTCACGCCGCCGGTCCGCACCCGGAGCAGGTCGCCGGGGCCCTTTACCCTGGATTCGAGGCGGTCGACGGTGAGCGACGAGGTGATGGCGGCGGTGAAGCTCGAGATGACGATGATCGCCATGAACATCCAGGCGAGCCCCACCAGCCGACCGCCCAGGGTGCGGGGCGTCTTGTCGCCGTAGCCCACCGTGGTCATGGTCACCGCCGACCACCAGAAGCCGGAACCGATCCCGTGCAGGGCAGTGCCCCCGAATTGCTCGGGATTCTTGCGGTGCTCGAAGAACCAGACCAGGAGCCCCACGGCGCCGAGCAGCAGGGCGAGGGCCCCCAGGGTCTTGAGGAAGGCGGCGGAAAAGAACCGGTCGACAAGAGATAGCCAGCCGCCTTTCTGTTCCGGCAGGACCGCTATCCCGAAGCCGGTGGTGTGGAAGGGGTGGGTGAAGTCGAAGCGGGCCTCGCGTTCGGCGGTGACGGTGAGGGCCGCCACCGCCAGGTCGACCTCGCCGTGCTCCACCGCTTCCACCAGACCCTTGAGGTCGTATTCCCGGAAGCGGTACTGGTAGCCGGCCTCAGCGGCGATGCGCCGCCAGAGTTCGATGCTGATCCCGCTCCAGGTGCCGTCGGCCTCTTTCATGGCAAACGGCGGCGCCTCCTTGGTGCCCACCAGCAACGGCCGGTCACTGCCAGGGTGGGCCTCCCCGGCCCGGGCGGCGGCTTGGAAAAAACTGGCGACAAGCACTGCCACGATGAAGAGGGAAAGTGTCCGGAGCATGGTGATTCCTTTTGAAGCTGTGGATACGGCGACGGCGGTCTGTCGCCAGTCGCTGCGGATTGCCCTGCGGAAAGAGGTTCTCTTTGTCCTGGCGGTGCGTCACCAGGGGGAGGCGGCAGTCCCCAAGCAATACCACGGATGCGGCCGGTTTAACAAGCCGGGGAGAGGGAACGGACAGCCGGGGGAAGAGGGCGAAGAAGAACGGCCGGGACATCCACCGGGTGTTCCCGGCCGTTCCGGGTGGAGCGGGTGAGGCGGTGCCCTTGGCAGGTACGCCAGCGGTAGGGGCGCAAAGGGCTATTTCTTCGCCATCGCCTCGTCGAGCAGGGCGATGCCCTTCTGGGATTCGTCCACCGAGCGGGTCAGGGCTTCACGGGCCATGTCCGGGTTGTGGAAGCCGTCGGAGTTTTCCGCCGTCCAGTATTCCCACAGAATATGGGCCCGCAGGTGCTGGTCCTGGGCCTGTTTGACCACCTCGCCGGACACTCCGGCCTTCTGGGCTTCGGTGATCTTGTCGATCAGCTTGGCGAGCCAGAACTCCGCCTTGCGCATCTTGCCGCGGCCGTAGGCTTTGACCGAATCGATGAGGTAGCGGGCCTGCTCTTCGTTCCAGTCGGAGTGGCAGGAGAGGCAGGTGGTGTGAAGAATGGCTTTTGGGGTGACCACGAAGTGGGAGGTGTACTCCTTGCCCGTTTTCGTGTCCTTGCGCTTTTCCATGTGGCAGTCGGTGCACTGCACCCCCGCCTTGGCGTGGGTGGAATTGTAGTAGGTCTCCGCTTCCGGGTGCTGGCCCTTCCACAGCAGGCCGCCGGTTTCCTTGTGCTTGAAATCCAGGAAACTGATCTGGTTGACGTAATGGTCATAGAGCCCGAACACGTCTTTGTAGGGGAAATGGTTGGTGCGCTGGTCGGCCATGGTCACCTTCTCCCCGGTTTTCGGGTCGGTGCCCGGGTTGCAGTTGTATTCGACATGGCACTGGCCGCACTGCAGACGGGAGTCGTACCTGTCGAGCAGAGCGATCTTGCGGGGAAAGCCGCGTACGCCCATGTCGATCACGGTGATCTTGGTGCGCTCCGGATCCTGGTGCCAGAGGGTGTCGGCCTCGGGCCTGGTCAGGGCCTGGATCAGCCCATCGCGGACGATGCGCGGTTTGGCGGCGTGGGGGTCGTGGCAGGTGTAGCAGTTCAATCCGTGCTGGACGGAACGCGCCAGTTCCACCACGTTCGATGCCCGCGACCATTTGGCGTTGTCCGCCGGCTCCCCCATGTAGGCCCAGTCGAGGATCTGGTCCTGGGTCTTGCACTGCAGGCAGACCGGGTTGGCGGCGGCGGCGCTCTGGGGCAAAAAAGCTTTGTGTTCGCTGGTGTCCGGGTAGCGGTCCTCGAGGTAGTCGCCGGCTTTGCCGCCGCCTGGCTCCACCACGTACTGCCAGCCGTTTTTCGGTTGGAAACGGCCGCCGTAGGCACGGTCCACCACCAGGTGGTCGACCAGCATCCAGGTATGGCTGCGGGTAAGGGCGTGTTCCTTGGTGAAACCGTGGCCGGCCATCAGCTGGTCCCAGAAGGGGTTGGGGGAGCGGTTGGTGAGTTGGGACTTTTCGTCGCGGGCCGGGCGGTGGTAGGCGGTTTCGGTGGAGCTCTGGTGCTGGTTGGGATGGCAGGCACCGCAACCGGCGTGGGAAAGATCGGTAAGCGGCCGGTTGGCCGGGCTCTGGTCGGCCAGGTGGGCGTCGAGCCCCGAATGGCAGGCGGAGCAGGAGACGGTGGCGTGGACTCCCCCCTCATGCAGGGATTTCACGGTGTCGTGGCATGTATAGCAGGTTTCGGGGGATACCTTTTTCTCGTGGCTCGTGGCGTTGGCGGTGGAGACCACCGCACCGCCGGCGACCAGACTGCAGAACAGCAGAAAAGAAAAGAATCTGAAAACTCCGTTCATGGGCGTGTCCTCCTCTTCCGTTGGTGGTCCTGGTACCAGTTCCCTGCGGCATGAGCTGCGTGAAGTGACGTTTTCTCTTGTGGCGCACCTCCCTTCCGGTCGCGTTGACGGTTTGTCTGAATGACTGTTCTGGCGGCCTGGGGGCGGCCTCTGGCGGTTGCCCTGAACGGCCGTCTTAATGAAAAGCAACCGGCCAGGTGCGCGGGGGCGCGGAAGAGGTCATGAGAAAGATGGTGTTTCTGCTGCCCGGTGGCAGCAACGGCAGAAAAAGGCGCCGTTCCCGGTGGGTCCTGCTCTTGTTTCTCAGTTGGATGATAGTTCAAAAAGAACGTCATGGCAAGGAGATCTGGTCGCGGTGGGGCGGCAGGGAGCCGAAAAGCAAGCTGCTTGGGCGAGGGGCGGAACGAGACGTTTGAACACCGCCCCGTTCCGGCGTATAATGCCTTCCGGCAGAACAGGAACCAGAGGTGTATTGTCCTGACCGGCTCCGGCCCGCGGTTGTTCAGGGTCCCGGCCGGAAACTCCAGCAGGGTGACAACGATGAACTGGCTCGATGAGGAACGCCGCGGCAGCCAGGAGGGCCGCGCCCACTGGCGGCGGGTGCTGCACGAGGTGATCTTCGAGGCGGACACCCCGGCGGGCAAAGGTTTCGACGTGTTGCTCATCGCCAGCATTTTGGCCAGCGTGGCGGCGGTGATGCTGGACAGCATCGGGGTGGTTCGGGTCCGTTACGGTCATCTGTTGCTGGTGGTGGAGTGGTTCTTCACCCTGCTCTTCACCCTCGAATACCTGCTGCGCCTCGCCTGCGTGGGCCGGCCCCTCAAGTACGCCACCAGTTTCTACGGCATGGTGGACCTTCTGGCCATCGTTCCCACCTACCTCTCTTTTGTTCTGCCCGGCAGCCAGTACCTTTTGGTCATCCGCATCCTGCGTATCCTGCGCATTTTCCGGATTTTCAAACTGGTGCCCTACCTGGGGGAGGCCCGCCTGCTGCTCCAGGCCCTGCGCGCCAGCGGCCGAAAGATCACCGTGTTTCTCTTCGCGGTGCTCACCCTGGTGGTCATCTTCGGCTCGCTGATGTACGTCATCGAGGGCGAGGCCCACGGCTTTACCAGCATTCCGCGCTCCATGTACTGGGCCATCGTCACCCTGACCACGGTGGGCTACGGTGACATCTCGCCCCGCACCGATCTCGGGCAGGTGGTGGCCTCGCTGGTCATGGTCCTCGGCTACGGCATCATCGCGGTGCCCACCGGTATCGTCACCGTCGAGATGTCCCAGGCCTTTCGCCGTCAGGTATCGACCCAGAGCTGCCCCGAGTGCAGCGCCGAGGGCCACGATGCCGACGCCCGCCACTGCAAGTTCTGCGGCGCCGGATTGTAGATGCTGTCTCGGGGCTCCTCTGGGGTGTGAATAAATAAAAAAGAGGATGTTGTTTCAACCTGTTGCGCAGCCTTTCCGGCCGCTCTGGTTTGCGCCCGCCGTGCAAATCTGTTACTCTTGCCGCCGATAACATCCCGGGCCACTTCAAAAAGGTCCCTCAAAATCTGCGCATCTCTGGTTTCTCCCTCCGTCGTCTTTCTTGCGAAACAGCTCCTTTTTTGCGATATCGGCTCGGCATCACTGCGGCATGCTGGGGAGCGGATATGCCAACGACGAAAGGAAACCGTCATGAACGTTCACCATCAGGAAACAGCTCCCAAACCCGAGGAGGCAAGAGCGCTCTATGCGCAGCCAAACCCAGCCCAGTGGGAGGACTGGCGTTGGCATTTGCGCCATTCGATTCGCTCTGTGGCCACCCTCGAACGCCTGCTCGACACCGAATTCGAGGCGGAGAAACGCGAGGCCCTCTGCCGCACCATCGAGCGCTTCCCCATGTCCATAACCCCCTATTATTTTTCGTTGATCAACAAGTACGATTACGAAACGGATCCGGTTTTCCGGCAGTCGGTTCCGGACCCCGCCGAACTTCATATCGGACGCAGCGATTGCGCCGACCCACTCTCCGAGGACAAGGACAGCCCGGCGCCGGGCATCACCCACCGGTATCCGGACCGGGTGCTGTTCCATGTCTCAAATCTCTGCTCCATGTACTGCCGGCATTGCACCCGCAAGCGTAAGGTCGGGGATGCGGACTCCATCCCGGACAGGGAAACGTTGCGGGCTGGGCTCGACTATATCCGTCAAACGCCGATGGTGCGCGACGTGCTGCTTTCCGGCGGCGACCCTTTTCTGCTCTCCGACGAGATGCTTGACTGGCTGCTGTCGGAACTGCGTGGTATCGATCATGTGGAAATCATCCGCATCGGCACCCGGACTCCAGTGGTCCTGCCCCAGCGGATCACCGACAACTTGGTAGATATACTGGGGAAATATCATCCATTGTGGATCAACACCCACTTCAATCATCCCCGTGAGCTCACGCCGCGGGCCGGCCGCGCCCTGGCCAAGCTCGCCGATGCCGGCATTCCGCTCGGTAACCAGTCGGTGCTGCTGGCCAGGGTCAACGACTGCCCTCGGATCATGAAGACCCTGGTCCACAAGCTGGTACGTCACCGGGTGCGGCCCTATTACCTTTATCAGTGTGACCTCTCCGAGGGGCTCAGTCACTTCCGTACGCCGGTGGGCAAGGGGATCGAAATCGTCGAGAGCCTTATCGGCCACACCAGTGGTTTTGCCGTGCCCACCTATGTGATCGACGCGCCGGGCGGTGGCGGCAAGATTCCGGTGATGCCCAATTACCTCATCTCCTGGTCAACCAACAAGGTGGTGCTCCGCAATTATGAAGGGGTGATCAGCACCTACAAGGAGCCCGACACCTATGATTCGTTTTTCTGCGACCGCAACTGCCAGGACTGTCATCTGCAATTGCCCCTGGGAGGTGCGGACGACGGGCTCCATGCCATAGGTATCTCCAGTCTGCTCGCCGATTACGAGGCGGTGACGACCCTGACCCCGGAAAACAATAAGCGTATGGAGCGCCGTGATGATGCTTGATCGAGTGACAACCGTCGGCGGCTCCGTCATCCAGCACGGCCCCGACAGTGACCGCGTTTATCTCATGGAAATGGAGGCCGGCGATATGCCGGGGCTTCTGCTCCGGATCAATGATCTGGCCAGGAAGGAAAACTACGGAAAGATCTTTGCCAAGGTGCCAGCCCGCTGGGTCCGGGTGTTCCGGGCCGATGGGTTTTGTACCGAGGCCCGGGTGCCCGGATTCTTCCGGGGCGAGGAAGACGGCCACTTCATGGGCAAATACCTCGACCGCGACCGGGCTGCCGACGACCGGCAGGGGGAAATGGAGCGCATTCTCGCTCTGGCCCGCCGCCATCCGGAGGGACGTTGCGAAAAAACCGCTCCTGCCGTCTACACCATCCGGAGATGCGTGCAAGCGGACTGCGACGCCATGGCCCAATGCTTCCGCAACGTCTTCGACTCCTATCCCTTTCCGGTCGATGATCCCGCCTTTCTGGCCGAGAGCATGGCCGACAACGTTCTGTATATGGGCGCCTGGCACGAGAGTGGCGAGCTGGCGGCTCTGGCTTCGGCCGAACAGTACCGGCAGAGCGGTCATGTGGAGATGACCGATTTTCTCACGGTGCCCCGGCACCGGCGGCGGGGGTTGGCCCGCCGCCTTCTGGTGGCCCTCGAGCGGGAGATGCAGCAGCATGGACGGCTCGCCGTGGCCTATACCATCGCCCGAGCCCTGTCGGCGGGGATGAATATCACCTTTGCCCGGGCCGGCTATCGCCACGCCGGCACCCTCATCAACAATACCCAGATCTGTGGAGGCATCGAGAGCATGCAGGTCTGGTACAAGCCTCTCGCCGCGGACTCTTGATGGTGGCGCCGGCCAGCGGGCCACGGCTCAGGGCCGTTCGAGCAGGGCGCAGCTTTCCAGGTGGTGGGTCTGGGGGAACATGTCCACGGGCTGGACCGTGCGCACCTGGTAGCCGCCGGCCTGGAGGGTGGCAAGATCCCGGGCCAGGGTGGCGGGATCGCAGGAGATGGCGATGACGCGGCGGGCCTCGAAAGCATGGAGCCGGCCGACGATATCCGGGGCGCCGGCCCGGGGCGGATCGAGGAGGATGGTGTCGAAGCGGGCGCCGGCGGCCAGCAGTCTGTCGACGCCTTTTTCCACGGCTGCTTTTTCGAAGCGGCAGTTGGCGAGACCGTTGCGCTCGGCGTTGCGCCGGCCGCTGCGCACCGCCGAACCCTGGCCTTCTATTCCCAGCACCTCGGCGCCGTGCAGGGCGAGGGGCAGGGAAAAGTTGCCCATGCCGCAGTAGAGGTCGAGGATCTGCTGGCCAGTCTTTGGCGCGGCCCAGCCGAGAACGAGCCGGATGAGCGCCATGTTCTGCTCGACGTTCACCTGGCTGAAGCCCCCCACTTCCCAGGCAAGGGTGAGGGGACCTCGTCCGGTGATCTCGGCGGGCAGGGTACAGAACTGCAGGTCGCCGTGGTCGAGCCGGCTGCCGTCGGCGTCGAACAGCCCCTGGCCGGCGGCGTTGAAGAGGCAAATCACCTGGCCGGGCAGGTCGGCGGTCAACTGCCGGGCTGCCCGGCAGTCGGCGGGGCGCGGTTTGCGGGTGAATCCGAAGAGGAGCGCGACGCGCCTTGTCTCGGGGCAGAGGGAAAGCTCGAGGCTGTCGGTGCAGGCCAGCAGCGAGTTGAGGGGGGCTCCGCCGGCCAGTGTTTTCAGTAATTCATTCAATTCCGGGGCGGCCAGCGGGCAGTGGTCGATTGCCACCACGGCCCGCGAGCGCTGGCGGTGAAAGCCCAGGCGCCGGTCGCCGTCCACCTGCAGGCGAACCCGCTGCCGGTAGCCGAAGGGTTTGGGGGACGCCAAGACTTCCCGGATTTCGAGGCCGGGGTCGAGGCCTGCCCGCAGCAGGCTTTCAGCCAGCATCTGTCTTTTAATCCGCAGCTGGCCGGCCGCCGTGGCATGCTGCAGGTCACAGCCGCCGCAGGTTCCGAAAAAGGGGCAGGCGGCAGCCTGGCGTTCCGGCGACGGGTCGAGAACCTCGAGCAGATCGGCTTCCTGGTAGTCCCGGTGCCGGCGCCCTCCGCGGACGCGCACGGTCTCGCCGGGCAGCACCCGGTGGCTGAGGACCACGAGACCGTCCTGGCGGCGGCCGAGCCCGGCGCCGCCGGGCACCAGCTTTTCGATCAAAAGTGTGAAATCCGTTGCCATGGACAGGAAGAAGAAAAAACCTCGGTTGTAAAAAAAAGGGCCGGCATTATAGTGTCGGCAGCCGCCGGGGCTGCCGGCGGCGACTAGTGGCCTTGTGCGGTTCATCGTGACCGGGAATTGTTGCGGAACCGTGGTGCCTCGCACGGCGCGAAAACGAAGGCATAGCAGCGCTATGTCGAGTTTTTCGCAACACAGCAAGCGGCCGCGAGGACCAACAATTATGAGACAGGATTAACCAAATAAGGCCACTATTCATACCCCCTGGAGGTTCGGTTGTGAAGAAAAAACACCAGCAGGCCACCGTCCTCGTGGTCGACGACGAACGGGCCCACCGCTTCATGCTCTGTTCCATGCTTCGCGAGTGGGGCTGGGAGGCGGCCGAGGCCGACGACGGCAGCACGGCGGTGGAGGCGGTCCGCGAACGGCCCTTCGACGCCATCCTGATGGACGTGCGCATGGCGCGGATGGACGGCATGGAGGCGCTCCGCCACATCCACGCCTACAACCCGGCCATTCCCGTGGTGATCATGACCGCCTACAGCTCGGTGGACGACGCGGTGGAGGCGATCAAGGTCGGGGCCCACGATTATCTTACCAAACCCCTCGATTTCGACCGTTTGCGCCTCACCCTGGCCCGCGCCCTGGATCACCGGGAGGTGGAGGAAAAGAAGGAGGGCGGCAAGGGCGAGGGCCAGATGCCGGTTCTCGAAACCGATATGATCGGCACTTCGCCCCCCATCCGCGAGCTGCTCGAGATGATTTCCTACGTCGCTCCCACCGAGGCCACGGTGCTGATCACCGGCGAGTCGGGCACCGGCAAGGAGCTTATCGCCAGCACGCTCCATTACAACTCCAACCGGGCGAAAGGACCGTTTGTCAAGGTAAACTGCGCGGCCTTGGCCGAGACCCTTCTCGAATCCGAGCTCTTTGGCCACGAGCGGGGCTCCTTCACCGGCGCCGACCGGCAGCGGGACGGCAAGTTCATGCAGGCCGACGGCGGCACCCTCTTTCTCGACGAGATCGGCGAGACAACGCCCGCCATGCAGGTAAAACTGCTGCGCGCCCTGCAGGAGCACGAGATCCAGCGGGTGGGCGGCCAGGAGACCATCGGCGTCGACGTGCGGCTTCTGGCCGCCACCAACCGGGTGCTCGAGGACGAGGTGCGGGCCGGCGCCTTCCGCGAGGACCTCTACTACCGGCTGAACGTGGTCTCCCTTCATGTGCCGCCGCTTCGCCAGCGGCAGGCCGACATCCCGCTGCTGGTCGAGCATTTTCTCGAAAAGTATGCCGAACGCAACCGCCGCAAGGTGGCAGGCGTCACCCCCGGCTGCATGGACATCATGCTCCACTACCCGTGGCCAGGTAACGTGCGCGAGCTCGAGAACGCCATCGAGCGCGGCGTCATCCTGATGCGCGGCGACTACCTGGGCGAGGAGAGCCTGCCCATCCCCATCCGGCGCTGGGCCGACGGCCAGGGCGGGGAAGGGGGAGCCGTTGGCGGCACGCTGCCTTCCTCCCTCGAGGAGGCGGAAAAGCTCGTCATTCTCCGTACCCTCGGAGAAACCGACGGCAACAAGAGCGAGGCGGCCCGGCGGCTGGGCATCACCCGCAAGACCCTGCTCAACAAGCTCAACAAGTACCGGGAAGAGGGAGAGGACCGGAGCGGCTCTTGACTTCCGCCTGGAGCTTGTGGTAGAAAAAATACTTTTATCGTGGAACCTGCCTCCCGGGCGTTGCTCGCCCCCAGGGACCTGCCCCGTCGCTGCAATTTTCGCGGTAGCTGACGAGGGTTTTTTTATTGGTGCCGGAGGAAGGCCTGTTTTTTGTCTGTAGTTTTTTAACAAGACTGATCTTTTCCCGGTTTGGCGGGGGTGTTCAGTCACCACTGTTTTGCTTTCGCGAGGGAGAGCGAGTTTCATGCGTACGGACATTGTTCACATCGGGGCGGGGGAGCTGACCTACGAGATCCGCAACATCGTAGGCGTCGGCGAAAAACTCCAGGAGCTCGGCATCAAGACCTACTGGGAGAACATCGGCGATCCGGTGGCCAAAGGGGAGAAAATCCCCGACTGGATGAAGGAGATCGTCGCCCAGGCAGCCACGGAGGACGCCTCCTATGCCTATTGCCCGACCCGCGGTGTACTGGAAACCAGAAAGTTCATCGCCGAGCAGACCAACAGCCGGGGCGGCGTGCAGATAACCCCCGACGACATCCTTTTCTTCAACGGTCTAGGTGATGCGATCAGCAAGGTCTACGGGCTCCTGAAGCGCACCGCCCGGGTGGTGGTGCCGACCCCGAGCTACACCACCCATTCGTCGGCCGAGGCGGCCCACGCCGGCGACCGGCCGGTTACCTACATGCTCGACCCGCGCAACAACTGGTACCCGGACCTCACCGATCTCGAAAACCGCATCAAGTACAATCCTGCGGTGGCGGGGATTCTCATCATCAATCCGGACAACCCCACCGGCGCCGTCTATCCCCGCGAGATCCTCGAGGCCATGGTGGACATGGCCCGGCGCTACGATCTTTTCCTGATCGTCGACGAGATCTACCACAACATTATCTACAACGGCGCCAGGACCGTGGCCCTCGGGGACATCATCGGCGATGTGCCGGCCATCGTCATGCGCGGCATCTCCAAGGAGATGCCCTGGCCCGGCTCGCGCTGCGGCTGGATCGAGGTCTACAACATCAACGCCGATCCGCTTTTCAAGAAATACGTCAATTCCATCCTCAACGCCAAGATGGTGGAGGTCTGCTCCACCACGCTTCCCCAGCGCATCATGCCGCGGGTGATCACCCATCCCTTGTACCAGTCGTACCTCAAGGAGCGGGTGGACCGTTACGAAAAATATTCGAATATCGCCGGCGACTGCCTGCAGGAGGTTAACGGCATCCTGGTCAATAAACCGAACGGTGCCTTCTACATGAGCGTGGTTTTCGAGGAGGGCCGGCTTTCCGACAAGATGACCCTGCCCATTGAAAACGCCGAGGTGCGCAAACATGTCGAGGGGCTGGTGGCGCAGCCCGGCACCTCCCTCGACAAACGGTTCGTTTACTATCTTCTCGGCGCCACCGGCATCTGCGTGGTGCCGCTCTCTTCCTTTGCGACGCCGCTGCAGGGCTTCCGCATCACGCTCCTGGAGCGTGACGAGGAGCGTTTCCGCAAGATATTTTCCACCCTCGCCCGTTCCATCGAGCAGTATCTTTCTTCCTGACGGGCAGCGAACACGCCGGCTCCAGAGCCCTCTTTCCGGTTTCGGGAAGGGGGCTTTTTTCGTGCTGCTCTCCTTGACAAGGACGGGGCCGGGACTTACTTTCACTTCAAATTTTGCGGCGCTAGGAACCACCCGACCGTTTTTCCGGAAAATCCGGGCGGGGCCGGCGCCGGTCCGGTTCGAATCCCAGTTTGCAGGAAGGCGGAAACCTTCGCGTGGCCCCCTGTACCCCGGTACGGCGACGTGCTTCGGTGGAGCACGCGGAACTCCCCAGCGTACTGAAAAAAAATCATCCAGCCTGGCCTGACTGCGGCGCTGTGCCGACCCAGGAAAATGAGGAGAAACGAGTGGGTAATCCAGAAGATGTTCAAGATCTGAAAAACGGCAGGCAGGCAGAGATGCAAGGCGCCGCCGGGGAGCCGGGCGAGGCCGGAGCGGAGGCGGATCTCCTTCGCCAGCTCGAGGAAGCGCGCCAGGAATTGGCCGAGACCCGCGACCGGTTGCTGCGGGCGGCGGCGGATTTCGAAAATACCAAGAAGCGTCTGCAGCGGGAGCGGGAGACCGATCTCAAGTATGCCGAGGAGCGCTTGCTGCGCGAACTGCTGCCCGGCCTCGACAACATCGAGCGGGCCATGGAGCAGGGACGCGAAACCCAGAACATCGAAAGCCTGCTGGAAGGAGTGGACATGACCCACCGGGGGCTCGTCGAAACCCTCGAAAAATTTGGCGTGGTGCCGGTCGATTCGGTGGGCAAGCCCTTCGATCCCAATGTCCACGAAGCTCTGGCCATGGAGGAAAGCGCCGAAGCCGACGACAACACGGTGCTCCGCGAGTTCCAGCGCGGTTATCTTTTTAAGGACCGGCTGCTGCGGGCCGCCAAGGTGGTGGTCGCCCGGAAGGGCTGCTGAGCCGGGTCCGGGTTGACAGAAAAGAGAAGGTGCGCATTGTTTTGACGTGCCGACCAACACGGAGCGGCATCCGGTACCGGTTGCCGCTCCGGAGAGAATAGAAAGAGACTTCAGGAAATTTAAGGAGACGATATCATGGGTAAGATAATCGGAATAGATCTTGGAACCACCAACTCCTGCGTGGCGATCATGGAGGGCGGCGAGCCCAAGGTGATCGCTAACGTCGAGGGCAACCGCACCACCCCTTCGGTGGTCGCTTTCACCGACAGCAACGAGCGGCTCGTGGGCCAGGTGGCCAAGCGCCAGGCGGTGACCAACCCCACCCGCACCCTGTACGCCATCAAGCGCCTGATCGGCCGCCGCTTCACCGATTCCGAGGTGGCGAAGTCGGCGAAAGTGAGCCCCTTCAAGATCGTCGAGGGCAAGGACAACGAGGCCGCCGTCGAGGTGGACGGCAAGGTCTACCCGGCGCCGGAGATCTCGGCCATGGTGCTCACCAAGATGAAGCAGACCGCCGAAGAGTACCTCGGTGAGACGGTGACCGACGCGGTGGTCACGGTGCCCGCCTACTTCAACGACTCCCAGCGCCAGGCCACGAAAGACGCCGGCCGCATCGCGGGTTTGAACGTGCTCAGGATCATCAACGAGCCCACCGCCGCTTCCCTTGCCTACGGCCTCGACAAGAAGGGCGAGGAGAAGATCGCCGTCTTCGACCTCGGCGGCGGCACCTTCGATATCTCGATTCTCGAGATCGGCGACGGCGTCTTCGAGGTGAAGTCGACCAACGGCGACACCT
>JBFHWX010000037.1:0-23196 GCA_041599275.1 Desulfobulbales bacterium | reverse complement strand
GCTGCGAGCGCTGCTGGAAAAACGGTCCGGATTCGCCGAGAAGAAGATGTTCGGAGGGGTCTGCTTTCTGCTGCGGGGAAACATGGCCTGCGGCGTTTTAAACGATGAACTCATCGTCCGGGCCGGGCCGGACGCCTACGCATCTTTACTCGAAGAGCCCGGGGTGCGGCAATTCGACATCACCGGCAAGCCCATGCGGGGCTGGCTGATGGTGAGCGCCAGGGGATACGGCGCGGACGAAGACCTGGCTGCCTGGGTGGAACGGGGCGCGGCATTTGCTCTCTCACTGCCGGCGAAATAAGATGGCGTCGCCGGTAAGCGCAGACTCCGAGAAGTCCGATCTCCTGCGTCGTGGCGGGATCTCGGGTGCTCGACATGCCGTATGTATGCCTCCGCGTCCTCGACACCACCACTCCTTGTGTATCAAACTTTTCGCTTAGCCATCTTAAGCGGTACGATGGATTTCTTGCGAACCCATCAAATAAAGGACAAGCAATCGCCACTCTTTATTAAACCGGCGGTCAGCAGCCAAGCGGCAGGGAATAGACCACCTCGAAAACCTGGCGCCATTCTTCCGCCCCTTGCCGGGCCAGGATCCGCACCCGGACAGCGCTCACCCCTACGGCGCAGGGCAGGGTGTGGGCGGATTCGCACTGGGCCGCCAGTCCTTCCCACCTGTCGCCGTCTCCATAGCCCTGTTCCTGCCATTGTTTCGCCACCTCCCGCACCGCGGCGACGATCTCGGCGCGGCTAAATGTTGGGAACTCCTCGCTTGCCACCTGCCGGGTGGCGAAGGTGTTTTCTTTAAGCCGCTGGCACGGTTCCCAGTCCGAGACGTGGTGGCGCCAGTCGAGCAGGTCCATATGCGGCCCACTGTCGGTGAGGCTGAGGCTCGTTTCGTATTGCTGCTCGACCCGGAATTCGCTTGGGAAATCGGCGGCGGGCAGGAGCCTGATCACGGTGTCGGCGGTTTCGCCCAGGGCGAGGGAGACCTCGAGGCGCTTGTTGCCGTCGGGCACGGCCCGGGTGTCGGGGGCGAAACCCGTGGCCTCTTGGTGGCGGATTTCGAGCCCCTTGAGGGGTTTTGTTTCAGTAGCCGCCGGGAAAAAGCGGATGACACCGTCATCTGCCTCGGCGGCGGATAGGGTTGAAAGGGGGAAAATGGTCAGAAGAAGGAGAAGGGCAAGCAGAGTTTTCACGGCAAACCTTGCGGGAAAGGGGGCGGTTGTGCTCAACCGGTGGCCAGACGCAGCAGCACAAGGCCTGCACCGGCTTCGGCCAGGAATTGGATCTGGGGATTTTTTTTGATGACGCTCCACAGGAAAAAGCAGGCGGCCAGCAGGATCGCCGCCCCCAGGCAATGGACGGCGCTGGCGGTGAGTTGCTGGAAGAGCTCCGGGCCGTAGGGCAGCCGCAGGAAGAGACCGGTGAGGGTTTCCGACTGGACGATTGCGGCGAGCACCAGAAGGTAGAGGAGAAGCAGGGTGGAGGCCCGCAGGGTGAAGCGCTGGTTGCCGCGCCACTTTTTCGTGCTTGGAGCTGGCTTGCCGTCGGTCATGGTCCGCATCCTTGGCTCTGGCGGGGTTCAGAGGGTGAGCAGGAAAGAGCGCCGGTCGTGGAAGTCCGGCCGGTTGGAGGTGTGAGCCAAAGCCCAGTAGGATTTTTCACCCTTCTGGTCGAGCAGGACCGCACTGAGTCCGAGCGCCAGCGGGATGCCGGCGGCCAGCAGTGGCCGCAGGTCGAGCTCAACCTCGATGGCGAGGCCGTTTTCCCCCTGTTGCACCGCAAACGGCAACTGCCCGATCTTTTTTTCCTCTGCCATGCCGGCGCGGTAACCGTTGAAAACAAAGAGGTTCCAGTCGCCGCTGGGGGCCAGGTTGCATTCCCAGTAGCCGTCTTCGCCGGCCGGCGCCAGGAAGAACTCGAAACAGGTCGCCTCCCACAGGCCGTGCTGCCGGCTTGGCCGGGGGGCAGGCGGCGGCACCAGCAGCAGGCCCGCCGGGTCGTGCAGGCGGAAGCGGATTGCAAGCTCTCCGGCCCGCCGTTCGGCAGTGCCCGAGAGCCGGATGCCGGCGAAGGATGCCGCAAGTGGCGCAAAGGGTACGAGGCAGAAGGTCGCGCGGTTCATGGCAGCTCCCCGGCCATCGCCCGTATCTCTTTTTCCTGCTCCTCGATCGAGGCGCAAAGCCTGAACTGGACCAGAGCCCGGCGCAGATTGTGGCCCGGCTCGGTGGTCCGGAAATAGAGGTCGCCGGCCAGGTGGTCGGTGAAGAAGCGCAGGCCGAGCTCGAAGGCGAGAAGGCGGGCGGCGTCGAACAGATAGTGGCGGTCGGCCGCCGACAGGGTACTGCCGGCGGCGCCGAGATAGCCCCGCAGCAGCGGCCGGCAGAGCTGCAGGTCGAAATGCACCCGGCGCCACTCCCTGGTTTCCTCGCCCAGCCGGTTGCAGGCCGAGCGCAGGCAGTCGCCGATGTCGTAATGCACCAGGCCGGGTTTCACGGTGTCGAGGTCGACCATGGCCACCGCCCGGCCGCTTTTCTCGTCCAGCATGATGTTGTTGACCTTGGGGTCGCCGTGGATCGTCCGCTCGGCCAGGATTTTTTTGGCCTTGGCGTTCTCGAGAACCGCGGCCAGGCCCCGTCTCTCCTCGACGAACCGCAGGCAGAACGCGATGTCGGCGTCGGCACCTGGTCGGCCCTCGGCCAGCACCCGGTCATAGTGCTCGAGGTACCCCGGGGTGATGTGGAAGCCCGGCAGGGTATCGGCGAGCCGGCCGCTGTCGAGGTCGGCAAGCAGGAGGTGGAAGGTGCCGAGACCGCGGCCGATCTCCAGGGCCAGATCGGGGGTGGAGATTTCATCCACGCTGACCGCCTGTTCCACGAAGCTCAAGGCCCGCCAGGTCGAGCCGTCTGCGGCGGTGTGGAGCAAGGCGGCTTTAGAGCAGGGCAGGGGGAAAACGTTTACCCAGCGTCTTTCCGCATCCAGCACTCCAGCGGCCAGCCGGCCTTCAAGGTGCCGGGCCACAACGGCGATGTTGGCCATCACCTGCTGCGGGTGTTTGAAGATTTTGGTGTTCAGGCGTTGGAGCACGAACTGGCCTGGATGCCCGCCGCTGGTACGGACCAGGAAGGTGTCGTTGATGTTGCCACGGCCCAGCGGCCGCACCGCGCCGATGGTGCTGCCGGGCTGGACAAAGCGGGAGGCGATGGCTTTGAGGTCGGTCATTGGCGGGAGCGCCTTTACCGAAAGAGGTCGTCCGGGGCCCGCAAACTGCTGACCAGCCCCCTGGCCACCAGAGGGTTGGCGGCAAAAAGTGGCAGGTCGAGGGCGGCAACCACCTGCCGGCAGATCTCCATGCCATCGGCCGTGCCGGCCGCCGCCCGCTGGAGCACCGTTTCGTGGATCTGTCTGAGGAAGGCGAGGGCCGCTTCCAGCCGGCTGCGGACGGCGGCCTGGCCGCAGACCGGCGGCTCCCAGGAGGAAAGGAGAATTTCCACCTCGGGCAGCAGCTCTGCGAGACGTCGGATGGAGGCGACGCTTCCGGCGATGTCTTCATAGATCGGCAGATCGCCGGGCAGGGGCAGGGCATCGCCGGTGAAGAGGGTTCTTTCCTCCTTGAAGAAGAGCGACACCGAGCCCGCCGAATGGCCTGGCGTATGCAGCACCTTGCAGCAAAGGCCGGGGGCCGGCTGCAACCGGAGGCCGTCTGTAAGCAGCCGGTCAACCGGTACCGGGCCAGCGACGAGCTGCCGGAAGCCGGGAACCGGGCGTTCACGCTCCTGCTGCTCGACGTCCTCGATCCAGCGTTTTTCCGCCGGGTGGGCAAGGATGCGGCAGCCGGTCAGCGCCCTGATCGGTAGCGCCGCGCCGATGTGGTCGGGATGGGAGTGGGAGAGCAGCAAATCGGTGATCTCTGCCGGCTGCCGGCCGGCTGCCGCAATCGCCGAAAACAGCCTGTGTTCGGAGCCGGCGGTGCCGCTGTCGATCAGGGTGATGGTTTCGCCGGTGATGAAAAAGGCGTGGGCCAGCCGCTCGAGATATCCGCCCCCGGCAACCGGGATGCGAAAGGGCAGGGCAACGGCGTGGATGTGCGGTGAGGTCTGCATGGCGTGAAGAAATCAGAGTGGCGTGGAAACACAATTGCCATCCAGCAGAACAGACTGTCAGCCTGAACGCAAGGGGCTTCTTGCCGGTGCCTCAAAAGTGGCGTCCAGCCACCGCGGCCGGCAAGCCCGGCGGGTGGATGCGCCACCCATGTTCAGAGCACCAGCATCTCGGCCTGGGGCGCCAGCGGCTCGCGACTGGGCGCCAGCAGCGGCAGGAGCGTGGGGGCCAGGGTTTTCAAAACCTGCACCGGCAGGCCGCTGGTGAACCCGTAATTGCCCGCCTCCTTGCCCGGCACGTAGGCCGAGATGGTGCCGAAGAAGCGGTCGCCGATATAGAAGACAAAGACCGCGGTGCGGTTGATCACCCGCGACTGGATGACCCGGCCGCCGGGGCCGTAGGTTTCGTGGCGGTTGTCGCCGGTGCCGGTCTTGCCCCCGACGGGAATGGAAGCGCCGTCCGGGAGGGTGAAGGCGCCGGCCAGCCGCTTGGCGGTGCCGTCGGTGACCACGCCGGCCAGGGCCCGGCGAAGCGTCCGCGCCACCTCCGGCGCCATCCGCTGCTCGCCAGGGGCGGGGCGGTGGCGGAGCAGGGTCTCGTAGGGGGTGGAGGCCCCGAAGTGGAGCTCTTCGGCCCGCACCGAGGGGTACCACCTGCCGTCGTTGACGATGATGCCCATGAGCTCGGCCAAGGCCGCCGGCCGGTCGGCGGAGCTGCCGATGGCGGTGGCAAAGGAGGGCACCAGGGACTCGAAGGGGTAACCGAGCCGCTTCCAGGATTCGTGCAGGGTGTCGAAGGCCTCCACTTCCAGCATGGAGCGGATGCGGGTGTCCTGCCGGTTCTTGCGGGTGGTCTTGAACAGCCAGGTGTAGACCGTCTGCCGCTCGCCGGCGCCGGCCCGCATGATTTCCTCGAGGCTCGCCGTGGGCTGGCGGGCCAGGAAGTTCACGGTCCACAGCTCCAGGGGGTGGATGCGGGCGATGTAGCCCCGGTCGATCAGGCTCCAGGCATCGGGACCGTAGTTCTTGTAAAGTTTCGCCAGTGTGCTCTTTGACAGTACCGGGTTGCGGAAGTGGTCGCGCATGAAGGCGCCGAATTCTTCCTCGCCGTGCTGCGGGTAGACGTAGCGATAGACCGCGGCCAGCCGTTCGGGGATCGGGCGTACCGAGTGGAGCAGGATGTCGATGGCCTCTTCCTGGCTCTTGCCGGCATACTTGCGGTAGAAGCGGCGCTGGAAGAGGCTGCCTTCCTGGTCGGCGAAGCGGGAGAGGTAGTCGTGGCGGCGCGGGTCGTCGGAATCGGCCAAAAGCTCCGCCACGCCGGGGATGCGGTACAGGTGGTAATTGACGATGTCCCGCATCATGCGGATGAACACCAGGTTGATGGAGTCGTGCAGGGCCTTTTCCACCGAAAAGACACCGGAATCGTCTTTTTTGTCGAAGTTGACGAAGGTGTGCACGCCGCCGCCGGTGAAAAAGCCTTCATGGGGGCTGGCCGAATAGCGCCGCTCCATGGCCGCCGCCAGGATGGCGTCGAGGGACCGGTCGGGGCTGACCGTGAGGAAATCGACGACCCAGCGGCTCAGCTTGTCGGCGCTCTCCACCCGGGCGGCGCGCAGCTCGGCCTTGCCGAGCGGTGACAAGCGCTGGTGCAGTTCGGTAATGATCTCAAGATAAGAGACCAGAGTGCGGAGCTTGGCCGAGGAACCCAGCTCGAGCTTGATGCCCTCGTTGATGTTGAGCGGCTGGTCGTAGTTGTCGGTCTGGATGCGCAGCCGGTTGGCGCCGTTTTTGTGCTCGTAGAGGGTAAGCGAGTAGATCACTCCGGCGGGGTCGGCCTGCTCGAGAAGACGCTTGACGCGCAGGCCGGCGGTCTCCGCCCCCTCCGGGGTGCCAAGCTCCAGCAGGGTGGCGGACACCTGCTGCTGCACGTCCTGGTCGAGGGTGCTCTGTACGGTGAGATCGAGGTGGTTCAACTGGTAGAACTGGCTTATGCCGAGAAGAGAGAGCAGGTTGGTGCGCACCGTGTTGGCGGCCTTGCGCTCGACAAAGGATACCTGCTCGGTCGGCTCCGGCGCCCGCCGCCGCACTGCCAGCCTCTGGGCCAGGGCCGCGTCCCGTTCATGGCGAGCAAGCAGGCCCGCCGCGGTCATCAGCCGCAGGTAGGAGTTGGTCTTTTCCTCCAGGGCAGTGGGGTTCTCGAGGAGGTAGAAAGACGGCCGGCGCTGGGCCACGAACAGGCTGGTGGCCTGCTTCATGGCCAGGGCCCAGCCGGCCAGGCTGGGGTCGGCTCCGTCCTTGGGGCGATGGGCGAGGAGCGTTGCCACCGGCCCGAACTCGGCGCCGTACCAGGCGTAGAGCCCGTCGCCGAGGCCGGTGACTTCGCCGTGCCCGGGGCTGGCACCCAGGGGGATGGAGTTCATGAAGTCGAGCACGATGCGCCGCCGGGCCTTGCGGGTGTCGGGGCCGTCCTGGTAGGCCCGCAGGCTTGCCGAGACCATCTGTACGAACTTGTCTCTCACCGAACTGGTGAGGCCGCCCGGCGAGTGCCGGTATTTTTCGGTCTGGGTGGCCAGGGTGCTGCCGCCCGGCACCCTGCGGTCGGGATCAACCAGGGAAAGCAGCATGTCGAGCACCGCCTTGCCGAGCCGGTCCCATTCCACCGCCGGGTTTTTGAAGGGCTGGCGCTGGTCGAGGAGCTCCCGGTTCTCGATGAAGAGAAGCGCCTGCACGGCGATCTCGGGGATCTCTTCGAAACCGCCAAAGACCCGGGCCGGGAAGCTGCTCGAGAACATGCTCCGGCCCTGGCGGCCGGCGATCTGCAGGCCGGTCTGCGCTTTTTCCCGGTAAGTGGCGTGGAAGCCGTGTTCCACGGAGGAAAGCAGCGCCGGCGACATCCTGGCCTGCACCGCAACCTCATAGCCGTTCTGGGTGAGCCGGTCGATGAAGCCCGGCAGGCCGACGTAACCTGCCCGCTCGTCGTAGGGGCCGGCAGCGGGAAAGCGGATCGAGGGGCTCGGGCCCGGCTCGACCAGGAAGGAGAATTTTTGGGTCAGGCGGCTCAGGTAGCGGGATTGCAGCCGGGAGGACTGCATCTCATCGAGGAGCACGGCGCCAATGGGCACCAGCAGGATGACCAGGATGAAAAAAAGAAGGAAAAAGCCTTTCCAGCGGCCTTTGCCCACTCCGGGTTGCGGCCGGGTGGGCTTGCCTTGGGGCCGCTGCGGAAAGAGCGGCTTGTTGCCGTCCGGCGGGATTTCAATCTGTACCGGGGGTCTGGCCATCTCTGCGGGGTCGGGTTCTCAAGGAAAGGGAGAGTGGAGGTTTCCCCGAGGAGGCGGAAAAACCGGCGTTCATGGCGTCCGGCTTCTCCGGCCTTCAGACCAGCGGAGCTGGCGGCTGCCAAGGGGGAACCTCCTCGGGGTGCGGGCTGCAGCTCTCAGTAGCTTCTGCAGCGGTACACCGCGAAGGTGCGCTGGCCGTGCTCGATCTCGCTGACCGGCAGGATGGTGTCGCCCCCCATGTCCGCCGCCGCGTTGCTGCCGAGGATGGCGAGCTCGTCCTTCACCTTGTTGGGGTCGCGGTAGAAATAGCCCACCTTGTCGAGAAGGGAAACCGTTGTTTCTCCCAGGTTCTTGCAGCCTGCGATGTCGTTGGCGTGGTTCGCCACCCGTACCGCCTCGCCGGCGGGAGTGGTGCGTACCCAGGTGCAGCCGCCGAGAAGGAGAAGGGAAGCGAGTGCCGCAATGCCGATAACTTTCATGGTGTCGACCTTTCAATAAGTAGGGAATGTTAAGGAAGCCCCGGTGCGGACATGTTGCCGGCCCGCTTGCGGTGGGCGCCGTTCCGCACCGATATTACATGCCTAATCCAGGAACGTCAATGGGTGACGCAGGGGGCGGGGGGCAGGCGGGGCAGCCCTACTCGTGTGCTGGACGGTTCAACGCGACCGGGAACCGTTGACGGCCTCGCGAAAAGTCCGGTCTTCCGCGCCGTGGCGGGATCTGGGGCGCTCGACGCCACCTCTGCGGGTCCATCCACCTTTTCATTTCGCCGTCTTCAGCGGTGTACGGTGGACTTTCTGCAAGTCCAACCTTGTTGAACCATCGTGGTTCCCCGCAAGGCGCGAAAGTGAAAACAGAGCAGAGCGTCATGCCGAACTTTTCGCAACACAGCGAGGGGGGCCGCGAGGGCGAAAAATTGGGTGACGGGATCAACCGCACAGCGCATCAGAGCAGGGAGACGGCGGAGAGGACGAACTGCAGGTTCTCGAGCTTGAACGGTTTGGCCAGGGCGTGCCGGAATCCGTGCGCTTTGTAGTTTTCCATCACCGGATCGCTGGGGTTGCCGCTGGTGACGATGACCACGGCGTCGGCGTCGAGTTTCAGTAATTCACGAATCGTCTCCCGGCCGTTCATGCCCATGGGCACGGTGAGGTCGAGAAAAACGGCGGCGTAAGGCTCCTGGCGTTCGAGAGCGGTCCTGTAGGCGGCCACGGCCTGGCCGCCCTCTTCGGCGGGGTCACAGAAGAAACCCAGGCGGTCGAGCATGCGGGCGGCGATCATCCGCACCACCGGCTCGTCGTCCATGACAAGTATCCTGCGAGGTTTGCGTTCTCCTGTCGTCACAACCCGTCTTCCTTGCCGGCTGTTGTGAGCCTCTTGCAAAATGAAGATCTCCTTCGATCGTTTAAAAAATCCTGTGCGGTGTCTCCGGTGAAATCGTCCTCAGCCTAGCCCAGCTGCGCTTCCGGGCGACTTCACAATGCTGTGCACAGAGTTATTTTCGGTCGCGCCACGACCTTCATTTTGCAAGAGGCTCGGGTGTGGAACACGTTGCCGCCGACTGGTCGGAAAACAACGCGATTCTTCCATGAAGCGCCGGGGCGATCCGGGGATGCCCGAAGCAAAGCCTCAGGGCGCTCCGAAAGAGTCGGCGAACAGGCCGTTTATCGCCGCCCGGCCGTCATCGCTCAGGTTGCGGGTGCCGGAGCCGACGAAGGTGTCGAAACGGATGGTGGGCTGGTCCTCTTTCCAGGTTCCGTGGTGCCAGGTGTACCAAGCGTTTTTCGACTGGTCGAAAACGGAGAGCGGCCGGTTGAAGAGTTTTGCCAGCTCCACGGCCCAGCCGGTGCCGCCCTTGACCGTGTCGTCGGTCAGGATGGTGCCGACCACAAAGATCTGGTGGCCGTTGTTCACCATGTGGAAGATGGTCTGCAGGACCTTGCGCAGTTTTTCGGCCTGGAAGTAGGAGCGGTTCATCATCTTGGAGGCCAGTTCCATAGAGATGTCGCCACGCTGCAGCTCGTCGTCGGTGAGGGTGACGCTGTTCACCAGGCGGGCGGTGGCCTGGCCGGTAAAGGTGAAGTTCACCTCCTTGATCCCCCACTTGGCGGCGGCTTCGCCAAAGGCCGATTCGGCGCCTTTGTGGCCGCCGCTGTACAGCGTGATGTTCTTTCTGTCGGTCATCGGGCTCCTCATTTCCTGTTTCTAGTGGTGTTTGACAGCGGATCGAGCGCCGGCTCGGCGACTGTACGGGGCCGGCAGGAAAAAGCAGACGTTCTGATAGATATACCGAAAGCTTGCGGCCGGGGCAAGGAACAAGTTGGCCGCTCCCCGCTCAATCCCCGTTCTCTTCCGCTGCCGGCCGATCGCGGTCGTCCGCCATCTCGCAGGCCCTGCCTTTGTAATTGAAGAAAAAGGTCAGGCCCTTGCGGACTTTTTCGGAGAAGATCTTGTTGCCGAGGAACGAGGAAACCGCTCGCTTGTTGATTTCCACCAGAGTGGGGTAGGGGTGGATGGCCCCGGAGATGGTGGCGAGCGACAACTTGCCGGCCAGGGCCGCCACCCATTCGCCGATCAGTTCGCCGGCGTGGGGACCGAGGATCTGGACGCCGATGGGCTTTTGGCCGGCGCCGAGCAGGAGTTTCAGGCGGCCGCTGCTGCCGCCCTCGGTCCGAAAGCGGTCGTTGTCGGCAAACTCCTCCACCAGCACGGTGGGTGTGATGCCGGCATCGAGGGCCCGTTTTTCGTTCATGCCGATGCTGGCCAGCTCCGGATCGATGTAGGTGCACCAGGGAAGCAGGGTGTGGTCGGCGCGGCGCGGCAGGTGAAAGACGGCGTTGGCCACCACGATGCCGCCCTCGTAGCCGGCGGCGTGGGTGAACTGAAAGCGGCCGGTGACGTCGCCCGCCGCATAGATATGTTTGTGGCTGGTGCGCTGCCGGCGGTCGACCGGGATGCCGCTCCGGCCGGCTTCGACGCCGATGGCTTCGAGGTTGAGGCCGTTTATGTTGGGCGAGCGGCCGAGGGCGACGAGGAGTGCGGCGGCGCGCACGGTTTTGGTGGCTTCCCCCTGGGCCAGCACCACCTCCTTGCGGCCGTTTTGTTCCCGCACTTCGAGCAGCCGGCTTTCGAGGTGAAAGACAACCCCTTCAGCCTGCAGGGTAGCCATGGCCAGATCCGCCATGTCCCGGTCCTCCCGGCTGAGGATCTGGGCGCTGCGCTGCACCAGGTGGACCTCGGAACCGAGGCGGGCAAAGGCCTGGGCCATCTCCACGGCGATGGGACCACCGCCCAGCACGATGAGGGAGGCAGGGAGCTCCTCGAGGGAAAAAATTTCGCGGTTGGTGAGGTAGGAAACCTGGGCGAGGCCGGGAACCTGGGGGATTGCCGGGCTGGAGCCGGTGGCGATCACCCAGGAGCGGGCCGAGACCGTGCGGCCGTTGAGACTGATGGCATGTTCGTCGCGGAAGGAGGCCTCGCCGAACTCCACCCGGGCGCCGAGGGAGCAGAAGCGTTCCACCGAGTCGTGCTGTTGGATCTCGTTAATCACCTGCTGGATGCGGGCCGCCACCTTCTTGAAGTCCACCGGCCCGGTCTCGGCCCGGGGCAGGCCGAAACGCTCGGCCTGCCGGATGGTGTGGTAGACCCGGGCGGTTCTGATCAGGGTCTTGCTGGGTACGCAGCCGTAGTGCAGGCAATCGCCGCCCAGCCTCGGTTCCCGTTCGACCAGCAGAGTACGGGCGCCGAGTTGGGCGGCTCCTGCCGCCACCGTAAGGCCGGCGGCGCCGCCGCCGATGATGCCGATGTCGAAGTCGTAGGTGGTCATGAATCCTCCCCGGCTGGTGGATAGTGTGTTCAGGGCACTCTTTTCTTATACCAGCCGAGGAGTTTTTTGACGAGCAGGGGAAAGAGGCCAAGCAACGCAAAGGAGGCGATGAGCGGTGGCGACAGAATGCCGGAGAGCGATTCGACTTTTGACAATTCCTTGCCGGCGTTGACGAAAACGATGGTGGCCGGCAGCATGCCCAGTTGTGAGACCCAGTAGTAGGTGACAAGCGGCATCCTGGTAAGGCCCAGCACCAGGTTGATCACGAAAAAGGGAAAGACCGGCACCAGACGCAGGGAGAAAAGGTAGAAGGCGCCCTCCCGGGCGATCCCCTCGTTGATGGTGGCCAGACGGTCGCCGAAACGGTTCTGCACCCAGTCCCGCAGCAGGAAGCGGGAGACGGCGCAGGCCGCGGTGGCGCCGATGCTGCTCGCAAAGGAGACCACCAGGGTGCCGGTGAAGAGCCCGAAGAGGCCGCCGCCGGCAAGGGTCATGATCGCCGCGCCCGGCAGGGAGAGGGCGGTTACCACTATGTAGAGCGCCATGTAGCCTGCGATCACCAGAAGCGGCCGGGCCGCGTAGAGGCCTGCAAAATAGGCCTGGGACTCCTTGAGGTAGGCGAGGGTCAGGTACTGGTCGAGGCGAAAAGCCCGGTAGCAGACGACCAGGACCAGGAGGCCGGCAATGATGGCGATTTTTTTGGCGAGACTTCTGGTCATCAGTAGGTCAGGAGTTCTGCCGCAGGTGGCCGAACACTTCGAGCACCGCGGCCGAGCTGTTCAGGGTGTAGAAATGGATGCCGGCAACGCCGCGGGCGAGGAGCTCGCGGCACTGGGCGGCGGTCCACTCGGTGCCGTGGGCTGCCACCTGAAGGTCGTCCGCCGCTCCGAGCACCGGGCCGAGCAGCGGTGCCGGCACCCGGGCGCCGGCGGCGAGTTCCGCCATCCTGACCATGCCGCTTTTCGAGGTGAGCGGCAGGAGGCCGGCGACGATGGGCACGGCGATGCCGGCCAGCCGGCAACGCGCCTCGAAATCGAAGAAATCGCGGTTGTCGAAGAAGAGCTGGGTGACGATGTAGTCGGCGCCGGCCTCGACTTTTTCCTTGAGGTAGTCGATTTCCAGAAGCCGGTTTGGGGTGGACGGGTGGCCTTCGGGGAAGCCTGCGACGCCGATGCAGAGCCCGGGGAAGAAATCCCTGAGAAAGGCGACGAGCTGGGCCGCGTAGGCAAAACCGTCCGAGGCCGGGATCCAGTCGGGTTCGTTCTTCGGTGGATCGCCCCGCAGGGCGAGGATATTGACGATGCCCGCTTCGAGAAATTCTTCGACGATGCTTCGCATCTCGTCCCGGGAGGAGCCGACGCAGGTAAGATGCGCCACCACCGGGATATTGGTCTCCTGCTGGATGCGGCGGGCCAGTTCCAGGGTGCGGTCGCGGCTGGAGCCGCCGGCGCCGTAGGTGACGCTCACGTAGGGCGGCGAAAGCGGGGCCAGCTCGGCCAGGGTCGCCAGCAGACCGTCCCAGTCGGCCTTGTCCTTGGGTGGAAAGAATTCGAGGCTGAGGTTCCCGCTGCGGGCGGCCAGGATATCGGAGACTTTTTTCATGGCGAGGGTGTCCTGTGGGTGGATGCCGCCCCGGGCCGGTCGGCAAAGGGGGGGCCGGTGGCAGGCCCGGTGCCCTCGGGAGCGGAAAAGCTGTTTCTTATCCCTTTTCCGCACCCATGTCAAACAGGATGAAAGCATAATTTGTTCCGGCTCCTGGATCGGCGCCATCCGGAAAAGCGAACGATGTGTTTTCTCATTGGAATGACTCTGAGAAGACAATGCGCGTGCCGGGCACGCCTCACTTCCTCTTTTCTTCCCTCCGGGCAGTGTGGTAGACTGGCCTCGAAGTCCAGACCCGATCCGTAGTCCCCCGCCATGGGGGTTGTGTTACACCAGCAAAAGGAGGTCATAGATGGAACTTCAGGTTGACGCACGGAACATTGAAATACGGAAGTCCTGGCAGCAGAGGATCGAGGAGGAGCGGCAGAGGCTTGGCCGCCACCATCCGGGCCTCATTCATCATCTGCGGGTGACGGTGACCGACACCCGCAGCCACCGGTCCGGCGGCTACGAGGTGCGTGTGGTGGCCACGGTTCCCAACGACACCCTGGTGGTGAAGCGGCGCGGCGAGGCGGTCAAGGCGCTGCTGGTCGATTCCTTCGACACTCTGGGCGGCAAACTCAAGGAGCTGCAGCGCAAGCGGCGGCGGGTGGTCAAGGGCACCGTGGACGGCATCAGAGCGGTGGCCATGGATGGTGTGGTGAAAAGGCTCTTTCCGGAACGCTCCTTTGGCTTTATCGCCACCCCGGACGGCCGCGAGATTTTTTTTCATGCCAATTCCTGCCGCAACACCAGTTTCGGCATGATGTCCGAAGGCGACTGGGTGCGCTTCGCCCCGGCGGCCGGCGACTCCAGCCCCACCGCCGCCTGGGTGCGGGCGAGCCGCTGAGGCCGGCGGCCATTGCCGGCCAGTGAGCCAAAAGCTGCTTGTTTTTGGAAGCAAGTTCGTATAAAGAAGAAAACAATAGCAAAAAACGCCCTGGAGCCATCCTCCAGGGCGTTTGCATTCCGGGGGGCTCCTTCTTCTGGATGAAGGAGTGGCCGCCGGACAACCGGTATTTTTTCTGGAATAGCTCGAATGAACGCTCTCGAACAGGTCGACATCGGTTCGGCATATCTCGAAGAAAAGGAAGCGGTGCTCGCCGAGCGGATCGCGGCCCGCAAGGCGGAACTGGCTGACCGGCTGCTCATCCTCGGCCACCATTACCAGCAGGAGGCGGTCTACCGGTTCGCCGACATGACCGGCGATTCCCTGAAGCTCGCCAAGTACGCGGCCAGCTGCCACGACCGGCAGTTCATCGTGTTTTGCGGCGTCCATTTCATGGCCGAGGCCGCCGATATCCTGACCTCCGACCAACAGGCCGTCTCTCTTCCCGACCTGCGGGCCGGCTGCCCGATGGCGGACATGGCCACTCCGGAAGCGGTGGCCGGCGCCTGGCGGGAGCTGGCCGCCGCCACCGGTGGCGCCCCGGTGATTCCGGTGACCTACGTCAACTCCTCGGCCCGCATCAAGGCCTTTGTCGGCCGCCATGGCGGTTCGGTCTGCACCTCGTCGAACGCCGAGCGGGTGCTTACCTGGGCCCTCGAGCGGGGCGAGAAGGTGTTTTTCTTCCCCGACGAGCATCTCGGCCGCAACTCCGCCCACGCTCTGGGCCTTCACCGTGACCAGGTGGCGCTCTGGGACCGGTCGCGGCCCCTGGGCGGCAACAGCGAAGAGCAGCTCCGGCGCGCCAAGGTCATCCTCTGGAACGGCTACTGCACCGTGCACATGCAGTTTTCCGCCATGCACGTCGAACAGTGGCGCCGCAAGGACCCAAAGGTGCGGGTCATCGTTCATCCCGAGTGCCGCCACGAGGTGGTGCGGTTGGCCGACCAGTACGGCTCCACCGAGGGCATCATCAAGGCGGTGGCCGAGTCGCCCGCCGGCTCCAGGTGGGCCATCGGTACCGAGATCCACCTGGTGAGCCGCCTTGCCCGGCTGTATCCGGACAAGCAGATCCATTCCCTGTCGCCCTTTCAGTGCCTCTGCTCCACCATGTACCGGATCAAGCCCGGCTATCTGCTTTGGGTGCTCGACAACCTGGCCGAGGGCCGGGTGGTGAACCGGATCACCGTGGAGGCCGAGGTCGCCCGCGAGGCGAAGCTCGCCCTCGACCGCATGCTCGAGATCTGACCGGGGAAAACGGCGAATAGAGAAGAGGAGAGCTGCAGTGGAGAGAATTTACTTTGACAACAACGCCACCACCGTGCCGGCCCCGGAAGTCCGGGCGGCCATGGCCCCCTACCTGGGGGAGATCTTCGGCAACCCGTCCTCGGGCCACCGGGATGGCGAACGGGCCCGGGCGGGCGTCGAACAGGCCCGGGAGCAGGCGGCGGCGCTGCTCCACTGCCCGGCGGACCGGCTGGTGTTCACCAGCGGCGGCACCGAGGCCAACAGCACGGCGATCTGGAGCGCGGTGGCGGCTCACCCCGAAAAACGGCACATCGTGGCCTCGCGGGTTGAGCACCCATCGGTGTTGCGGCCCCTTGCCTTCCTGGCCGAACGTTTCGGCTACGAGGTTGAGCTGCTGCCGGTGGCCGACGACGGGGGACTCGACCTCGACCTGCTGCGCCGTGCCCTGCGGCAGGATACGGTGCTGGTCTCCCTGATGGGGGCCAACAACGAAACCGGGGTGGTCTGGCCCCTGGCGGCCATCGCCGCCATCTGCCGGGAGCATGGCGTGCTCTTCCACTGCGATGCGGTGCAGCTCTGCGGTAAGCTGCCCCTCAACCTGCACGACGCCGAGGTCGATTATCTTTCCGTTGCCGGCCACAAGCTGCACGGTCCCAAGGGGGTTGGCCTTCTCTATGTGCGGCGCACGGCTCCGTTGGTACCGATGTTCCTGGGCGGCAGCCAGGAGGCGGGCCGCCGGGCCGGCACCGAAAACGTCGCCGGCATCGTTGGCTTCGGCCAGGCCTGTGAGCTGGCGGCCCGGAACCTGGGGCGGTTCGAGGCGACCACGGCGCCACTGCGGGACCGGCTCGAGGAGTTCCTGCTCTCCGGGGTCCCCGATGTGCTGGTCGCCGGCCGCACCCAGCCGCGGCTGGCCAATACCCTGAACGCCGCCTTTGCGGGCTGCGCCTCGGCGGCGCTCGTCCAAGAGCTCGACGAGCGGGGCATCGCGGTCTCGGCCCATTCCGCCTGCCACAGCGGTGATGTCGACCCTTCCCATGTGCTCTCCGCCATGGCCATGCCCGAGGAATTCCTGCACGGCGTGGTGCGTTTCAGCTTCGGCCTCGACAATACCGCAGCCGAGCTCGAGCGCCTTCTTGGCCTGCTGCCGGAGGTGGTGGCCAGACTTCGGCGCGGTCTCGCTCTGTAGCCGGGTTTTCCGGTACCGGCCGGTACCCGCTTGCCCATTGCTGCCGGCTGTTCTGGCCGGCAGCAGCGGAAGCCTTTTCTCCCCAGAACATCCCAGCGGACTTACCCCTCCCCAAAATCAGTATGGTGCCGGCAGAGTCCCGGCCAGATCCTTAAGAGAAGTCGTGCTGGCAAGTGGCAGGTCGATGCCGTGCAAGGCGCAGTGTGCGGCGTTGGCCGGGGGGCTTGTTTTCCGGGTCCGGCAACCGACCGGGCTCGGCCAGGTGGTGTTGGTGGCCGTGAAACCGTGGGCCAGGGCCGCTTGCCGCAGCTGTTCAAGGGTGTTGCAATCGGATGCCACCAAGCGTTGGCGGAACCAGGCCGGGCTGACAAAGGGCGACACGGTCCACGAGTGGGCCGGCCAGCGGCTGGCGATTTCTTTGGCTTGCGAGTTGCGTTGGGCCAACCGTTCGCCGTAGCCGGCCAGGAGTCGCAGGCCATAGGCGGCCCGCAGCGGGTGCAGGCCGCGAAAGGCCAGGTTTGATGGTTTGGCGCAGAGGTCGGCCAAGCGCAGGGAGAGAGTCCGGTGCAACCGGGAATCGCCGGGCAAGTGGCCGTCCTCTTCGAGCAAACGGAGGAAGAAACGCAGGGCTCCCGCCTCTTCGGCCCAGGCCTGGTTGCCGAAATCAGGCTCTTTTTCCGGATGCAGTTGCCGCGCGTTCAGCAGCAGGGCGCCGCCGCCGCCCAGGGCCAGCGGCTTGTCGCGGTTGAAGCTGAAGATCGCCGCGTCGCCCAGGGTGCCGGCCATCTGGCCGCCGATGCGACCGCCCACGGTATGGGCGCAGTCCTCGATGAGCACTGTGCCCTGGCGGCGGCATTCGGCGATGAGCGGCCGGAAATCCACCGGCACCCCGAACGGATGGGTGACCAGAAGGGCAAGATGGGCGCGGCTGAGGCGCCGGCCAACGGCCCGGCAGTCGATGCCGCCGGTGGGGGAAGCCAGATCGTAGGGGTCGAGTTCCAGGTTTCGCTCCAGGACGGTGCGGCCGACCAGCGGGCAGTTGAAGGAGCAGAGCAGCACCTTTTTGCGCCCGGGCTGGCGCCGGCTCAGGCTGTCGAGGAGGTACCCCAGGGCCTCCCGGCCGCTGGGCGCGGCGATCAGGGGATTGGTGGTTTCGAGGAAGTCCTGCAGCGCGACCAGGAACTCCCCGGCGCCGTTTGCCGTGCAGGAGCGCAACCAGGCAAGGGGGGCGGGGGGGGAAAAGCTGGCGAACAGGGGCATGGAAGGGCTGGGGCCGGTGAGGTGCCGGGTGGTTCGGCGGAATGGAAAAAGAAGCGAACAAAAAACCGGAGGCGAGGATACCCGAAGCGAGCGCCGTTTGGCAAGCAATGTCGGCGACGGGCGGACCGAAGGCGAGACGCGCACGCCGGGGACAACAGGCGAACAAAGTCGGCGAGGAAGCGCTGCCGGTTGGTTACTTGCGGATCTTCTGCTCGGTTTTTTCGGGTTTTTTCTTCAGATGGCGGAAGCGGTTGCTGGCGCTTTCCGAAAAACGGCGGACCACGTGGGGGAGGTCGGATGAGTTCCAGGCGGCGGTGAACTCGATCTGCTTGCGGAGGGCATCGCTCAGGGAAAACGGCGGGTCTTCTTCGGGCGAGAGGGCGATGTCGCCGTAGTTCAGGTCAACCGTGCCTTCATAGGCCTGGTTGAAGAGAGCCTGCATGATGTAGGCGAAGAACTTCTTGACGTCTTCGGTGGATTCCGCGGAGCTGATTTTGTTCCGGAAATCGGGGAGGAGTTCGTTTTCGATTCTGCTGAAGGAAATTTGCGTGGTCATTAGTCAGATCTCCTGAGATCCGCAGGGAACGCGGTTCCGGCCTGGCCTCACTCGCCGGCGTCCGGTGGAAAGAGCTTGTTGATGGCGGCGTTGAGCTGGCTGGGGCGGGCAAGGGCCAGCCGCACTTTTTGAAATTCGGTATGTTTTTCGAGCTGGGCAAGGACCTGCGGGGAATCGGGGGCGGTGACAGCCACCAGCAGTTCCTCGCCCTGGTAGCGGATCGGCAGCAGCAACCCCTCGCGAACCGCCTCCCTGGGAAGAGCGGTTATGGCCTTCTTGGAGAAGGCCTGCTGGCGCAGGTCGAGGAATTCGAGCCGGAATTTTTCGGCCAGGGCCCGGTACACCGTTTCCTCGGGAAGAATGTTTTCGTCGATCAGGTATTCGCCGATCCGCTTTTTGGAATTCTTCTGGATCTCGAGGGCCCGCTTGACCTGCTCCTCGTCCACCAGGCCGGTCATGAGAAGGATTTCTCCTACCCTTAAATTTTTGTTCTCTTTGTAGATCCTGTCGATGGCCTGCTCAACGATGCTCGGCAGCAGGTTGACCTGCTCGGCGATGATGTCACCAAGCTTTTTACTGCGCCGCAACTGGTGCTCGGCAAGGACGCGCTTGAGTTCCTCCTCGCTGATCGCGCCACGGTCCAGCAGGATTTCGCCCAGGAACCGTTTGAGGACCCGCTGGGCGATATTGAGGCGCGGAAAGAAGAAATATTTGTAGTGGCAGAAGGAGCCCACCGTGTAGGCACTGGTGGAGAAGGCGAAGATGCCGTTGGCCAGGGGCTGTTCTTCGGGCACATAGGCCTGGAAGAGACCGCCGTCGGTGGTCTTGATGTTCTCGATCTGGCAGGCCGGCGTCACCGGGGGGAATTTCTCCGGCTTTTCAGTGGTCTGGATGCAACGAAAATCGGCGAGTCGCAGGCACTGCGGTGCGCCGTCGCCGGCGCGAACCACGGTGAGCTCGTCGGGTCCGGGGTGAAAGAGTGCTGCCCGGACCACGGTTTCCGCCTTGCCGCCGAGGCGCAACAGGCTGGCGGCCCCGCAGCCGCCCGGCAGGGTTGCGGTCTTGGCGGCGGCGGAGTCCGCCGGCGTCGTGAGGTCGTCGTAAACGCACTCCACGTTCTGCAGATCGAGCTCGTCGGGGAAAAGCTCTTCGTAGAGGTGCTTCAGCTCTCCATTCATCTTGGAGGGATCTTTGCCGCTCATGAGAAAGGTATCGTACCTCCATCGGCGTGGGCCTGCAGGAACGGAATAAAGGGGTGGGCGAGGACGCGATGGAACCGCGACGGAACAACTCCCATGGCCCCTTTCTGGGTGAAACGTTCTGAAAAAATGCATAGTTGCATATGCAGCGCTCAATGTACATGGACCATCTCCCCCTTGTCAATCGTGAAAGTGGCCCCCCCAGAGCTCATGGTTGCCGAAGAGAAGGGTTTGCTTTTTTTTTTGGAACGTTGCCCATGTTTTCTGGGTGAGATGAAAAAAAGAACCTGGCGGAGGGAAAAAGAGTGCCAAGGAGACCATTCTTCGGGGTGGGATGGCAAAGGCTGGTAGTGAATCCGTCCGCGAGGATATTTTTCATGCGCTGGCGGGAAAGAAAAAAGCTTTTGCCTGGTCTGTTCATGCAGTATGATCGTTCCTGAAATATCTTGATGGATAAATTTTTACGGTGTATTGAGAGTATCGATGTCGCGCCCGCGTAATTTTGACAGGGGCACCGACGACGGTATCCACCATTCCGAGATACCGTCGGTTCTTTATTTGAAACGGAGCCTCCCGCCGAACCCTCTCTGCAGTGCGTACCATTCAGGGTCCCCGATCCAACGAAGTTTCGCCGGTGCGGTTGCCGCCGTCTGCCGGCGTGTTGGCCAGTGGTTTCGAAGCCGTGCCGCCCCCGATCTTTTCTGAGGGATTGCCGCAGCCCAGAAGAGTTCTTCGGCAAAGAGCGGTTTCTTGTCACCGTCCGCCGGCCTTCGCGGTGGATCTGTTCTCGGATCGGTGGCGGTTTTGAGAAAGAAAGAAGGAAATTTGTTGAAATAAAACGGAAGAAACAAAATCACGGCGGCCGCTCTATCCAACACGCCGCCTTTTGGAGAGTCCGGTCAAGGGATCAAGGAACTTTTTTTCACCGGGCGGCAGGCCCGAAGCGCTGCCGCCGGTAATCACCACCTGTTCTAAGGAGAATGGAAAAAATGTGTGACAATTCTTGCTGTATGGAATGTGAGTCCATCGACGTGCCGTCGCTGTTCGGCCACAATGTGTTCAACGAGCTGGTCATGCGGGAGCGTCTGCCCAAGGAGACCTACAAGGCCCTGAAGGAGACGATCGACAAGGGTGCGCCGCTCAGGGCCGACATCGCCGCCGTGGTGGCCAATGCCATGAAAGACTGGGCAATCGAGAAGGGCGCCACCCATTACACCCACTGGTTCCAGCCGCTCACCGGCTCCACCGCCGAGAAGCACGACTCCTTCATCGCCCCCACCCCCGACGGTGGCGTGATCATGGAGTTCTCGGGCAAACAGCTCATTCAGGGCGAGCCGGATGCCTCCTCCTTCCCCAGCGGCGGGCTGCGCGCCACCTTCGAGGCCCGCGGCTACACCGCCTGGGATTGCACCTCCCCGGCCTTCCTCAAGAAAGACGCCTCCGGCGACGTCACCCTCTGCATTCCTTCCGTTTTCTGCTCCTACAATGGCGAGGCCCTCGACAAGAAGACCCCGCTTCTGCGCTCCATCGACGCCGTGGGCAAGCAGGCCATGCGGGTGCTCCGGGCCCTGGGTAATACCTCCTCGACCCGGGTGGTTGCCACCGTCGGCGCCGAGCAGGAATATTTCCTGGTGGACAAGGAGCTCTACGCCGAGCGCCTCGACCTCATCTCCTGCGGCCGCACTCTGTTCGGCGCCCCGGCCCCCAAGGGCCAGGAACTCGAGGACCAGTACTTCGGCGCCATCAAGGACCGGGTTTCGGCCTTTATGAAAGACCTCGACGTCGAGCTCTGGCGCATGGGCATCACCAGCAAGACCAAGCACAACGAGGTGGCCCCCACCCAGTATGAAATGGCTCCGGTCTTCTCCACCACCAACATCGCCGCCGACCACAACCAGCTGGTCATGGAGACCGTGCAGAAGGTCGCCCTGCGCCACGGCATGGTGGGTCTTCTTCACGAAAAACCCTATGCCGGCATCAACGGTTCGGGCAAGCACAACAACTATTCGCTGTCCACCGACGACGGCATCAATCTCCTCGACCCGGGCCACACCCCGGAGGAAAACGCCCAGTTCCTGGTCTTCCTCTGCGCCCTGTTGAAAGCGGTCGATACCCACGCCGACATCCTGCGCGGCACCTGTGCATCTTCGGGCAACGACCACCGGCTGGGCGCCAACGAGGCGCCGCCGGCGATCATCTCCGTGTTCCTCGGCCAGGAACTGACCGATGCCGTGATGCGCGCCGCCAAGGGCGAGAAGGCCACGAGCAAGAAGGCCGCCGTCATGAAGATCGGCGTCGACACCCTGCCCGAACTGCCCAAGGACAACACCGACCGTAACCGCACCTCGCCCTTTGCCTTCACCGGCAACAAATTCGAGTTCCGCATGCTGGGCTCCTCCCAGTCCATCTCCGGCCCCAACGTCGCCCTCAATACCGTGGTGGCCGAGGCCCTCGACGAGATCGCCAGCCGTCTCGAGAAGGCCAAGGACTGCAACGCCGAGATCCAGAAGGTGCTCTCCGAGACCATCGACAAGCACGGCCGGATCATCTTCAACGGCGACAACTACTCCGAGGCCTGGGTGCAGGAAGCCGAAAAACGCGGCCTGCCCAACACCCGCAATACCGTGGACGCCCTCGAGGCCTTCATCACCACGAAGGCGGTGAAGCTCTTCAAGGCCTACAAGGTTCTCACCAAGGAAGAGCTCCACTCCCGCTACGACATCTACCTCGAGCAGTACTCCAAACATCTCAACATCGAGGCCCAGGCCGCCATGCAGATGACCAAGCGCCAGTTCATCCCGGCGGTCATCGACTATGTCACCATGCTCGGCGGGTCCATCCAGGCGGCGCCCAAGCATTCCACCGTGCAGAAGAAACTTCTCGACCAGGTGGGCAAGCTGCTGGCTTCGGCGGACAAGAATCTTGCCGATCTGGAGGCAGCCACTGCCAAGGCCCAGGGGGTTTCCTCCGTTCCCAAGCAGGCCGCCGCCTTCCGCGACAAGGTGAAGCCGGTTTTTGACGCGTTGCGTGCCGACATCGACGCCCTCGAGCAGATCATGCCCCGTGACCTGTGGCCGGTTCCGGTTTACAGCGACCTGCTGTTCAGGCTGTAAGCCCTTGTCTGTCCCGGGTTTCCGGTTGTCTTGAAAAAGGGGGGAGCGCATGCTCCCCCCTTTTTTTGTTGAGCACGGCGGAAAGAAGATTTTAACTGAAGGGGAACACCACCGTTCTCTGGCCGGCCACTGCCTGCAGACCATGCTTGCCGGCAAACGGGAAGATTGGCAGTTCCGCCTAGACCGCGAGGACCAACAATTATGAGACAGGATTAACCAAACAGGCCACTAGAGGCGGCTAACCGGTGGTTTCGGGCGTAAATCAAGCTTAGGTTAGGTGTCACCGGGCTTCAGCGGGAACTCCTGGGGCTTCGCCGCATTTGACTCAGGTCAAGGAGAAGAAGGAAGAGCCGTTATAAGGTGAGGGGTAACCATCCCGTCACTTCTCTTTAACTTTTCCTGGAGGCTTCTCATGAGCGGATCTCTTCCTGTCGACGAAAAAACCTATACTGTTCTGCCCGGCACGCGGATGGGGGTGATCACCCCGGAGTACCTTGAAAAACTTGCCGCGCTTCTCCGGGAGCACGAGGTGCCGTTCGCCAAGATCACCTCGGCCCAGCGTTTTGCCATCGCCGGCCACCATCCGGCCGCGGCCGAGGCCATCTGGCGTGCCTTGGGCGCCTCCCACGGCCCTAAAAAGCCGGTGGGCATCCACTACATCCAGGCTTGTCCCGGGGTGAGGTGGTGCAAGTACGGCCGCCAGGATTCGCTTCTGATGGGCGAGAGACTGCAGGAGGCCCTGGCTCATATCCCGCTGCCGGCCAAGACCAAGGTCGGTGTGGCCGGCTGCCCGATGAACTGCACCGAGTGCTTTATCCGCGATCTCGGCGTGTTCGGCAAGAAAGCGGGCTGGACTTTGGTGTTCGGCGGCAACGGCGGCGGCGTACCGCG
>JBFHWX010000036.1:0-23605 GCA_041599275.1 Desulfobulbales bacterium | reverse complement strand
GCCCGCATGGGGATGCGGGCCGGGCCCGGCGCCATCGACCATGTGGAGGTGGACGCCGAAAGCGGCCGGGTGGTCTGGCGGACCATCGGCGGCGAAGCGCCGCGGGGCATCTGCGGCTCGGGGCTGATCGACCTCATGGCCGCTTTCTATCTGGCCCGCTTTATCGACCTGCGCGGCAAATTCCGCCCGGCTCACCTCGAGGCCATGGGCCACCGGCTGGTGCAGCTTGCCGAAGGGCCCGCCTTCGAGGTGGTACCGGCGGCCGAGGCGGCAGGCCAGCGGCCGGTGCTGGTGAGCCAGGTGGATCTCGACGCCCTGATGCGCTCGAAGGCTGCCATGTACGCCATCCTCACCACCCTGGTCCACCAGGTCGGGGTGGGCTTCGGGGATCTGGCCAGGATCTGCGTGGCCGGCGCCTTCGGCCGCCATATCGATCCCCGCCGGGCGATCACCCTCGGCATGCTGCCGGACCTCGACCCTGGGGTTTACCAGCCCGTCGGCAACAGCTCCCTGGCCGGCGCCGTCCTGGCGCTGGTGGACGGCGAGGCGCGGCGGCGCTGTCTCGAGGTGGCGCGCCGCATTACCTACCTCGAGCTCAACGTCAACCAGGAGTTCATGATCCGTTTTTCCGGCAGCCGCATCATTCCCCACACCGACCGCGCCCTTTTCCCGTCGGTGCCGGTTTTTGCCGACCACTGAAGCCTGCGGGGCGGCCGGCGGTTCCTCGTCCCTCAACCTGCTTGCAACATGACCGTCCTTCGGGTAGTATCATGGCCGACCAGTCAAGGGATGGAACGGTGTTGCAGATCAGTACCCACCGCTTCATCCCTCATTTGTTCCTACAGCCCGAAGAGTGTTATGCCGAGAAAAAACGCCTCCTGCCCTCCCCAGAGCCGTACCACGGCCAAAGAGCGGTTGCGGCTGTTCCTGGATGTTTTCGGGAAGGAGGACGATGTCCTCGTGGTGATCAATGCCGATCCCGATTCCCTCGCCAGTGCCATGGCAATCAAGCGCCTGCTGCGCTACCGGGTGAAGAGCGTTGCCATCGGCTACCCCAACGAGGTGCGGCGGCTCAGCAACATCACCATGATGGAGCGTTTGAAGATCACCGCTGAACGGCTCCATTCCCTGAAGAACCGGGAATTCACCAAGCGGGTGCTGGTGGACTCCCAGCCCCTTCATCTGCCGGATTTCGAAAAGATGACGTTTAACGCCGTCATCGACCACCACCCGCTCACCAGTGGCTGGACCGCCGAATTCGTCGACATCCGCCCCGATTACGGCGCCGTGGCCTCGATCATGGTGGAATACCTGCGGGCCGCCGGCATCAAGCCCTCGGTGCATCTGGCCACCGGCCTCTTCTACGCCATCAAGGTGGATACCCACAACTTCGAGAAAAAGGCGCGGCTGGCCGATGCCATCTCCTTTCGCTACCTCTTCAACATCGCCAACCAGAACCTGGTGCGCAAGATCGAGCTCTCCGAGCTGCGGGTTTCCGAACTGAGCTACTTCAAGACCGCGCTCTCCGGGATGATCATCAGCAAGCAGCGGCTCTACGCCCATGTCGGCCGGGTCCGCAATCCCGATATCCTGGTGATCATCGCCGATTTCCTCAACCAGGTGAATGAGGTTTCCTGGGTATTCGTCTCCGGCATCCACGGCGAGCGGCTGGTGGTCATCTTCCGCTGCGACGGCTACAAGAAGAACGCCGGCAAACTGGCCGAGATCATCTTCGGCGCCATGGGCTCGGCCGGCGGCCACCGGGAGGCGGCCCGGGCCGAGGTGCCCCTCAAGAACCTGCCCAATCCGAACCAGGAATTCACCACCCGCACCCTGAACCGGCTGACCACCAAGCATCTGTAGCCTGCCCGCTGGCCGTATTTTTCCGTATCCTGAAAAGCTCCTTGAATCTTCCCTGCAATCACGGTTAATTACATAGTCGAGGGGAACAGCCGGCGCCACCGCGCCCGGTGGCGCTCCGATCTTCCTTTTCCCGGCCCTTCTCTTTCCATGGCCGGAAACGGCATCCATCACCGAGCGGGGAACTCCATGCCTTCAAAGCCTACCACACTGGCCATGATCCTGGCCGGCGGCCGGGTGGACGAGCTCAACGTCCTCACCTACTACCGGCCTAAATCGGCGGTGCCCTTCGGCGGCTTCGCCCGGGTCATCGACTTTCCCCTCAGCAACCTCATGCAGTCGGGCCTCGAACGGGTGGCCATCCTTTCCCAGTACCGTTCGTACTCGCTGATCAACCACATCTCCACCGGTGCCGCCTGGGACATGATCGGCCGCTACCGCGGCATCTCCATCCTGCCGCCCTTTAAGGGCTACGGCCAGGACCAGTGGTACCGGGGCTCCGCCGATGCGGTCTACCAGAACCTCGATTTCGTCCAGTACCACGAACCCGAGGAAGTGCTCATCCTCTCCGGTGACCATATCTACCACATGGACTACCGGCAACTGCTCGAGTACCACCACGAGAAGAACGCCGACTGCACCATGGTCTGCCTGCGGGTTCCCCTCGAGCAGGCCCGCCGCTTCGGGGTGGCGGATATCGACGACGAGGATGGCGAACGCGGCGGCCGGGTCACGGCCTATGCCGAGAAGCCGGCCGAGCCCAAGTTCGGCTGGGCCTCCCTCACCGTTTTCTGTTTCAAGCCCGGGGTGCTCTACGAGGTGCTCGAACAGAATGTGCGGGAGGACTCCTCCTACGAGTTCGGCCGCGACATCATTCCCCGGCTGATGGCCGCCGGCCGCCGGGTATATGGCTTCAAGTTCCGCGGCTACTGGGGCTATACCCGCACCATCGACGAGTACTGGCAAACCAACATGGACCTCCTCGGGCCCGAGCCGAAGATCCAGCTCGCCGACTGGGGCCTGCGCACCAACCTCGAACACCGTGGCATCCGGGATTTTCAGCCCCTCAAGGTTGGCCCGCGCGGCACGGTGCGCGATTCCCTGGTCTACAACGGCTGCGTGATCGAGGGCGAGGTCGAGCGTTCGGTGCTCTTTCCCGGGGTGCATGTGGGCAAGGGAGCGACGGTGAAGGATTCGGTGCTCTTCTTCAACAATGTGGTGGAAGAGAACTGTCGCCTCACCAAGGTGGTGAGCGACGTCAACACGACCTTTGGGGCGGGGTGCCGGGTGGGTGGGCCGCTCGAGGGCGATGTCTCCGTGGTGGGCTGGAACAACCGGCTGCCGGCAGGGACCGAGATCGGCTCCGGCTGCACCATCTACCCCCACCTGCAGGTGGAGGGCTTTGGCCGCCGGATCAAGGACGGGGAGGTGGTGCGATGAGAAAACAGCTCGATGCCCTGGTGCTGCTCCTGGCCGGCGGGGTGGGCAGCCGGCTCAATATCCTGGTGCAGACCAGGGCCAAGCCGGCGGTGCCCTTTGGCGGCCATTACCGGATCATTGACTTTTCGTTGAGCAACATCATGAACGCCGGTTTCACCCAGGTGGGCGTGCTTACCCAGTACAAACCCCTCTCCCTCATGCGCCACATCGGCAACGGCTGGGCCTGGGACTTCACCGGCCGCAGCCGTGGCGTCAAGATTCTGCCGCCCTCCACCGGGGCGAGCGATTCCGACTGGTACAAGGGCACCGCCGATGCGGTGCGCCAGAATATCAATTTCCTCAAGGCCCACCCTTCGCGGGAGATCGTCATTCTCTCGGGGGACCACATCTACCAGATGGATCTGGCCGACATGCTCTCCTTTCACCGGGAGAAACGGGCCGACGTCACCGTTGCCATGATGGTGGTGCCGCTCGAGCAGATCCACCAGTTCGGGGCCGGCATCACCGACACCGAGGGCCGCATCGTCGAGTGGGAGGAAAAGCCCGAGGTGCCCCGCACCAACCTGGCCTCCATGGGCATCTACGTCTTCGACACCGACTATCTGCTGACCCTGCTTGCCGAGAACAGAGCGGAAATCGATTTCGGCATGCACCTGTTACCCAAGGCCATCGGCCGCGACAACGTCTTCGCCTACCCCTTCACCGGCTACTGGCGCGACGTGGGCACGGTACAGGCATACTGGGAGGCGAACATGGACATCCTGGGGGGAGAGGCCGGCCTCTCGCCCGAGGAGTGGGGCATCCGGTCCAATCCCGAGGCCGAGAACAAGCCCTTCGACCGGGTGCCGACCCGTTTCGGCCTGAACTGCCAGGTGAGCCGCTCGCTGATCTCGGCGGGCTGCGTGATCGAGGGCACGGTGGAGAACTCGGTGCTCTCTCCCGGGGTGGTGGTGGAGAGGGGGGCGGTGGTGCGCAACTCCATCATTTTTAACGACTCGGTGATCGGAGCCGGCGCCGACCTCGACCTGGCCATCCTCGATAAGCGGGTGCAGGTGGGCGAGGGGGCGGTGATCGGCCACGGCGAGGGCAGGGAGACCCGCAACAAGATCTACCCGAAGCATCTCTATACCGGCATCACCCTGGTCGGCAAGGAATCGACGATTCCGGCCGGCTACCGGATCGGCCGCAATTGTATCGTCAACCCCTGGCAGCAGGAAGGGTTCCCCGAGCACGAACTGTTCGACGGCGAGATGTTCTGAAAAGCCGGACAACCCTCACTTGAGGGTGAGCTCCACCCGGCTTCCCGGGCTGCCCCCTTCCCTGGGCGGCGCATCCAGTTTGTCCGGTTTGACCAGAAAGAGGCGTTTTGCCTCGACCCGGCCCTTGGCGGTCAGGAAATCTTCCACCGCTCCGGCCCGGCGGCCGGCGAGCAGACCGAGCTCGCCGTCGCTGGGGGTGAGATCGTCGAGGATGACCTGGCGCATCTCCTCGGGCGGCACCGAGAAGCGAAAATCGAGCCGTTCGAGAAACGGCCGCTTCTTCATGGTCACCTTGTAGGCTTCCTCCAGGTATTTCTCGTACTCTTCTTCTCCGATCCGCAGATTTTCCGGTGTGGCCGCGGTTCCGCCACGCACCAGCTCCTCCCGTTTCTGGGCCTGCAGGAGCTCGTTGAAACGGCGTTCGGTATAGGCTGGCCGGTCCGCCTCCGGGTCATAGTATCCTGAAATCTGGAGCTTTATGGCTGGACGGTCGTAGAGAGCGGCCTCGAGGGCGGCAAGTTTCCTCTTCGCTTCGTCGTCCAGGGTGTCGTCGCCGGCGGCAAAGTCGATACGGCTCATGTCTTCACCCTCGCCACCTCCCAGTACGGCGCCGATGAGGGTGAAGGGAGCGGTCACCGCCTTCATGATCAGGTTGAAGAGGGCCTTGAAGACGAGGCCGGCAACGCTCACCTTGGGATCGTTCAGATCCCCTTCCACCGGCACGTTCAGGCGGATCTCGCCGGCCCGGTTCTTGAGAAGCGCTATGGCCAGCGTGATGGGAAGACTCACCGCATCCTTGCTTTCAACCCGGTTGCCCAGGTTGAACTGGTCGAGGACCGCTCGGTTATGGGCCTTAATCCGGCCGTCGGCGATTTTGTATTCGAGGTTAAGGGAAAGCTTGCCCTGTTTGATGAGCTGGCCGATGTACTTGCCTGAGTAGGGGCTGGCCGGCGAGAGCTCGATGTTCTTCCAGTCGATGCGCAAATCGGCGGACAGCTTTTCGGCCAACGGGCTCACCGTGCCGCGGATGACAAGGGGCGACTGGCCGTCGAGCAGGGCCTCGATTTCGATTTCCGCGGCCTGGTCTTTAGCCGAGGAGAGGTTGACCAGGGTGCCGTTTATCTCCTGCAGCCGGGTTTCGTAAGGAGGCTTGATATTGCGGTCGAGGAAGAAAATTTCGCTTTTTTCAAGCTGCAGGCTGCCGACCTGCAAGTGCAGGGGAGCGCTCGCCATGCCGCTGTCGGTGCCAGCAGGGACAGGGGGGGCGGACTTTTCGGTTTCGGAAGGCGTTTGCTCTCGGGCCAGACCGCGCAGGTTGAGGGAGCCGTCTTCCTGCAACACGAGACCGGCATAGAGGGAATCGGCCTTTACCGTGTCGATTTCTATCCTGGCCGGTGGCAGGGCGAGATCGATGCCGTCCGCCGACAGCTTCTGCCAGGAGAGGAGCCGTTCGGAGCGGCCGGGCAGATAGGAGGTGAAGCCGGCGATTCCGGCGTCGCCCTTGAACACAAGACGCAGGGGACGGTCTGGGTTTTTCTGGAGCTGAACCCGGCCGGAGCCTGAGAAACTGCCCTGGTTCACCTGGAGGTTGACCGCAGGCGAGATATAGCCCTGCAAAGGGGGGAGCGCCAGGCTCCGCACCGTGCAATCGGCGCCCAGTTGCAGGGGGGCGAGCACCAGCTCGCCCCTGGTGTCGATGCTGCCCTTGTTGTCCGTGGCAAGGGCGACGGCGAAGGGGATGCGGCTACCGGCGGCGGTGGAAAAATTCTCGATGTCGATGCTGATCTGCCGCAGGTCGAGGTTCACCTGGGGGGCCACCGTGCGGTCATTGAAGAGAAGTTGGTGGTCGGCGAGTTTGAAATTCCGGATTTCGAGGAGCCAGGGTTTGGATGGGGGAGAAGCGGCCGCCGGTGCCGGGCTGGATGTTTTTTTAACAGGCGCGAGCCGTGTCAGGTTGATGGTGCCGTCCGCCTCGCGCCGCAGAGTGACATGGCCACCCTGCAGGCCGATGCCGTGAAGGCGCAGCTTCTGTTCCGGCAAGTGCAGTTCGCCGTCTTCCAAACCGAAACGGGCGAGCTCCACGAGTTTTTCGCCCGAGGCCGTGTCGTGCAGGGCCAGGTCGTGGATAACTCCCTGCAGGTTGCTTGCCGCCAGTCGCAGTGGCCCTTCCTCTGGGAACTCGAGGCCGATGTCGCCGCCCAGGGCGATCCGGTCGGCCTCTATCCACTCCTTGTTGTCTGCTCTTGTCCGCAACTGGAAGGAATCGATGCCCAGGGCCAGCCCACCGACCTCGAGCCGGCCGGAGCCGGATGCCGCCTCGTAGCGCAAGCCGCCGGTGAGGGAGAGCAGATCGAAGGCGGCAAGCTTGCCCCCTGTCTTTTCGTCGAGCCGCAACCCATCGAGCCGGCCACTGATATTCTCGGCGGTGACCGCGTTGGCGCCGGGCTGGAGGTGCAGGCCGAGGTCGGCGGCCAGGTCGAGGCGGCCCGCGCCGATGCGGTCCGGAAGATGGGCGTCAGAGTATGGCGCAAAGCGGGGCAGGTCGAGTCCGGTCAGTTCCAGGCGGCTGTTGAGCCGCAGGGGGGCGAGGTGATATCTGCCCTTCCAGGACAAGCCTTCCCCGGCATCGGTGCGGCCCTTGAGGGTAAACACGGTGGGAGCCGCCGTCGGGTTGCCGCCGCTGTTGGTCACGTCCCGCAGGGCAAGGGAGAGATCGCTCACCGTGGTCTTGAACGGCTCGCTGCCTGCCTGGTCGGCAAAATGCACGGTGCCGCCGGCAAGCTCCGCCTCGGCAATGGAGAAAAGGAACGGCGGTTTTTCTTTATTTTCGGTTTGTTCTTTTTCGGATTTTGGTGATGGGGCTGGTGTCTCGCCGTCCCCCGCCAGAGCGGAAACCAGGTTGAGCCGGCCGTCGGCCTGGCGGGTCAGCCATACCGTGGGGTCCTGGCAACTCACCAGGCCGATGCGGGCATCGCCTCTGAACACCTCGATCCGGTCTATTTCGGTGCGCAGAGCGGGGATGACCAGCAGATCGCTGCCGTCGGCGGCGGTGGCGTGCAGGTCGGCAAGCTGCACCGTGCCCTCGAGGCGCAGGTCGGGGGGGGAGTCCTGGCCGGGCTGCGTGAAGGAGAGCATGCCCTGGGCCGACAGTTTGCCCGAACGCAGGCCGAAGTTCGGCTTGCCAGGCAGATAGCTCATGTAGGAGGGCAGGTCGAGATCCTGGAAACGGTAGGCCAGGGACAGGGGCAAGTCGGCGGCAAAGGGCTTGGCGCGGCCGGAAAGGGAAAAGGGTGTGCCGTTCACCTGTACGGAAAACGAAGGGCGCACGAAGATATCGGTGGCATGGGCGAAATTGGAGAGAAAGGGCAGGCCGAGATTGATGGCGGTTATTTGGTGGATCGTCTCCTTGGGAGCGTCGCGGAAGGTGAGTGCGCCGTTTTTCAGCTCGATGTTGTTTATGGAGAAGCGGAAAGGTTTCTTCGGCTTGTCCTCTTCGGGTTGCGGTGGTTTGTCGAGCAGGTCCGAAAAATTGAACCGGTTGTCCTCCCGCCGGCTGAGTCCCATGAAAGGCTCTTCGAGGAGCACCCGGCTGATGATCAGGGACTTGCTGGGAAACGAAGCGGCGTCGAGGTCGATGAAGAGCTTGAGAAACCCGAAGAAGGGCTCGCCGGTCCCGGCTGGTTCCTCGATCCGCAGGCCGTTGATTTCGAGGCTGAGGGAAAAGGGATTGAAACGGATTTTTTCGACGGTGGTTTGCCGGCCGAGCTCGGCGCTTGCCAGTTTGGGCAGGAAATGTTCTCCGAGCCGGGGCAGCAGGACAAAACCCGCGAGGCTGTAGCAGAGGAAGAGAGCGACAAGTCCCCAGAGGATTTTGAACGGGGCAGAGCGCTTTTTGGGCTGGGAAGAGGGTATAGCCGTCATGCCTGGTGCTCCCGGGAAGGTGGTTCCAAAACGGGGGAGGCTGCGGAAAGGCTCCGAAACAGGAAGTTATTTCAAAAGATACCGATTGGTTGCGGTAGCTGTCAAACAAAAAGACGGTTTCGCGGGGCCAGCCGGTCCTCCAAAAGAAACGGCGGGCCCCAGGGGGAACCCGCCGCATGGCAAGCCGTGGAAGGGGGCAGCAGGCAGCCTAACCCTGCATCTTGGAAAAATCGCCGATTTCGAGAAAGAGCCGGGCGATGCCGGTGAGCAGGTTGATGCGGTTGCGCCGCAGTTTTTCGTCTTCGGCCATCACCAGTACCTGGTCGAAGAAGGAATCCACCGGCTCCTTGAGCAGCAGGATGGAGGCGAGGGCCTCCTGGTAGCGGTTGTCGCCGAGAAGCGGCCTGGCCTCCTGATCCGCCCGGCGGCAGGCGGCCCACAGGGTGCGTTCGGCCTCTTCCTGGAGCAGATTCTCTTCGACGCCGGTGTCGGCGTTGTCTTTAATGATGTTCATCACCCGCTTGAAGGCCCCGGCCAGCATGGCAAAGGAGGGCTGGCTGCGGATGGCGACCAGGGCGTCGATCCGGGAGCGGGCATCCACCGGGTCGTCGAAGGAAACCGAGGTGACCGCCTCCACCGCATCGGCGGCAATGCCCCGGGCGGTGAGGTCGTTGACAAAGCGGCCCTGGATGAAGCGGCGCACCGCTTCGACGGTTTCTTCGCCGGAGACGGTAAGCCGGTCGCCATAGAGGCCGGCGGTGGCGGTGAGAACCTGGTGCAGGGAAAGGCGCCAGCCTTTGTCCTCGATGATGGCGAGCACCGCCAGGGCCAGGCGGCGCAGGCCGAAAGGATCGGTGGTGCCGGTGGGCACCTGGCCGATGCCAAAGCAGCCCACCATGGTGTCGAGCCGGTCGGCGATGCCCACCAGGGCGCCAACCGTGCCCTGGGGCAGCTCGCCACCGGCCCGGACCGGCAGGTAGTGCTCGAGGATACCTTCGGCGACTTCGGGCGCCTCGCCTTCGAGCAGGGCGTACTCTCGGCCCATGCGGCCCTGGAGGGAGGGAAATTCGTTCACCATGGCGGTGAGCAGATCGGCCTTGGCCAGAAGAGCGGTGCGTTCCACCGCGGTTTTTGCTCCAGGGGCCAGCAGGGCGGCAAGGTGGGAAGCCAGGCGCTGGACCCGCTCGGTTTTCTCCAGCATGGTGCCGAGTTTCTTCTGGAACACGATGCCGGTGAGATCCTGCACCCGGTCGGCGAGCTTTTTGTGCTTGTCCTCCCTGAAGAAGAACAGGGCGTCTTCGAGCCGTGCCCGCAGCACGCGCTGGTGGCCTTCGGCGGCCAGGGCATCGTCTTTGACCCGGGTGTTGTTGAGGGCGATGAAATGCGGCAGCAGCCGGCCGTCGGGGCCGGTCATGCAGAAGTACTTCTGGTGCTCGCGCATGGCGGTGATCAGCACGCAGTCAGGCAGAGCCAGGAAACGTTGCTCGAAGGTGCCGCAGATGCCGCAGGGCAGCTCCACCAGATTGGTGACGGTGTCGACCAGCTCCTCGTCGGCCACCACGGTGCCGCCCACTCTGGCCGCTGCCTTGGCGATCTCCTGCCGCACCGCGTGCCGACGTTCGTCGAGGTCGACCAGCACGTGGCTGCGGCGCAGGGCTTCGGTGTATCCGGCCTGATCCGCTACCTCGATGGTGCCGGGCGCCATGAAACGGTGGCCGCGGGTGGTGTTGGAGCCACGGATCTCACCCACCCGTACGGGCACCACTTTGCCGTTGTAGAGGGCGAGAAGCCAGTGGATGGGACGCGCGAAGGCAAGGGCGCCATGCCCCCAGCGCATGGATTTCGGAAAGGGCAGGGAGGCCACCACCGTTTCCAGGAGAGCGGGCAGCAACTCTTCGGTGCGCTCCCCGGTTTTCTCCTGGACCAGCATGACGTATTCCCCCTTCGGGGTATCCACCACCTGCAGGTCCTCCACTCTGGCGCCCTTGGAGGCGGCAAAACCAAGGGCAGCCTTGGTGGGGTGGTTGTCGGCGTCGAAGGCGGCCTTTCTGGCTGGGCCCATGAACTCGAGTCTCTGGTCGGGCTGGCGGTCGGCGAGATCGCGCACCATAACGGTGAGCCGCCGGGGGGCGCCGGCGGTGGTGATATCCCCGTAGGCGATGCCGGCATCGGCCAGCCTGGCGGCCAGCAGCTTCTTCAGGTTGTCGAGTCCAGGCAGGATGAAGCCGGCGGGAATCTCTTCGGTTCCTATTTCAAACAGGAGTTCATGTCCCATGTCGTTTCGGTCTCTCTCGGTGAGGTGGGAGGGGTTGGAGGCGGATCAGTTAGGATTTTTTCCGGGGTCTGGGCAGCGGGCGGCACCGGGATCGTTCCTTTCCGGTGCGCCGGGGCAGTCGCCGGGCCGTTGCCACTGGATGGTGGCAAAGGTGCTGAAACCCTCTGAGAGGTTGTCGACCAGCACGGAAAACCACTTGATATGGGGATGACCGGATAAAGATTCACCCAGGGCCTTGGCCATATTTTCCACCGAAAGGGTGAACTCCCGGTCTTTGTCCTGGAAAAGACCGGCGGTGGCGGTCCGCTGCCGGCCGATCACCTCTTCCGCCATGTCGATGATGTCCTCGAGCCAGATGAAGTGGCAGAACCGCAGGGTGAGCACCGCGTCCCCCCAATGCCCAAGCGAGCGCGGCATGCCGCGCTCGCCCTGGAGGGGCTCCGGGGCGGCGATGGGTACGGTGATTTCAAGGGTGAGATCGCTCTCTTGCTGCAGGGAACCGTGCATTCGGCACCGGTAGCGGCCGATGCGAGTGGCGCGGCCGGTGCTGCCCGGTCTGTGCAGGAAATAGGGAAACTCCATCTCCATGTGGGCTGCCGGCGCGTCGAGCCGGGCCTTCATCTCTTCGAGGATGAGCTGGAAACCGTGCAGGTTGACCTCGCCCCGGAAGCGGTTGAGGATCTCCACGAAACGGCTCATGTGGGTGCCCTTGAACTGGTGGGGCAGGTAGACATACATGTTGACCGCCGCCACGGTGCGTTGCACCTTCCGGGCCTTGTCGAGGACGGTAATGGGGTAGGAGATGTTCTTGACGCCCACCTTCTTGATGTCGATGCGACGGGGGTCGAACTGGCTCTGGATATCCTTCATGGCAGGTCGCAGCAACTCTTCGGGCGGTGACAACAAGCGGGGCGCAACGGCCTAGGCGAGATGGCGGCGGACCGCTGCTTTCAGTTCGGTGAGGTCGGAAGACTTGACCACGTATTCGTCCGAGGCCCAGACCGCCAGGTCCTGCTTGTACTCGTGGTAGGCGGTGCTGAGGATAATCGGCAGGTTGGGGTTCATCTCCTTCATGCGGCGCAGCACCTCTACCCCGTCCATGCCGGGCATGTTGATGTCGAGAATGACCAGGTCGGGGGAGACGATATTGAGCTTCTCCAGGGCCTCTTCGCCGCGCAGGGCGGAATGGACCTCGTAGCCTTCGTCTTCCAACTCCTCACGGTAGAGGAGATGGATGCCCTCTTCGTCGTCGACCAGCAGTATCTTTTTCATGATCCTCTCCTTCCACGGTTGAGCAAAACAATCCGGCGGGGGCCGGCCCTCCGGTCCGCATGCAGTGGGGAAACCGCCAAGACCGGGGCGGTTGCCACGGTCCGGCAGCCTAGCCGGCGATGGGCTGTTGCGACGGCTCGACCTCCCGCAGGTAACGGGCCGCGTCCTCGGGGGGCATGGAGTTGATGTAGAAACCGGAACCCCATTCAAAGCCGGCGATCATCGAAAGTTTCGGGCGAATTTCCAGGTGCCAGTGGAAATGCTCGAGAGCCGGGCTTCGCAGTGGTGCAGTGTGTAGCACGAAATTATAGGGCAGGTTGGGGATGCACTTGTCGAGCCGCCGCATGCTCTCGGAGAAGATGTCCGCCAGGCCCTCGAAGTCGCGCTCCGGCATGGACTCGTAGGAGGAATTGTGGCGCTTCGGCAGGATCCACATCTCGAAGGGAGAGCGGGGGGCAAAGGGCATCATCGCCAGATATCCCTCGTTCTGGCAGACCACCCGGACATCCTGGTTGATCTCCTGGCGGATGATGTCGCAGAAGATGCAGCGCTCTTTATAGCGGTAATAGGAAAGGCTGCCTTCGATCTCCGAGACGATCATCCGCGGCAGGATAGGCAGGGCGACCAGCTGGGAGTGGGAGTGCTCCAGGGAGGCGCCGGCTGCTCTTCCTGAGTTCTTGAAGATCATCGCGTACTTGAAACGCGGATCCCGGGCCAGGTCGAGAAGCCGGTCGCGGAAGGCCCAGAAGGTCTGCACCAGCCTCTCGGGTGGCTGGTAAATGAGCTGCTCCTCGTGGTACGGGCTCTCGACGATGACCTCGTGGGCGCCGATGCCGTTCATCTTGTCGTAGAGCCCTTCCCCTTCCTTGTCGAGATTGCCCTCGATGACCAGAGCGGGGTACTTGTTGGGCACGACCCGGAGGTTCCAGCCCGGCTGGTTGGCGTTGCCGGAACCACGCCGGCCGTAGGCCAGAACTTCCGGAGGGGTGGTGTTCTCATTGCCAGGGCAGAGGGGGCAGAAGCCGCCCTTGGAAACCGAGGACTCCACCACGAAATCGGTGGGACGGCGGCCACGTTCCTTGGAAATGATGATCCAGCGCCCCAGGATGGGGTCCTTCCGCAGCTCAGGCATTACGGTTCGCTATTTCCCGTGTTGGCGTTCGTACTGTTCCTGGGCGGTCTTGCAGTCCACGCACAGGGTGGTGACCGGCCGGGCGTCGAGCCGCTTGAAGGTGATCTCTTCGTCGCAACTCTCGCAGCGGCCGTAGGTACCGCTTTCCAGACGTTCAATGGCGGACTTGATCTTGTTGAGCAATTTCCGCTCCCGGTCTCTTATCCGGAGCTCGAAGTTGCGGTTGGACTCGGCACTGGCCCGGTCGGTGGGGTCGGGATAGTTGTCGCTGTTGTCCGTCATTTCCGTCAGGGTCTTTTCGGCCTCGGTCAGGATTTCCTGACTCATTTCCTCGAGTTTCGCCCGGAAATAGGCTTCCTGTTCTTTATCCATACGATTTCTCCACTACTTCTGTAGAAGCACCTGCTTGATGCACCCATGCGCCGAAGCGGTCTTTCACTTTAATATGGAATACGGCGTAACAGCAACAGGAGTTTTCGTCAGCCGCCCTCACTTTCCACTGTTATTCCCCGCTGGTATATCCCACTCTTGCCCCCGGTTTTGCGAAGCAGGCGGATGGTTCCGATCTCCATGGTCTTGTCCACCGCCTTGCACATGTCGTAAATGGTGAGGGCCGCCACCGAAACCGCGGTGAGTGCCTCCATTTCGACCCCGGTCTTGCCGGTGCAGGCCACCTGGGCCTCGATCAGGATGGTTTGCCGGGTCTCGTCCAGCTCAAAAGCAACCGTGGCTCTGCTGATCGGCAGCGGATGGGCCAGGGGGATCAGTTCGGAAGTCCTCTTGGCGGCCATGATGCCGGCCAGCCGGGCCACCCCCAGAACATCGCCCTTGCCGATGGTGCCTTCTTTTACCAGCAGGAAGGCCTCCGCCGACAGGTGGATCTCGCCGGAGGCCACAGCCTCCCGCGAAGTGTCCGGTTTTGCTCCGATGTCGACCATGCGGGCCTGGCCGGAGCCGTCGAAGTGGCTGAACCCGTTCGCCGCCGGTTTCTTCTGCATCGTGGTTTCTCCCTTACCCGCCCCAAGGGGGCTCGACTCAGATGTGGAAGAGTTTCTTGAGCAGCCCTTCTTCCTTCTCTTTGGGCAAGCCGTCGCCCTGCTCGGCAAACTCCCTGAGCAATTCCTCCTGCCGCTTGCTGAGTTTGGTGGGGGTGAGAACCAATACCTCGATCACCATGTCGCCCCGGCCATGGCCCCGCAGGTTGGGAACGCCCTCGCCGCGCAAGGTGAAGCGCTGGCCCGACTGGGTGCCCTTGGGGATGGCGAGTTCGGCGGTGCCGTGCACCGTGTCCACCTCGATTTCATCGCCCAGGGCGGCCTGGACCATGGAAAGCGGCAGCCGCAGGTAGATGGTGTCGCCTTCGCGCTGGAACTCTTCGTGGGGATCGACATGGATCACCACGTAGAGGTCTCCCGCGGGGCCGCCACGCCGGCCTCCTTCGCCTTCGCCCCGGAGCCGCATGCGGGCGCCGGTGTCGACCCCGGCTGGTATCTTGAGGGAAAGCTTTTTCTTCTCGGTGACCAGGCCCCGTCCGTCGCAGTCGGCGCAGGGGTCCTTGATCACCTGGCCTTCGCCCCGGCAGTGGGGGCAGGTGCTGCTCACCCGGAAAAAACCCTGGGCCCGCATGATCTGGCCGCGGCCCTGGCAGGTGGGGCAGGTCTGGGCCTGGTGACCGGGCCGGGCGCCGGTGCCTTCGCAGGTCCAGCAGGTGTTGTCGCGCTCGAACTCGACATCCTTGCTGGTGCCGTGCACGGCGTCCATGAAGGAGATGGTGACGTCGTAGCGCAGGTCGGCACCCTGGGCCGGACCGCTCCGCCGCCGGCCACCGCCGGAGAAGCCGAAGAATTCGCCGAAGATGTCGCCGAAGCTCGAAAAGATGTCGTTGAAATCCCCGGGCCCCTGGTAACCACTGTTGCGCAGGCCCTCGCGACCGTAGAGGTCGTAGGTCCGCCGCTTCTGGTCGTCGCTCAGAACCTCGTAGGCCTCGGTGGCTTCCTTGAACTTCTCTTCCGCCGCTTGGTCGCCGGGGTTGCGGTCGGGGTGGTATTTCATGGCCAGCTTGCGGTAGGCCTTCTTGATGTCGTCGGCCGAGGCCGTGCGCGACACCCCGAGAATGTCATAATAATCTTCACTCATGGTACGATACTTCTCTTATGAAGATATTACGTTATGCCGTTTCCGCAGCCGCTTCCGCCTCCGCCCTGGCCAAGGCTTCTTCATCAACCTGCCGCTGCTTTTGGGAGAGGCTCTTGATGTTGTCGAAGGAAACCGCGCCGCCGGCGATTTCCCGGAGGCTCATGACAACTTCCTTGTTCTTGCGCTCTTCGACCATCAGCGGGGCGCCGCGGCGCCGCTGCTTGATGCGGGAAACCGCCAGGTGGACCAGGGCAAAGCGGTTTTCGTCGCCGATCTTCTCGAGACAATCTTCTACGGTGATGCGTGCCATATCGTGCGTGCCTTTTTCGTAGTTGCGCTGTGCGCGGAAAAACGGGAGTGCCGTTGCTGAAACGGAGAGAAAAAAGTTCCTGGCCGGCGCCAGCTTCATCCCGTGCGTTGTTGGCCGGCATGGTTCACACCCGGGGGGCGTTTGCCGAAACGCGTATAATATACTTCCTGCGCTCAAAATCGCAATTGCATTATGCGATTTTCTCCCCAAACCTATTTTTCGAAGGGATTCCGGAGAAGAAGGGTTTCGGCCCGGTCGGGGCCTACGGAGACGATGGAAGCCGGCGTGCCGGTGATGTCCTCGATCCTTTTGATGTAGTCCCTGGTGCGGACCGGCAGGTCGTCGAAGGAGCGGACGCCGGAGATTTCCTCCTGCCAGCCGGGCATCTCTTCGTACTGGGGCTGGACCCTGGCGGTGCGCCGTATATTGGAGGGCATGGCGGTGAGTCGCTCGCCGCCTTCTTTGTAGGAGGTGGCGATTTTCAGGGTGGGCTGGCCGGAGAGCACATCGAGCTTGGTGATGGCGAGACCGGTGCAGCCGTTCAGGCGCACCGCTTCGTTGGCCACCACCGCGTCGAGCCAGCCGCAACGCCGCCGCCGGCCGGTGGTGGCGCCGAACTCGCCGCCCTTTTTCTGGAGCTGGTCGCCGGTTTCGTCGAACAGTTCGGTGGGAAAGGGGCCGGCCCCCACCCGGGTGGTGTAGGCTTTCAGAATGCCGATCACCGCATCGATGTGGGCCGGGCCGAAACCGGTGCCGATGCAGGCATTGCCGGCGATGGTGTTGGACGAGGTGACAAAGGGGTAGGTGCCGTGGTCGATGTCGAGCTGGGTGCCCTGGGCGCCTTCGAAAAGGATGTGCCTGCCGGCCTTGCGGGCTTCATCGAGCTCGACGGAAATGTTGCCGAGGTAGGGCCCGAGACTCTCGGCAAAAGCCTCGAATTCCGCGGAGATCGCATCGAATGATACCGCTTCCGCGCCGTATTTCCTGGTGAGCAGGAAGTTCTTCTCGTCGACGTTCTCCCGCAGTTTGTCGCGAAAGAGATCGGGGTCGCGCAGGTCGCCGATCTTGATGCCCTTGCGGGTGATCTTGTCGCCGTAGCAGGGGCCGATGCCGCGGCCGGTGGTGCCGATCTTCTTGTCGGGGTTCTTGGCGGCCTCGCTGGCCATGTCGAGGCTCTTGTGGTAGGGCATGATGAGGTGGGCGTTCTCGCTGATCGTCAGCCTGCCGGGGGTGACGGGCAGGCCGTTTTGGCGGAGCTCTTCCATCTCCTTGAGAAGAACCGCCGGGTCGATGACCACGCCGTTGCCGATCATGCACTTTTTGTCCTCGTAGAGGATGCCCGACGGGATGATGTGAAAGATGAACTGCTTGCCCTCCACCACCAGGGTGTGGCCGGCGTTGTTGCCGCCCTGGAAGCGGACGATGTAGTCCGCGTATCTGGTCAGCAGATCGACGATCTTGCCCTTGCCTTCATCCCCCCACTGGGTACCCACCACCACCACGTTGGCCATGTGACTCTCCTCAAAGAAACACCGCCGGCTCCTGGCGAAAAGCCGCATGCCGACGGTTGTTTCGGTTCTCTGTTTCGGGCTTGTGCCGCTGGAGCACGGTTGCCGCCCTGCCGGCGCAGGACGAAAAAAGCGACTGCAACATAGCCAAAGGCTGGGTAAAAGTCAATCGAGCAAAAGCGGCAAAAGGCCGAACAAGCCCTTGATGTGCCGTTCGTTGGCCGGCGCCCCGCCAGGCCCCGGAAGCGGCCGCGTCCCGCAAGCGGTCCAGGGCGCCCTTTTGTCCTTTCCATTAGCGGTGAAACACGATATTGTGGGCAACGCTACCGGGGGCGCCACACGCGCTCCGGGCGGCCTGAAAAGACGCCTGCCGGGACACCGGGAAAGAAATCCCGGCGGACTTCCCGGTCCCCGCCGTAAAAGACTGCTGACGGAGCGAAGGAATGTTCGGCATAGGCCTTCCGGAACTTATCGTTATTCTCGCGGTGGCCCTCGTGGTGGTGGGGCCCGACAAACTGCCCGAGCTGGCGAAATCCATCGCCAAGGGTATCGTCGAGCTGAAAAAAGCGGGAGCCACCCTGAAAGAGAGCCTGCGCGAGGAGGTGGAGGAGAAGGGGGAAGGGGAAAGCCCGGCCCTCGACTACGACGCCATCAAGAAGGCTTATGCCGACCTGCCACCCGCGGCCTCGGCCGGAGAGGAGGGTGACGGCGGGGAAGAAACCCCTGCGGCGGCAGACGGCGGCGAGACAGTGGCCGCAGGGCCGGAAGACCCCAGGCAGGCAGCCTCCTGAGCCGCCTTTTATGCTCGATATCCACCGCACCCATCTGCTCGAACTGCGCAACCGGCTCATGGTGTCGCTGCTTGCCGTGCTTCTTTGCAGCGCCACCGCCTACGCTTTTTCCGAGCCCATCACCCGTTTTTTCATGGCGCCGCTCTTTGCCGCCCAGCCAGGGCTTGGCAAGCTGGTCTACACCAACCTCACCGAGGCCTTTTTCGCCTACTTCAAGGTGGCGTTCCTGGTCGGTCTGGCCGCCGCCTTTCCGGTGCTGCTCTACCAGGTGTGGATGTTCGTGGCGCCGGGGCTTTTGCGGCGGGAGAAAGTACTCGCCCTCAAGGTGCTCTCGGTTTCCACTCTGCTCTTTGCCGGCGGTGTCAGCTTCGCCTATTTCGTCGTGCTGCCGCGGCTTCTCGGCTATATGCTGAGCCTGGCCGGCCCCGGCATGAAGGCCCTGCCGAAGCTTGGCGGCTACCTGACCTTTGTCGCCCGCACGGCGCTCGGTTTCGGGCTCGCCTTCGAGATTCCCTTCCTCATGCTGGCGGCAACCGGCGCAGGGCTGGTCGGGCCGGGGTATTTCCGCACCCGCCGCAAGTTCTTCTACCCGGCCATCGTGGTGCTTGCCTTTCTGCTGGCCGCCGGCGACCCGGCCGGCGGCGTTCTTCTCGCCCTGCCGCTCTTTGCCCTTTACGAGGCGGGCAACCTGGTCATCGGCCTCTTCGCATCTCCTGCTTCAGCAGGCAGCAACTGATCCGGTACAGGGGGCGGCCTTCTCCGTCGTAGCGCAGATTGCCCGGTTGCAGCAGTTTGTTCATCACGCAGCCCTCGGGGATGGTCAGCTCGAAGAGTTGCTTCTCGGTGAGTCCCGGCGAGTCCAGCAGTTGGTCCCCTGCAATGTAATGGGCGTGGAGCGGGTAGTCCTCGCAGAGCGGGCAGCGGTAGACCCGGCCGTTGGGAAAGAGAAAGAAATTTTCCGCCACCCGGCCGGCGCACTCGAAGAGTTCGTTCTCTCCGAGAAAAACCTTGGGGAAGGTGACGTCCAGTCCCAGCTCCGCCGCCCGCCTGGCCACCGGCGGGATGGCGGCGAGCCATTCTTCGGGTGAAAGTTGCCAGCCGCTGGCCTCTCCCTGGGCGCTCTTGCCGCGGATGCCGATGACCTGGATGAAGAAGCGCTTCACCCCGAGGTTGGCCAGAAGCTCCGGCATTTCGTGCAGATGCTCTATGTTGAGGCGGCTCACCGTGTAAATGAGACTCACGTTGAAGCCCCGGGCCACGGCCCGCCTGAGGTTTTCGGTGCAGATCCCGAAGACGCCCTCGCCGCGGATCGGGTCGTTCACCGCCGGGCTCGGCCCGTCGAGGCTGAAACTCAGGAAATCCACCTCGGCGGGGCTGGTTCTCGCGAGAAAATCGTGGTGCAGGTAGCCGTTGGTGTCGACGGTGACCGTGTAGCCCAGTTCTTTGGCCCGCCGGACGGCAAAGGGCAGGTCCGGGTGCAGGGTGGGCTCGCCGCCCAGAAAGATGAGATTCGGTTTTTTCTCCGGGGCGGCAAAGAGCGAGAGCCAGGAGTCGATCTGCTGCCGGCTCACCATGCCCCGGCCGTGCTGTTCCGGGTTGATGTAGCAGTGGCGGCAGCTCAGGTTGCAGGCGGTGAGCAGATGGAAGAAGACGTTGCGCTCGCCGGGCTTGAAGCCCACGGTGCGGGCGACGGGAAACGTCGGCTGGGGGGGCGGACCGGTGGTCATCGGATCCTCGGGCAAGGGCTGCAGGAATCAGCCGGCGGCTGGTTTTTTTGCACCGCCGTTCTGGGCCAGGGTGTAGCGGGCGAGTTCGGAATCCTGCCAGTAACCGGTGGCGGGATCGGCGAAGAATTTCTGGAAGAGGGCAAGGCTTTCGGCGCGCAGCACCCGGGGCACGACCTCCACTTCCATTTCCCGGTAGAGGGGGCGCAGCCGGGAAAGCTCCAGGTCGCTGCCGCCGCCCATGACGTCCTCGTAGGCGTAGACCACCCGGCGGATGCCGTTTAAGAGCAGGGTGGCGTAGCACATGAGGCAGGGCTCCATGGTGGAGTAGAGGGTGACCTCGTTCATGTCGATCCCGGGCTGGTCTGCAAAGAGGCGGCGCAGGGCGACGACCTCGGCGTGGTCGAGCTCGTTGGTCTGCCCGGCTCTGCTGTTCGTTCGGTGACCGCGGGCAACCACCCGGCCCTGGTGGACGAGGACGCAGCCCACCGGGAAGTCGCCGGCCTCGAGGGCGGCGGCCGCCTCGCCGAGAGCAAGGCGCATGAACCGTTCGTGCATGATTTTCTCCTTTTGCAAAGCACCGATGCTAGCCGTTTAGTACGAACGGCATCAACATGCAAGCCGATTTTTTTTGGAATATTTCCCGCTGGTGCCACCCCCGGCGATGGTGACTCGATCGCTGTTTGACGAAAGGGCCGACCGTTGGGTACTCTGCTGGTCATACCCGCCGCGGCGCCGCGCCGCATACCCCCCACCCGGACAGGAGCTTTCTATGTGGAACATCAAGGACGTTTACTACATCTCCGACAGCACCGGCATTCTGGCCACCAACCTGGGCCAGGCCCTGCTTTGCCAGTTTCCCGAGACGAATTTCATCGAAGAGAAATTCCCCTTCATCCGCTCGGTGGCCGATGCCAAAAAGACCCTGCAGTACATCCTCGGCCAGTCACCGGGCCGGCGACCCATTCTGTTCAGCACCATCATCGACGAGGACGTGCGCCGGGTATTCGACGTGCCGGAGGTGGAATTCTTCGACATCGTCGGCTCCTTTCTCGACCGGCTCGAGGAGTGCATCGAAGCCAGGGCGTTGCGGGAACCTGGTTTCTCCCGCCACATGGACGACGTCACCATGGAGCGGCGGGTGGAAGCCATCCACTACTGCCTGGGCCACGACGACGGTACCAAGCTCGACGAGTTCGACGAGGCCGACGTCATCCTGCTGGGCGTTTCCCGAGCCGGCAAGACGCCGGTCTGCGTGTTTCTCTCCACCTTCATGGGCTTGAAGGCCGCCAATTTTCCGCTCACCGCCGAGTACCTGAACGACTACAGGCTGCCCGAGCCGGTGCGCCGCAACGCCCCGCGGGCCGCCGCCATCACCACCACCGCCGAGGTTCTGCATTCGGTGCGCGAGAAGCGCTATCCCGGCAGCAACTACGCCAAGCTCGCCACCTGTCGCGAGGAGTTGAGCCAGGCCGAGCTCATCTACCAGAAATACTCGATCCCCTCCATCTCCTCGGCGGGCAAGTCCATCGAGGAAACCGCCACCCAGATCCTGCAGGTTCTGGGGCTGTCGAAGAACGCCGGCAAGATCTGATGTTTTTCTGAATGGGCCTCCTGCAAAAGGAAGATCTGCTCCGATCGGTTGAAAATTCCCCGGATGGCGATTTCCTCTTTTTAGGGGCTCCGGTACAGCCTATTTTTTGTCCTTTTTCTCTTTGAGCAGTTCCCGGTAGAGGGCAACGAGCTCCACGAAGCGGTCGTGTTCGCCGCCCTTGTCCGGGTGGTGCTCATGGGCCTTTTCCCGGAAAAAACGGGTAAGTTCCCTGCGGCTCATGCGGCGCAGCTCTTCGAGACCGGTTCCGAAGATTTCCTTGCTCCGTTCTTCGGAAATTTTCGGTTTCGGCCAGTGGAAGGCGCGCCGGGAATCCATGAAGGCCCGGATGTAGTCGTCCATGAAGGAGCTTGGCCCGAAATCGCTGTCGAACCAGAAAACGATGTAGCGGCTCAGGTAGGGGTGGAGGTGGCCGGGTCGGGTAAAGCCCAGCCAGAAGGAGGCGTCGTCGTGCAGCGAGCAGAGCTCGTCGAGCAGGGCCTGGTCGAGCTTTTCCGGGTCGAGCCCCTGGGGCAGGGCCCGGGCAAAGGACTCGGCAAAGCGGGCTTGCAGGTCGAAGACGGCATAGATGTATTCCTTGCGCTCGGTCACCGCCAGGTCGCGTTCGAGTTTCAGGAAAAACTGCTCGAGTTCGTCCCGGGACTTGCCGGCCAGGGGGCGAAACATTTTGACCGGCACTTGCCACATGCGGCGCAGGTCGATGCCGCCGTGCCGGAAGAAGTAGAGCCGCCGTTTGTCAAAGGGGTGCAGTCCGCGCAGCAGGTCCTCCTCCTGCCGGGAGAGGGGACGGTGCACGTAGGGCCGTTTTGGCCGCCGGAAACGGTCGACGTAGTGGCGGATCTCCGGGTCGAGAAAGGGCCAGAGCAGATCTTCCAAAAGATCGTGGTCCGGTTCGATGCCCTGCTTCTGGAGCGCCGCGTCCACCTCTTCGGAAACGTAAAAGGAGCGGCCGCCGGGGTAGGCGATGAAGCGGCCCGGCTCGGGGCCGAAGTCGAAGAGGTCGCGGCTCCGCAGGCAGGCGGCTTGCTGGTCGTAATAGCTCTGCCGCAAGAAGTAGCGGGTTTTTTCTGAAGAATATTCGACGGCCAGATACATCGAGGACCTCGAAGGGAAAAAGGCTTTCGCGGCAGGAGGGGAGGGCGGCCGAACGCCTCGGTTGCCTTGCTGCCCACGGTTTCGAACAAAACAGCCGCCTCGGATATGGTACCGCGTCCCCCGGGGCGGCCCAACCTTTTTCTGGTATTTGCCGGTGCCCCATCGCCGGCAGGCCCGATGGGAACATCATGAAACGGGAAGACCTGCTTCTTCTGCTTTTTGCTCTGGCTCTGCTGGCCGCCATGTTGCTCACCATTTTCTCTGGCGGCGGCCGCAGCCGGCACGGGTACGGCGCCGGGCTCGGCTGGCCGGGCCTCGGCGGCGGGCTGTTTGCCGAGGGAAATGCGCTTCGGTTGACCCAGGTCAAGGCCAGCCCCTTTTTTTTCGCGTAACCTGCCGCCATGAACGAGCCGCTACCAACCAGTATACCTCTTGCCCAGAGCCTGGGCCGCCTCGGCAGAAAAAGCGGCCGGTTGCGTTTTTTCGTGCAGTCGGCTTTTGCCTTCTTCTGCCTGTTCGCGGGCTACCGTTTCACCCTTTTCTATCTCTGGGCCACCGGCGCCAGCGACCGCTATGTGCCGCAGCCACCGGCGGTGGAGGGGTTCCTGCCCATCGGCGCCCTGGTCGGCTTGAAACGCCTGGTGCTTACCGGCGGTTGGGACATGATCCACCCGGCCGGCCTCACCATCTTCCTGGCCGCTCTCGCCATCGGGCTCTTTCTGCGCAAGGGATTCTGCGGCTGGATCTGCCCGGTGGGCTTCGCCTCCAACCTTGCCGAGCGGGCTGGCCGCCGGCTGAAGATCCTGTGGCGGCCGCCGGCCTGGGTCGATCTGCCGCTGCTGTCGGTGAAATACCTGCTTCTGGCTTTCTTCGCCTACCTCATTCTCTGGCTCATGCCGCTCGCCGCCATCGAGAGCTTCCAGCGTTCGCCCTACAACATGGTGGCGGCGGGCAAGATGCTGCTCTTCTTTCTGCAGCCCACCGTGCTGGCAGGTTCCATCACCCTGGGAATCGTATTTCTTTCCTTTGTGTTACGCAATTTCTGGTGCCGGTATCTCTGCCCCTATGGAGCCCTCCTCGGTCTTTTGGCCCTGGCCGGCCCCCTGCACATGCGGCGGGATCCGGAGAAGTGCATCGACTGCAAAAAATGTGAAAAGATCTGTCCCGGCTCCATCCGGATCACGAGAAAACGCACGGTGCGCAGCGCCGAGTGCGTCGGCTGCACCGAGTGCGCCGCGGTCTGCCCGGTGGAAGACTGCCTGACCCTGTC
>JBFHWX010000035.1:0-24316 GCA_041599275.1 Desulfobulbales bacterium | reverse complement strand
CCTTCGCTGACCCCAAAGAATCAGGAGGCTTCCACGGTGGCACGACTTCCTTTTGCTTGCGAAAAACCACGTTGAAGAGCAGAGTGTTCTTCCCCAAGGCACAGTCTGTACGGTGCGGATCGCAAACAACCGAGAAGGAATCGCCATGACAACCCATAGGCCCGTTGACCCGCTGCACGGCGTCACCCTGGAAAAAATACTGCAGGCCCTGGTCGAACGGTACGGTTGGGAGGAATTGGGCCGAAAGATCAAGATCCGCTGTTTCAGCCAGGAGCCGAGCATTGGGTCGAGTTTGAAATTCCTGCGGAAGACGGCGTGGGCCCGGCAGAAGGTGGAAACTCTCTACCTGCGTTCGGTATCGAAAAAGGGGGGAAAACGATGAGTGCCAACCGAGGCCTGCAAAGTATCGTTCACGCCGGCCCTGCCGGAAGCCTGCTTGGCGAGAACGGCGAAAAGATGCAGCCCCCCGCCGACTGGATTTTCCTGCCGGCAGGCGATGCGGCGGTGACCCGCCGGGTGACCGCCACGGGAGAGTTCTGGCGGTTGCAGGCTACCATGGGCCGGCGGCTGATCAGCAAGGGGGTGTGGGCGCCGGCGGTTGTCGTTGCGCGGGCCCGTGAAGAAATCGAGGCAACCCGCTCCACCGCGGCCTACCAGAGGAAAACGGCAGCGGCCAAACAACGGCGGCAGGAAAAACAGCGAGCCTACGAAGGGGACTTTCTGGCGGCGGTCCGCCGATTTCTGGCCTTTGCGCCGCGTTATGAAAAACTCGAAGAAGAGATGGCAACCCTGATCACCGCCCACGCCGTGCCGGTGGGCAGCGGCACGGTGGCCCGCACCGCGCTGTTGCCGCTGGAGGAACGGGCGGCGCGGGCGGTGATCGCCTGGATGCGCCACCAGACCACGGCCTACGATACCATGAGCATACCACGCCAGAAGGGCATGCGCCGCGAGGTGCGGCGGCAACTGGCGGCCCGCTCCCGGCAGCTCCTCGACAGCTACCGGGACAATGGCGAGATTGCTGCGGACTGCCCGTTGCGGATCGCCCTTGCCGAGCGCCACGCACACCACCCCGCATAGCCCTCTCTCTAAAAACGTTCCCCACAATCGCGGCGCAGGATGCACACCGCCCGCAGGGGGCGCGCCGATCAGAGGCTCAGTCCCATGCCGGTGCAGCCCGCTGCAGGGCCACATCGCTGCTCGCCAGGTAGTCGTCAAAACCCATCATCCGGTCGATAACCCCGCCGGGGGCCAGCTCGATGATGCGGTTGGCCACTGTCGCAACAAACTCGTGGTCGAGGGAGGCGAAGAGCACCACCTCGGGATAGCTGATCAGCGCGTTGTTGAGAGCGGTGATCGACTCGAGGTCGAGGTGGTTGGTGGGCTCGTCGAGAAGGAGCACGTTGGCGCCGGAAAGCATGAGGCACGACAGCATACAGCGCACCAGCTCGCCGCCGGAGAGCACAAAACTTCAGAAATATGCGACCAGTGCATATAAAATTACATTAACAATCGAGTCTCCCCATGGCCCAAAAAGCAAGGACTGCTTTTCTTCATCTTCCAGCCTGCCGCAGCCTTCCAGCGCCCTTGGTGCCGGCCAGGACTCAATCCTTTAACGCCTTTTGCACGGCGGCGATCAAGCTTTCGAGCAGATAGGGTTTGCGCACCGCCTCGAGAAAGCCGTACTCCTGGTAGTTGGCCATCACCGGATCGCTGGAATAGCCGCTGGAGACGATGGCCCGCACCGCCGGATCGATCTCCCGCAGTTTGCCGAGGGCCTCGACACCGCCCATGGCGCCGGGCACCGTGAGGTCGAGGATCACCAGATCGATTCCCTGCCCTTCCTCCCCGGCCTGCTGGTAGAGAACCAGCGCCTCCCCTCCGTCCACCGCCGCCAAGGTCTCGTAGCCGCAGGCCTCGAGCATGGCGCAGGCGACCTTGCGGACCATGGCGTCGTCGTCCATCAGCAGCACCCGGCCGCTGCCCTGGCCGAACCCGAAGCATTCCACCGCGGTCTCGGTCTGGGTCTCTTTGCTGGAAGCGGGCAGCAAAATGGTGAACTCAGCCCCCTTGCCCGGCTCCGAAGCGACGCTGATATGGCCGTCGTGTCGGGAGATGATGGAATGGGTGATGGCCAACCCCAGCCCGCTGCCCTGCGCCCTCTGGGTAAAATAGGGGTCGAAGATGCGGTCGATGAACTCGGCCGAAATGCCCTCGCCCTGGTCGGCAATGACCAGACGAACGAAATTACCCGGCGGCAGCGGCACTTTGTCCTGTTCGCCGAGCCGGTAGTTGTCGCAGCGAAGGGAGAGCACGCCGCCCTTTTCCATGGCCTGGTTGGCGTTGAGCACCAGATTCTGCACCACCTGGCTCATCTGCGAGGTGTCGATGTCGACCAGCCAGAGGTCTTCGGGAATGTCATAGTGGGGCGCCACCTTGCTGCCCCGCAGAATGAAATCCGTCGAGGTCCTGACCACGTCACCGATGGAGGCCGTCTCCCGCACCGGTTCGTCGCCCTTGGCAAAGGTGAGCAACTGCTGGGTGAGGTCCCGGGCCCGGAAGGAGGCCTTTTCCGCTTCCTCGAGCAGTTGCCGTTCCCGCTGCATCTGGGGAAGGCCCAGGCGGGCGAGATGGATATTGCCGACGATGGCCGCCAGGATATTGTTGAAATCATGGGCGATGCCGCCGGCCAGCACGCCAAGGGACTCGAGCTTCTTGATCTTGAGGATCTCCTGCTCCATGCGCTCTCTGTCGGTGACGTCGCGGAAGACGAGGACGACGCCGATGATCCGGTCGTGCCGGTCGCGGATCGGTGCGCCGCTGTCGGCGATGGAGCGCTCGGTGCCGTCGCGGCTAACCAGCACCGTGTGGTTGGCCAGCTCGACGATGGAATTGGACGAAAGCACCTTGTCGACCGGGTTTTCCCGGACTTTCCGGCTACGGGCGTCGACGATGTGGAAAACCTCGGTGAGCGGCCGGCCGGAGGCCTCATCCTGGCTCCAGCCGGTGAGCTGCTGGGCCACGGGGTTGACGAGAACGATACGCCCCTCGGTGTCGGTGGTGATCACCCCATCGCCGATACTGGCCAGAGTCACGGCCAGCCGTTCCTTCTCTTCGGCCAGGGCCTCCTCGGCCTCCTTGCGGAAGGTGACGTCCTGCAGAATGCCTTCGACAAAGAGCGCCCCGCTGGTAAAATCCTTGGCCAGGCGGGCGTTGACCGTCACCCAGACGCTCCTGCCATCCCGCCGCCGCATCCTGGTCTCGAACCCCGAGACCGGTCCCCGGCCCAACCGTTCCAACAGCACCTCCCGGTCACCGGGGTTGACGTACCACTTACCGACGTTCTGCAGGCCCGAGAGGGCTTCGGCCGTCGACTGGTAGCCGAAGATGCGGGCGGTGGCCAGGTTGCAGTTCAGCATCCTGCCGTCGAGGGAGCTCTGGTAAATGCCGTCCACGGCATTCTCGAAAATGGAGCGGTAGCGCTGCTCGGCATCCATCAGCGCCTTTTCCACCAGGATCCGCTCGGCGATCTCGCGGCGCAACCGGTCGTTGGCCTGCTGCAGCTCCCGGGTCTGCTCCTCCACCATGCGTTCAAGGCCGTTCTGGTAATTGGCGAGGGATTCTTCGTAGGCGATGCGCTGCAGGCAGCCGGCCAGGATGTCGGCCACCGCCCCCAGAAAGAGGGTCTCCTCCTCGTCCTGTTCGCGTCCGGCGGGCAGGAAGAGGCAGATGACGCCCATCGTCCGCTCCTCCCTTGCGATGGGCACGCAGTAATGCCCGTGGGGCGCCATGCCGTCGTAGCGCCAGGTGTGGCGCGAATCGCCACTGTGGGCAAAAAGAGAGGTCCGGCTCTTGGCGGCAATCCCGCAGAGGCATTGGCCAAAGGCCACCCGCCGGCAGGAATGCTTCACTTCCGGGGGAAGATTGCGCCGGGCGGCGAGCAACAAGTTTTTGCCTTCGGCATCGGTCAGGAAAACCGCGACGCTGTTTTCGATCTGTAGAAAACCGCCGGACAGCAGAAGGTCGAGGGTGCGCTCGAGAAGGGGCTCGACGGAGTGGGCCCGCATGGACTCCTTGTGCAGTTCGATGAGCACGGCACCCCGTTTCTGCTCGAGGTAGGCCTCGCGGGTGCGGTCCTCGACCATGGCCTCGAGAATCGCCACCTTGCGCCGCAGACGCTCTGCCTGCGCATCCTTCGTCGCCCCCCCTGCTCCCATCAGGCGGCTCCGGGAAAATGAAGAAGAAAAACACATTCCTGCCCGCCGCTCTGGGAGCAACTGGTTTTCTCCCGGGTGATGGGCCGGCCATACTGCTCGGCCAGGCCGTCGATCAGGCCCTCGACAAAGGCACAGAGATGGCGCTTGGAGCGGTAACGCAGCCGCATCCGGCCCTCACCGTGGTCTTCGGCGCTGAACTCCGGGGTCTGGGCATCCTTGTAGAGTTTTCTGATCTCGATATGGTGAATGAAACCGACGCTTTTCAGAAAATCCCTGGGGTTTTCGTAGGCATTGAAAAACTGCGGGTAGCGTTCCGCCAGACGGATGATGGAATATCTGCCAAAGGAGCGCAGGATTTCATCGTCCTGCCTGTTGTTGCGAAGGGCAAGCCAATTGACCATGGCAAGAAAATCGCGGTCCGGATAGGTGCCAGGGCCGACGATCAACTCCGGATCCTCAACCGACAAGGGGCAACCTGCGAGCATCTCCTCATACTCGCCGGCGCCGAAGGTGTTTTCGATATAATCCTCGAGCAGGTTGAAAATAATCCCCTTCATCGTTCCCCTCTCCTCGGTCGACACATCTCCCCTGGCTGCATTCTAATGCCAGGCCACTTCTCCCCCCTGGCCAAGAAATTTTTCCATAATACAGCAATTATCTTCGTAATCACAAGTAAGAATTAAAAAAATACCGAAGACAGGAAAGCACAGAGGAAAAGGAGAAGAAACAGGCGGCAAAACTTATCTCCTCGCCCTTCCGTTGAAAATATGATAATTTACCTTGAATGGCATATTACCCGATACCATTCTGCCGACCGAGACGAACGGAAAGGGGAGAAAAAACGTGACAGCCATCTCGTCAACAAACGACACCCCTATCCCCATGCCTTTTGTGCCTCGACGGCACGGGGGCGGCGAGCAGGAGATTTCGGCGGCAGAACGCGCCACCGGGGTTGCCCGGAAAGAAGGTCTCTCACGAAACCCACCCCAGGGCCAGGACCTGGTTCCTTCCTCCCCCCAAAAAACGTCACCTCATACCTCCGCCGCCGGTCCCCAGCAACCCGGGCCGGAAGAACAACAGGAAGTCCGCAAACTCGCGGCCCGGGACCGGGAAGTGCGCACCCATGAAGCGGCCCATGCCGCCGTGGGCGGTCAATACGCCGGCAGCCCTTCCTACTCCTTCGAAACCGGCCCGGACGGCAGGCGGTACGCGGTGGGCGGTGAAGTTCCCTTCGACATGTCGCCGGTGCCGGGCGACTCCATCGCCACCGCCCAGAAGGCGGAAACCATCCGGCGTGCGGCTCTGGCACCGGCCAGCCCCTCCTCCCAGGACCGCATGGTGGCCGCCAAGGCAAGCCGGTTGGCCGCCAAGGCGCGGCTCGAGGGTGTGCATGCCGGCGCCAGCGCCGAGGAGAAGAAATCACCCAGCCCCGAGGCAACTCTCGAGGCCGCACCCGCCGGCCAGGATCCTCTTGCCAGGGCCATCGAGGTCTACAAGTCCAACGGCTCGCTGCCCAAACCCACCACCGGCTCGACCCTCTCGCGCTCCGCCTGAGACAGGCATCCTTCTCCTCTCTCACCCCTGGGCCACCCTGGCCCGCTTCCAACCACCTAAAAAACAGCCTGTTCCACGTTCCGTCGCCCTGTTTTTTGGCAAGTAATCACTTGATTCCGAGAACGTCTCCATATATTATGGCACCTCTTCCGCCCCCCCCCAGTACCTTGGACCAGTCTGCAACTTAATCCAACGGCACGGGAACAGGCGAGCGATACAGACCTGCTGCACACCACCAGCCCAGGCTGGCCGGCGGCGCCCATTACTCACATGTTATCTGTACAGACCGAACCGAGATCATGAAAAGACAGTACGACGAAATGCACTACGATGCCTGCGCCATCATCGCGCTGGTTGACAAGCGGGGCGAGTCGACCCACGCCAATATTTTCCAGACCATCGACGCCCTGCGCAAGATGGGCCACCGTTCCGGCGACATCAACGGCGAGGGCGACGGCTGCGGCATCTCCACCGACATCCCGCGGGAGATCTGGGCCAAGCGGCTGTCCGCAGCCAAGGTGAGCCCGCACCTGGCCGAATCCCAGAGCTTTTTCGTAGGCCACTTGTTCATTCCCGCTTCGGCCCGTGCCAATACCAAGAAAATCCAGTCCGGCGTGCGCCGCATCCTCAAAAAACACAAAGCTGAAATTCTTGCCGAGGAAGCTGGCGCCACCCGGGACGAGGAGCTCGGCCCCCGGGCCCGGGCCGATGCGCCGCTCTTCTGGCAGATGGCCGGCCTGATGGCGGCCTCGGACCGCCGCAGCTCGGCCCGCGCCCTTTTTGGCATACAGCTCGAAATCGAAAGCCTGTTCCCCGACCTGCACATCGCCTCCCTGTCCCTCGATTCCGCCGCCTACAAGGTGCAAGGTGTGCCCGACCTGCTGCCCCGGGTCTACCCGGAGCTGCTCGACGAGGACATGCGCTCGATCATGACCCTCGGCCACAGCCGCTATTCCACCAACACCCTGCCGACGGTGACCCGCTCCCAGCCTTTTTCCCTGCTCGGCCACAACGGCGAGATCAACACCATCGAACGGCTGCGCAACACCGGCCGCGCTCTCGGTATCCCGCCGGTTCCCTCGGGCTCCGATTCCCAGGACCTGAACCGGGTCATCGAGGGGCTGATCAACCTCTATGGTCTCAGCCTGGAGGAGGCCATGGAGATGGTGTTCCCGGCGATCTACAGTGAGGTCGAGCGCTACGGCGACAAGCTCCGCAAGCTCTACACCTTCTATCGCTGGTTCTTCCCGAGTTCCGCCCAGGGCCCGGCGGCGGTGGTGGCCCGGCACGGTGACATGTGCATGGGCTCGGTGGACGCCCTTGGCCTCCGGCCCCTGTGGTTCGGGGAGAGCGACTACAACTTCTTCCTTTCCTCGGAAAAGGGAGTGGTCGATCTCGAACGCACCATGGCGGATCCCCGGCCCCTGGCCCCCGGTGAAAAAATCGGCATCGTCGGCGGCCGCGGCCGGCGGGCCCGGGCAATGGATTACGGCGCTCTGCAGGAAGAGCTGGTGCAGCGGATGGCCGGCCGTGAAAAGTCCGGCCGCTACCTCTCCTCCCTCTACACCGACATTCCGGCGGCCAAGAAGGGAACCCCGCCGCCCTGCCCCGATCCCGGCAAGAGAACCAGAAAGCCCGCCTGCCTGCGGCCCATCGGCTTTGAATCCACCACCATCCTCGGCGCTTTCGGCTGGAGCCACTACGATCTCTCCATCCGCAAAAACGTTTCGCAAACCGGCCGCGAGGTGATCGGCTCCATGGGGCATACCGGGCCGCTGGCAGCTTTCGTGCCAGAGGCCCTGCCCAATGTCAGCGACTACTTCAAGGAAAACGTGGCGGTGGTCACCAACCCCGCCATCGACCGGGAACGTGAGGCCGAGCATTTCAGCACCCGGCTGGTGCTCGGCAGCAGGCCGGACATCCAGGGCGACCGCCAGGTCTCTCCCCTGGGTCTCGAGATGCAGACGCCGCTCCTGGTGAGTGGTTGCGATCTCGACGGTCTGCTCGATATCGACCAGTGCCGGCAAGTGGCCCGCTCCTTTGCCACCCATCTCTTCGAGGACGTGGTGGACTTTTTCAGCGGCCAGCGGCGTGATCCGGCCCGGGTCAGGATGCTCGACGCCACCTTCGTGCCGGACCAGGGGTTGTCCAAAAACCTCGACCGGCTCGCCAACGAGGCCCTGGAGGCGGTAAAGAATGGCTGCGTGCTCCTGGTGCTGGACGATTCCGAGTCTTTTTGCAAGGACCGTACCTTCGTCGACCCCGCCCTTGCCGTAGCCAAGGTGCACGAGGCTTTGATTGCCGCCGGCATCCGCCGGGAGACCGGCCTGGTGGTGCGCTCCGGCGCCATCCGCAACCTGCACGACATCATGTTCCTGCTGGGGCTCGGGGCCGATGCCCTCAACCCTTACCTGCTCTGGCGGGTATCCTGCTCCCACGCCGACGAAAAACGCTCCGCCCGCGACATCCTGTCGAACACCATCACCGTGCTTCTGAAGGGTGTCGAAAAAGTGATGTCCACCATGGGCATCCACGAGCTCTGCGGCTATGGCCGGATATTCTCCTCCATCGGCCTGTCGCGGCCGGTGAGCGCGATCATGCGCACTGCCAATTTCTGCGCCTCCGACCAAAGCGGCCTCACCCTGGGAGTGCTCGAAAAGCTGGGGCGGCTTCGCCTGCAGCGGGCGGCGGCGGCGGAAGAAACGCCGGTGCACAGGGATCCGGCCCGGAACCCCAAGGTCGGCAAGATCATGCGGGACGTGGCGGTGGGCCGCAAGGGGTACCTGGAGCTGGCCACCGAACTCGACAAGATCGCCGAGGCCATGCCCACCGGCATCCGCCATCTTCTTAAGGCCACAAACGGCACCGGCAACAGACTGGCCATGGACCAGGTGGACATCACCATCGGCAGCCACGACATGCCGCTGGTGATTGCCGCCATGAGCTTCGGCTCCCAGGGCGAGAGCTCGTTTCGCGCCTATGCCGAGGCGGCCCGCAAGGCCAACATCGTCTGCATGAACGGCGAAGGCGGCGAGATTCCCGACATGCTCGGAAAGTACCGCAGAAACCGGGGCCAGCAGATCGCCTCCGGCCGTTTCGGTGTCTTCATGGGCTTTCTCAACTCGGCGGATTTCCTCGAGATCAAAATCGGCCAGGGAGCCAAGCCCGGCGAGGGCGGCCACCTGCCCGGCAACAAGGTCTCGGCCATGGTGGCCACCGCCCGGCACTGCAAACCGGGGATCACCCTGATTTCGCCCTCCAACCACCATGACATCTATTCCATCGAGGACCTTGCCCAGATCGTCACCGAGCTCAAAACCGCCAATCCCCAGGCCAAGGTATCGGTAAAGATCCCGGTGACCAGCGGCGTCGGCACCATTGCCGTGGGGGTGGCCAAGGCAGGAGCGGACATCATCAACATCAGCGGCTTCGAGGGTGGCACCGGCGCCGCCCGCGAGCATGCCAAACGCTTTGTCGGCCTGCCGGTTGAAATCGGGGTGAGGGAGGCGCACCGGGCGCTGCTCGAATCCGGCCTCCGGGATTCCGTGGAGATCTGGGCCGATGGCGGCCTGCGCAGCGGCGACGATGTGTTGAAGATGATCCTGCTCGGTGCCAACCGGGCCGGGCTCGGCACCGTCGCCCTCATGGGCGTGGGCTGCATCTCCTGCCAGCGCTGCCACCTCGACACCTGCCCGCGCGGCATCTCCACCCAGATGCGGACCAAGGACGATGCCGAGGCCAAGGGCGTGAAGGGCTTCTTTCCCCGCAACCACGAAGAAGAATCCGAGAACCTGGCCCGCCTCCTGGGAGCCATCGGCGACGAGCTGCGCATGCGGCTAGCCGAACTTGGCGAGGTGCGGCTCCAGGATCTGGTGGGCCGCACCGATCTCCTTGTCCAGTACCGCTTCCAGGACCGCATCGACGTCTCCGACATGCTGCGCCTCGACATCGCGGTCTGTGATCCCGACCAGTTCCCCAGGCCGCAGATCGTGCGCAAGCCGCTCAGCTACCTCACCAAGATGATCGCCGACCTGGCTCTACAGCAGTTTAGCCAAGGCACTTCGGAAGTCCGTTTTGCCGAAGAGGGGGTGCGCTCCACCGACCGGGCAGTGGGCACCTACCTGGCCGGCGCCATGGAACGGGAACTGCCCGGCCGCGACGACTGCCGGGCCATTGTCCGCCTTGGCTCCTCGGTGCCGGGCAATGGTCTCTGCGCCTTCACCATCCCCCGCCTCGACACCGTGGTGGAAGGCGGCAGCCAGGACGGTGCCGCCAAGGGAGCGAGCGGCGGCCAGTTGGGCGTACTCAAGGGCAAGAACCTGCTGGGCCGTCGGGTGGACGGCTCCACCGGCAAGAGCTTTGCCTACGGCGCCATCGGCGGCCTGCTCATGGTCCAGAACATGGCGGACTCCCGAGCCTGCATCCGGCTCTCCGGCGCCGACGTGGTGTTCGGGGCCAGAATCACGGCGCCGCTGGAAGACCACCGCGGCAACCTGGCCACCCGCAGCCACTTGAAAGGTTTCGCCTTCGAATACATGACCGGCGGCCGCGCCGTGGTGCTGGGCGATCCCGGCCCCTGGATATGTGCCGGCATGACCGGCGGTGTCATCTACCAGTGCCTGTATCCAGATCTCGGCTTCGACCAGGCCGCCCTGGCCCGACGCTTGGCCAAGGGCGCCAATGTGCAGATCCAGAAAATTTCCGAGGAAGGGCTTCTCGATGTCCAGGGCCTGCTTGGCCAATACACGGCCGAGCTCAGAAAAAGCTTTCAGAACGAAGAAGCCGCCGCCATCGACAGCCTGCTCAAGGATGCGGCCCGGCGGTTCGTGATGATCGTGCCCAGGTCACTGCGCACGGTTTCGGCGGAATGAGTTCGAAAGAAGGGATTTTTCCCATCAAAAAAACGCCTGCTCCCAACCGGGGAGCGGGCGTTTTTTTTTGAAATCTGGCCTATGAAATGGGGAGCGCAGCGCTTCCAGGGCCAGAGAGAAGACAGAAATCAGACGGTTGTCCGGGTGACGTTGGCCGCCGCCGGACCCTTGGGACCCTGAACGATCTCAAAGAAAACCTTTTCGCCTTCCTGAAGCGTCTTGTAGCCATCCACCTTGATGGCTGAATAGTGAACAAAAACATCGTTCTGTCCGCCCTTCTGCTCCAAAAAACCGTATCCCTTGGCATTGTTGAACCATTTGACGATACCTTCCTCCATGCTTTACTCCTTGTCTGCGGTGGTTTCAGGAAAAACCTTCGTTAAAAAGAGAGCAACCGTGTCCCTAGCCAAAAAAAAAACGCACGCCGCGGTTTTCACCCTTCGCGACATGCGTTGCGTTCAATCGGTTTGCTGCCACTGCAGCAGGCATCGGTCGTACTCACCGGTTTTTTGGAGCGGCGGAAGTCCACAGCTTCCTTTTGTCATGAGAGAAAACAGAAGCCCGGCTCCCTTGGCAGGAAGCCTGTATCCGCCGTTTTTTCCACCTGCCTCAACGCTGGCCGGAGTGCCCCTTGGGTCCATCTCACTACGCCTGATCAAGAAATAACGTCGATCTAACCTCTAGATCTCTTCTAATAATACATTTATAATAATATTCAAGAAAAAAAATGAATGACGCCTCATTAACCCATTGGAGAACTAACCATGCAAGATGACAAAAAGATTTGCGCTCATTGCGGCTATTCCGCGACTGGTTCCTTCAGCGGCGACATCTGCCCGGATTGCGGCCTCACCTACTGGAAGTGCGGCAACTGCGGTTTTCTGCTCACCGCGGCTGCGCCACCGGCCTCCTGCCCGAGCTGCAAAGAGACCTGCGACTTCAAGAACGTCACCTGCTATACCCCGGATTGCGGCGGGCCCGGCAATATCGATCCCCGGCTGGCCTGAACGTTACCGGCCCGGGCTCGTTTGCCCACAAAAAAAGCACCGGATCGGTGCGCTGAAGACCAGCGGCCCCGACCCGGTGCTTTTCATGTCTTACGGTTGTTATTCGTTTTTTTGTAAAGGGAAGCGCCGGCCAAGGGAAGAAGGATCTTTAACCTTCCTTCACCGGCTTTTCCAACAGCGCTCCAACGGCTGGCAACACCGTTATCGTGCGCTATGAGCTACCCTAAAAAAACAACTGCAAAACGAGCTACAATTATACTTCTCGTTAAAACATAACTTCCCTTATCGCCTGGATAATCTTATCCGGCTTCGCCTTAAGGCCCTGAAAGATGAGGGCCTTGATCACCATTGTTTCCGAAATCTTCTTGTTGGGCGAAAGCTCGTTAACCTGGGCCACCAGGTTTTTCAGACGCTCCTTATCCTCGGGGTTGAGGCGGAAACTGGTGGGCTTGAGCTGCGGCCTCTTGGTGACCAGCTTCAGATCTTCTGTTGCGTTGGCAGGGGCATTTGATACGGATAATTTGCTTTGTCCGATGATCTTTTTTCGTGCCATTGTTCCTTCGTGTCAGTGTTCAAGGGCGAGAGCATCTCGTCGATGAGGGACTGAAAGTCCTCGACGGAGTTCGAGCGCGGGTCAAAGGTCCACACCGGCTCGCTGTTCATCTGCGCCTGGTTGATGGCTTCGGTGCGGCGCACCACGGTTCGCATCAGGTGCTCGCCCAGCCCTTCGAGTTGTTCCTCGATAAAGGCATTGGAGAGTCTGTTGCGGGCATCGTAGCAGTTTCTGACCACGCGGTAGGCATAGTCGTCGGTTTCCTTTACCTCGCTGATGGAGGCGAAGAGATCGGCGATGCCGTCGAGGGAATACCGTCCATAGGTGGTGGGGATGAGGATGAGATCGGAGGTGAAGATGGCGTTCACGGTGAGCACGCCGAGGGCCGGCGGGCAATCAACGAGAATGAAGTCGAAATCATCGGTGATGGTGCTGAGGTGATTGTGCAGCAGTTTTTCTCGGTGAGCCCGGGCTGTTATCTGCTCGGCGGCGGTGGCCAGATGGATATTGGAGGGGATGATGAAGAGGTTGTCCACCACCTGGCCATGCACCAGTGCTGGCCGGATCACCTTTTTAATCGGATAGCGGCGGTCGAGGAAGACATCACGAACCGTATTTTCCTTTGGGATCTCAGGGCAATAAATGACCGTGCCGTGGGCCTGGGGATCGAGATCGATAAGCAGCGTCCGGTGTCCGGCCAAGGCAAGGCCATAGGCCAGGTTGACGGTTATCGAACTCTTGCCAACCCCGCCCTTCTGGTTGAGAACGATGATCTTCACCTGCGCACCTCGTTGCGTTGCGAATCCCCGCAGGTTCACGGGAGGCAATAGTTCTGAAAGGGGGAAAAAGGCCCACACCGGCACCGCCGGGAAGCGAGCGCCCATAGTACCCTGCCCCGCAAACAGTTTCAAGTATTACTGGAAAGCAGTAATTATGTAGCTTATCTTTTAGTACAAAGATGAGCTACAAATTAGAAGCCAACCACGAGAGTAAGCAGAAGTTCATCAGTTGAAAATAAACACAAAAAGGTCGTCATTAACCGAGATCCGCAGCCTGCCGCCATGGCTTTCGCCGTACACCTCCCAGCCGGGGCGCCCCCTTATCTCACACTGTACCCCGGCCGGCGACTGCCGCCCCTGGCGCCGGTCGGCCCAGGCGAGCAGCATGGGGTCAGGGTTGCCCTGGAGAGCGATGCGGCGGGCATGCTCCAGGGCCGTGTCGAAACCGGCATCCGCTGCGATGGTGATGGCCTCCTCCTGCATACCGCCCTCTCTCTTTGCTTGATCCGGGAGCGTTCGACAATGGTGCAGGTAAGCAACCGGAGGAAGACTCCGCACACGAGGCGGCGACGATGTTGATGATCAATTCATGATATCAACGAGTTGCCAACCAAGCGGGTCTGCGGTTACCGGACGCCCCGAAAAGCGGCGTGGCAAATCCAGCCGCCACCGTGATTATGTCATCTTTCTTTTCGTTCGAGGAAGTTGCCTTGTTCCACTTGGCGAAGCGCTCACGGATTCGGTTCCTTGAAATAGGAGCGGATACGCTCCTGGATCTGGGGCTCATACCAAATTCTCGGGCCGATGAGCCGCTCGCGCAGGATGCCGTCGCCATCGATGATGAAAGTTTCCGGGACGCCGGTGATCATGTAGGCGGCTCCCAGTTCCGGCGGCGGGTTGCCGAGCACCGGAAAGGTGACCCGCAGGCTCCTGGCAAAGGCCTCGGCCCGCAGGTGGTCGTCGTTATAGGCGATGGAAAGCATCTGGAAGCGATCCGCCGGCATGGCCCGGTTGAGAGCTTCCAGGGCGGGCATCTCTTCGCGGCAGGGCTGACACCAGGTGGCCCAGAAGTTGACGAAGACGACCTTGCCGCGGAGTTCGGAAAGCCGCCAGATCTTGCCGGTGGCATCGGCCAGGGCGAAATCCGGAGCAGGCTGGCCGATGACGATCCGCTCAGGGCCGCCGGCTGGACCACGGCAGCCGGTGGTTACCAGAAGGCCTGAGAGCAGGAAACAAATGACTCCAATGATCAGTAAACGCATAATTCCTCCAGAAACGCGGTATGTTCGCTCTGTTTTTTTTCTTCGCCAATCCGCTCTGCCCGCCCCCGATGGCTCATTCCGCCTGGCTTCTCTCTAAACGATTCATGGCCAGGATCTCAAGGCAAGCGGCGGGGCTTGCCCGCCCGGGTCAGATCATTCTCCGCCACGGTTTTCCATACGCAGAAGCGTATTTTTTTGCAAGAGAGTAAAGAGAACAACTCTTGCCGTCGGCCTGGTCCCACCTTGAATTTTTCCTGCTTGAAGAAAAACGTCGACACCATTAAAAAGTTATGAAAAGACCCTCAACTAAGGAGATGCTCATCATGGACCGCCGAACATTCCTGCTGGCCTCAGCCTTTTCCGTACTCTCCTTTCCCGAAAGCGGTGAAGGTGCAAGCCCTGCCCATGCACCCCGGCAGCGTGCCAGGGTGGGTCTCGTCAAGGATGCCCCAAGCCGGGAGTGGGCGGTAAAGAAGGCGATTGACCTCCTTGCTGCCAACCCGGTGCGCGGTAAACACGTGCTGCTCAAACCGAACTTCAACACCGCAGATCCCTTCCCCGCCTCTACCCACAACGAAACCCTGCGGGGCCTCATTTTGAAGCTCGGTGAGATGGGGGCCCGGTCGGTGACCGTGGGCGAAAGGGCCGGCCCCCCGCGCACCGGCTCGGTGCTCGACACCCTGGGCATCCGTGACCTCTGCCGGGAAACCGGTGCCGGGCTCATCGATTTCGAAGAACTGCCGGAAAAGGATTGGCTGCGCATAAGACCACCGGCAAGTCATTGGCGAGACGGCTTTCGGGTTGCCCGGCCGGTGCTCGAGGCCGAAGCGGTGGTCTGCACCTGCTGCTGCAAGACCCATCAATACGGGGGCGTCTTCACCATGGCCCTGAAGCTCGCCGTGGGCATCACCCACAAGGGTGACATGGCCGAATTGCACGGCTCGCGCCACCACATGCGGCGGATGATCGCCGAGATCAACCAGGCCTACACCCCGGTGCTCACCGTCATGGATGCAAGCGAAGTGTTCACCGACGGCGGGCCGATGACCGGCACCCGCAAGAGCCCCGGGGTGATGGTCGCCGGCGCCGACCGGCTGGCCATCGACGCGGTGGGTCTGGCGATCCTCAAGGAAGCTGGGGCCAACCGCCATATCATGGAGCGGCCGGTCTTCGCCCAGGAACAGATGGTGCGGGCGGTGGAGCTCGGCCTGGGAATCAGCGACCCATCGGCACTTGAGCTTGCCACCGGTGACCAACCCAGCGCCCGGTATGCGGCTCTCCTCGAAAAAATTCTCGGCCAGGAAACGGCCTGACCGACAATCCTGAAAAAAGACCGGCCAGGACTCAGCCCGGCGGCCAGGAAAAACCGCGACCGCCCAGAACGTGGAGATGGAGATGGAACACCTCCTGGCCCGCTTGCTTGCCGTTGTTCACCACCAGGCGAAAGGCGTCGCCCACGCCGTTTGCCGCCGCCACCCGGGTGGCCACCGCCATCAGGTGGCCGAGCAGGGCGGCGTCAGCTTCTTCGGCGTCGGAGAGTTTCGGGATCTCTTTTTTAGGGATGACCAGAATGTGCACCGGTGCCTGGGGGTTGATATCGCGGAAGGCGAGGCAGAGCTCGTCTTCGTGGACGATGTCGGCGGGAATTTCACGGTTGATGATCTTGCTGAAAATGGTTCCGGCCATTGGAATTCTCCCAGGGGCGACGACTGTCGGAAGATGCCTTGCCCCGTCAAATGTTGTTCTGTCACTCAGGACAAAGTCGGCTTGGAAAGGCTCGCCCCGGCAAGGCAGTCGGTGCTCAGCCGGTTGCGGCCCTTTTGCTTGCTTTCGTACATGAGCCGGTCCGCCCGTTTGAGTACCGTGTAAACCGTGTCCTCGGGGGTGATCAGGGTTCCCCCCAGCGAGACGGTGACCTGGATGCGACGGTCGGCCTGCACCAGGTAGGAATGCTCGATGAGCACCCGCAGCTTTTCGGCGATGGTCACCATCTGCCGGCAGGAAACGTTGCGCAGGATGCCGACGAACTCCTCGCCGCCGAGCCGGCCGAATACGTCGAACTGCCGGGAGTTGCTGGTCATGGTCGAAGTGACCAGCCGCAGCACGGCATCCCCGGTGGAGTGCCCGAAGGTGTCGTTGATCTCTTTGAAGTGGTCGATGTCCAACAGCAGGACGCCACTGGACCAGCCGTAGCGCTTCATCTCCTGGCAGCGGTGCTGGAGTTGCATCTCGATGAAACGCCGGTTGCCGATGCGGGTGAGCTCGTCGAGAAGCGAGAGTTTTTCGAGTTCCGCGACGCGGGCCAGGAGCGACTCCCTGGTGCTGGCGCTGGTGAACATTTCCACGGCGCCGACGATCTGCCCGGTTTCATCCCGGTAAGGGGCCACCCGAATCACCACCGGTACCCGGTGGCCCTGCTTGTGGTGCAGAAAGGCCTCGACTTCACGGTTCATGCCGTCCTTGATGGTGAGAGCCAGGGGGCAGGTCGTCATACACAGGGCATTGCCGGAGCTGTCAAGGTGGTTGAGGATATTGTCCGAGCAGCGGCGGCCCACCACGTCCTCGCGGCTGAAACCGGTGATCACTTCGGCACCCTTGTTCCAGAAGGTGATGCAGCGGTCGCGGTCGACGAAGTAAACGCCCTCAAAAAGGTTCTCCAGTATCTTTTCCAGCCGCTCCATCCGGACTCCTCTGTTTCTTGGTGTCAAATTAGTGCGTTGCCAGGCAGAACCGGCACTCATCATAGCATATTGCCGGCTCCGGGCAACTTCTTTTCCACAGGTTCCCCTTGCCCACCGGCAGGGCGATCGTGTAGTAAAAGTTCTCATGGGGGATTTTTCGAAAAACCACATTGTGGTGCTTGGGGAAAAGAAGAACGGAGCCGGATCGTCCCTGTTTTTCAGCACCCTGGGAAAGTATGTCTTGGGGTGGTGGTTCTGGCGCCCACTGGTCTCCTGCATTGGAGGAGAAGCTGATGGGGCGGAATAGAGCGATGCCGGACCGGCCTGCCGAGCAACCGGAGGCCGGAGAAAAAGGAGCCGATCTGCCAGAGCACCTCTTCGATCATGCCCCGCTGCCGATGCTGGTGGTGGCAAGGGACACCCGGGTCATTCTTGCCGCCAACCGGGCCGCTGCCGCTCTTTACGGCTATACCTCCCAAGAAATGGAGGGACTTGGCCTTTCCACCCTGCTGCCCGATTCCACCGGGTCCGCCGATCTCTCTTTCCCTGCCCCCGGCAGCGCCCAAAGCCAGGAACACAGCACCCGTGAGGGCGCGCCGCTCCTGGTCGACATCGACTGCCAGGCCATGGTCTACGCCGGGCAAAATGCCTTTTTTCTGAGCATCCGCCGCGTCGAGCCCTCCACCCGCTCCTTGATATCAGAAAAGACGGCGATCCTGCTCGATCAAATCCTCGGCACCCTCAATTGCCGGCTGCTGCTCTCCGAACTCGACACCTGCAAAGTGCTCTACAGCAGCAGCGGTTCAGGAGAGAACGTCCAGGGCAAGACCCGGAAGCCAGGGGTAGGCTCGGGTCAGCAGAACCAATTCTGCTGCTTCGACAACCAGAGAGAGCGGCTCATTGGGGCAGATGGCCAACCTCTGCCGCCGCTGGTTTCGGAAGAATTCGAAGCCGAAACCGGCAAATGGTATGAAACCGTGCGCCGGGCGATCCGCCTCGGCAATGGCGGCTTCGCCTGCCTGCAGACCCGCACCGACATGACCCGCCGCAAGCAGGTGGGCGCCAGCCTTGCCCGGCGCGACGCCATCCTCCATTCCATGGGTCTTGCCGCCCGCCTGTTCACCAGCCGGGACGAATTCATGGCAACCATGCGGCAGATTCTAGCCGAGCTCGGGCAGGCTACCCAGGCAAGCCGGGTCTTTCTCTTTACCGCCAGGCGGAGCGCCGAGGATTCCACCTTGCGGATAAGTCACACCTGTGAATGGACGGCTCCGGGAATCCACAGTTCCGCTGACTCGCTGCGCGACCTGCCCCTGGACCGGCTCGGTCTTGCAAGCCTTGAGCAGAGCATCGCCGCTGGCCAGGTCTTCCAGGAGAGCGTCAGCTCTTGTTCGATTACAGGCAGTGGGAAAGGCGAGGAAGCTCCCCCGCAGCCGGTCATCGTCATTCCGGTCATGGTGGAGAACACCCTCTGGGGCGGGCTGGTGTTCAACGACTGCGGCGAAAAAAGAGGGTGGTCGAGTGTGGAGGTCGATGCCCTTGGCACCGCCGCCAACATCCTGGGCGCCGTGCTGCAGCGCCGCCAGATGGAAGAGGAGCTGCGCGCTTCCCGGGCCCGCTACCGCGCCGTGGTCGATGACCAGACCGAGCTTATCTGCCGGCGCCAGGCCGACGGAGTCCTGACCTTTGCCAACGATGCCTACTGCAAATTTTTCAAAAGAGACCGAAAAGAGCTCCTGGGCAGCAACTTCGTCATGAATGTACCGGCCGAGGACCTGGGCCTGCTCACCGCCGCCCTTGCCTCCCTTTCGCCGGATACCCCGGTGGCCACCGTCGACCACCGGGTTGTTGCCGGGGATGGTTCCTGCCGCTGGCTGCGCTGGTCCGAAAGGGCGATCTACGGCAAGGATGGCGGCCTTTCGGAATACCAGTCCGTGGGACGCGACATTACCGAGCGCAAACACACCTCCCTACTGCTCCAGCAGCAGAAGGAACTGGTCGACCGGATCATCCAGACCGCCAACGCCCTGGTGGTCACCCTCGACCCCCAGGGTCGGATCGGACGGTTCAACGATTTTGCGCAGAAACTCACGGGGTACAGCCTCCAGGAGGTGGAAGGCCGGTCGTGGTTCGAGCTTTTCATCGAACCAGCCGAGTGGCCGGACATGCAGGCCGTGTTTCAGGGAGTGGCCTCGGGCGACGAGCGTTTCCGCACCTGGGAAAACGCCATCCGCTGCCGGGACGGCTCGAGGCGGGAGATTTCCTGGCGCAACTCCCTGCTCAGCGACGAACACGGCGACAAGATGGCCATTCTCGCCATCGGCATGGATGTCACCGAGGCAAAAATGCTGGCGCAGAGACTGCAGCAGAGCGAAAAAATGGCCTCCCTCGGGCTGCTCATCTCCGGCATCACCCATGAGATCAACAACCCGAACAACTTCATCACCTTCAACCTTCCCATCCTACGGGATTATCTCAACGAACTGCTGCAACTCCTGGAGGACCTTCAGCCGGACACTGGACTCCCCTCTCTTCTGGGCATGGAATTTGCCGCTTTTCGCGAGGATCTTTTCAAGATTCTCGACAACATGGAACATGGCACCAACCGCATCACCAGCACCGTTAGCAGGTTGCGGGAATTCACCCGGCCACGCCGGGGCGAGCGGCTGGAATGGACCTCCCTCAACGAGGTGGTGGACAGGGCCATTGAGCTGTGCCGGCCCCAGATCATGAAAACCATCCGTAATTTCGACCTGCGGCTGCCGAAAAAAAACCAACGTGTCTACTCCGATCCCCAGGCTTTGGAACAGATTCTCATCAACCTTCTGGTAAACGCCAGCCAAGCCGTTGACAAGAAAGACTCTTTCCTCAAAGTATCCGGCCATTACCGGAAAAGCGACCAACAGCATGTGGTGATCGAGATCGCCGACAACGGCTGCGGCATGGACGACGCCATCCGCGACCGGATTTTCGAACCGTATTTCACCACAAAGCACGTGGATACAGGCACCGGGCTTGGCCTCTTCATCAGCCAGAACCTTGCCCTCGGCCTTGGCGGCCATCTGGAGGTGGAAAGCAGCAAGGGGCAGGGCTCCACCTTCCGGATCGTCCTGCCCAGGCTGACGCCGGGGAAGGCCCGGCATCGCCGTAAAGATCCTCACGCCTGAAAAACAGTAGAGAAAAAGAAAATGGGCTATGCCATTGCCGTGATCGATGACGAAACGGCCTTCCTGGACAGCACCAGGAGGGCACTTTTACTGGAAGGTCATAAAGATATTTCACTTTTCTCCAATCCACTTGAAATCGCCAGGTTACTACCTGACCGCTTTTCCTTCGACCTCGCCCTCATCGATCTCACCATGCCGGGGATGAGCGGTGAGGAACTGCTCGAACGGATCAAGGAACAGCATCCGGAAACCGAGTGCATTGTGGTTACCGCGGTGAACGACGCCGAAACCGCGGTCCGCTGCCTGAAGAAAGGCGGCTACGACTACCTGCTCAAGCCGGTGAGCCGCGACGATCTGGTGCACACCGTGCGCCGGGCCCTTGAAAAACGCGACCTGCTGCGGTTGGTATCCCTCGGCAGGGAGCAGGAAACCGATGATTTCCAGCCCGGCGCGCCGTTCCAGCCTCTGCTCACCACCGACCCGGCCATGCGGAAACTGCTGCGCGCCGCCGAGCTCCATGCCCGAGGCACCGCGCCGGTGCTGGTCACCGGCGAATCCGGCACCGGCAAGGAACTGCTGGCCCGCGGTATCCATGGCGCCTCGGGCCGGAGCAGCGGGCCCTTTCTGGCGGTCAACATGGCCTCCCTTGGCGGCGAGCTTTTCGACGCTGAATTTTTCGGGCATACCCGGGGAGCCTTTACCGGCGCCCAGGGAGAACGGCAGGGGCATATCGAAAGTGCCGGAGGCGGCACCCTGTTCCTTGACGAAATCGGCAGCCTGCCCCTGGCGTTTCAAGGCAAGCTGCTGCGTTTTCTCCAGGAGGCTGAATTTTTCAAGATCGGCAGCAGCCGGCCGCAGAAATCCACCGCAAGGGTCATCGCCGCCACCAACGAAAATCTGCCATCCCTCATCGACCAGGGGCTTTTCCGCAAAGACCTGTTCTACCGGTTGCAGGGCGCCTGGCTGCACCTGCCGCCGCTGCGGGAAAGAGCATGCGACATTCCCCTGCTGCTCGAGGCCTTCATCGCCCGGTTCGGCGGCTCCGGCATCGACAACCCGGCCAAGCACGCCATCGAGCGGTACGACTTCCCGGGAAACGTCCGGGAGTTGATGGCTCTTGTCGAATCGGCCGTGCATCTTGCCGAGGGCCGGTGCATTACCCTCGACCACCTGCCGCCGGGCCTGGTGGAAAGGGCTCCCATGCCCACTTCCTCTCCCCCCAGGAGCACGGCCTGCCGCCGGGAAGAGTTGCGTTCCCTGGCCGAAGTCGAGCGCGAGCATATTCTCCGCGTCTACACCGCCACCGGCAAGAACAAATCACAAAGCGCCCGCATCCTCGACATCGGCCTCAACACCCTGCGGCGGAAACTCGACTCCTACGGCGCTTGAGTCCACTTCCCTTTGGCCAACGGCAGCAGCCCCCTGTCTTTTCGGCCACCATTCCATTTTGGAGCATTTACAAAAAAATAATAATTTCAGTCTAATACAACATGACAGTGCCGTTTTGGTTCGTTCGCTCAGGCACTCCCCCTTTCCTGGACACCCCTCCCCCTTCCCGCCAGCAAGCGACAACACCACGAAATAACACAGAAAACACAAAAATCACTGTATTCCTTCGCTTGGCATATTCCTTGCCTTTCCATGAGGCAACAGATGCTCTTCCTTGTGCCTTGTTCTTTCGGTGGTCCTCGATTTTTCTCGATCACCACGGGAAGACGGCGCGAGCACTTTCACGGACCAGGCAGCACACGGCAAGAGAGAGATTCCCATGCACGTTCTGCTCATCACCCGGGAGAAGGATCTTCACGATTCCCTGAACCGTTTCCTGTGTACCGCGGGCCACTCCCTCGCCCGGGCCGGGGACACGAGCGAGGCCTTTTCCGAGAACGGTCCGTCCCGTAGAAAAATCGATCTCATTCTTGTCGACCATACATCGCCCGCCATCGATCTGGCTGGCTGGTTGCGCGACCTGCGGCACGGTTTCGGCCACGCCACCTGCATCGTGCTGAGCGGTTATGATCCGTGCACCGTTCGAAGGGGCTTCGGGAACGGGGCGGCACCCTGGTTGATCCAGAAGCCTTTCAGACCCGAACAACTCTTAGAACTCATGGACGAACTTATGGAGAAAACATAGAAAAACAACCAAGACCCAGACCCGGCCGGTAGAAAAAAACAAAGCCAGCCGAGCTGTACCGCTGAAATACGGGACAGGAAGCACATCCTGAACCGAACCTCAAGGGGGGGGTTCCACATGAAACCGAAATTGAACGTCAAAGGAATTTTTCCAAAACTTGCTGTTTCCTTCAGCGTCGTCGCGCTGCTCTGCGGCATTGTCGGCCTGGTGGGCTGGTATGGCATCGACAACTGCAGCGCCAAGTTGACCGATGTGGCCGAACGAAACCTGCCGGCGGTGCTCAGCATCGGCACGGTGAAGGAGAAGATGGTGGCCATCAACGGCGAGCAGTGCGCCCTGGCCAGGGCCGACCTCTCCATTGCCACCCGCGCCGAACACCGGCAGCTTCTTACCGCACTCTGGCAGGAGTATGACCAGAGCGCGGCCCAGTATGCGGCCCTGCCGAAAATGGAGAGCGAAAAAGACTTTTACCGGGAGTCAGAAGCGGCCCTTGCCGTCTGGCGCCAGAGTTCGCAGGAGGCGGTGGCGAAAACCGATCAGGTAGTACTGGGCGACGTGGCGCGTCTCGAGACGATCCTCGTCTCCCGCCGGCTCGACCACGTCAAATGGGTGGCGGCCCTGGACAAAGCGATCTCGACGGGTACGCGTTTCACCGGACAGCTCAACCCGGAGCTCTGCGGCCTCGGTAAATGGATGCACGGCTATGATTCGGGTGTGGCCTCGTTCAATGCGTTGATCGCCAGATTCTCAGATCCCCACAATCGTCTTCACAAGCTGGGTGAACAGATCAATGGCCTGCTCGACCAGCAGGAGGTCGAGGCGGCTCGCCTTCTTTTCGACGCCGAGGTCCCCCAGACCCTGGGCGCCATTGACGGTCTCTTTGGCGAAGCCCTGGCCTTTGTCCAGCAGGACATGGCGCATCTCTACAGTGCCTCGGAACTGAGCAGCAAAGGATACGAAGATTTCAAGAAAGCCCTGCTGGCCATCGACAAGCTCTACTACCACAACGAGGACATTGCCCGGCAGACGAGTGTTGAAGGGAAAAAAGAAGGCCAGCACCACCGCACACTCATTGGCCTGGTGGCGGTGAGCGGCGTTTTTGCCGCCCTCCTGTTCGGTTACTTCATTGCCCACAGCATCGCCGATCCGTTAAAGAAAGCGGTGCGGGTGATCGGCAAGATCTCCCTGGGCGACACCAGCGAAACCATGCCGGCCGGTACCCCGGTGAACTGCTCGGCGTTCAAAAAATGCAATCACCCCGAATGCCCGAGCTACAACAAGGTGGACCACTGCTGGGTGACCAGCGGCTCCTTTGCCGCGGTGAAGATGTGCCCGCGGGCCAGAAAGGGGGAAGACTGCCGTTCCTGCGAAATATTCGGTGCCCATGGCGAAATAGAAGAACTGGGTTCGATCATCCAGGCCCTCGGCAACAACCTCGACCTGCGCAGGCAACTGGCCCTGTCCATCGCCGACGGCGACCTCACCAACGACATCGCCCTGGCCTCGGACAAGGACGACCTGGGCCGGGCCCTCCGCAACATGCAAAGCGGACTCAAGGACATCATCGAGCAGGTACAGGTGGCCAGCAACCAGATCGCCACCGGCTCTCTGGAACTGGCCGACGCCGCCCAGACCCTGAGCCAGGGGGCGACCCAGCAGGCGAGTTCCATGGAAGAAATCAGCAGCGCCATGACCCAAGTCCATACCCAGACCCAGTACAACGTCGACAAGGCCCGCTCGGCCCGGGATCTCTCCGCCCAGGCCAGCCAGGCCGCCGATCACGGCAACGTCTACATGCAGGAGATGATCGGCTCCATGCAGGATCTCACCGCGTCGAGCCAGAACATTTCAAAGATCATCAAGACCATCGACGAGATCGCCTTCCAGACCAACCTTCTCGCCCTGAACGCGGCGGTGGAAGCGGCCCGGGCCGGCCAGCACGGCAAGGGGTTCGCCGTGGTCGCCGAAGAGGTCCGAAACCTTGCGGCCCGCAGCGCCAAGGCTGCCCGGGAGACCGCCGAGTTGATCGAAGGGGCGGTGGAAAAAACCAAGAAAGGTACTGAGATCGCGGATAGGACGGCCCAGGCTTTT